>CAYVSQ010000615.1:0-19037 GCA_964453815.1 uncultured Acidobacteriaceae bacterium | reverse complement strand
CTTGAAGACTGCTTAACGTGCGAGATCAGCGGGTGCGGAGTAAAAGCCGGGTCACCGGGTTAGTGTATGGAATGTGGTCGCCGATTCTGCATGACAGTGTGATTACCTGTGTCTGTGTCCTCTGGAGGATGGACAACAAGGGGTGCGGATACTGAGGGACAGTTCCTAAAGAAGGCGATCTTCGTGGACGAGGGGGAATTGTTAGTAAGTTAGCTACCACTATCGCAGTGTAGTACAACCCGCGCCAATGTAAGCGCGCGTTCTTCGATTAGCGTTTCATCTCACGAAGATGATCCGCCGATGACCTGAATGTAGGAGCGCAACCCTTAACCTTCCTTGGAGCAGGACGACTCAGAGATGAAGCCAGATTGTTTCCGCGATTGATAATAGTTTTCAGTGGGATACGAGGCCAAAAAGTCAGTAGGTCAGGGGACTTATCGAGTATGACGTGACTATGACATGCTCACGACACGCGTCCTTGGATGTACTTGAAAACAAAGCAACATACTTAGTGCTCCTCAGTGCGGCCGCACCAACTTGCCAACATCACCTTCTAAAATGGCAATTAATCCCGGGTGGGAGATCGGCAGATATATCTGCCATGCAGCTACGCCCGTACCGCGATCGTGCTCGCCAAGACGTTGCCTGCAAAGACCAATACGTGCTCAGTTACGTATAACCTGCGGCAACAGATCGCAGGAATACCCGTGATTGAAGAGATTGATTGCAATGAAGCCCGCTGAGCTTCGCTTGCGGGAACAAAAAAGCCAGCTCGATTAGAGCCGGCCTTTTCGTTGCTATCGGGCTGAAAAAACTCAGTAGATGCGGAAGTTGACTTCGATGTTAAGTTCGACGGCTACCGGGTGACCCTGGTAGTAAGCCGGTTTGAATTTGTACTGCCTTACCGCTTCGACGGCCTTTTCGTCCAGACCCATACCGAGCGGGCGTACGACGCGGACACGCTGCGGATTGCCCTGCGCATCGACGATAAGCGAGACGAGACAGATGCCCTGGTACTTGGCTCGACGCGCCTCATCGGAGAACTCGGGATCCACGGAGAAGATCACTTGCGGCGCGGAGACGCCGCCGCCGGGACGCATCACGCCACCGCCGTATCCTCCGCCTTCGCCGGGGCCCACTCCATTGCCATTGCCTGAGCCGATTCCTCCGCCGCGGCCGCTGCCGAAGCCTGAGCCCGAGCCTCCCCCTTGCGAAGCGAGGGCAACCTGGGATGACTGCGGAACTCCGATGTTGGGCATGTTGGGGGCGTCAGGCAGCTTGATCTGCTGTGGCATCACGATTGTCGGGTCGACGGCCAACTTGGGGTGATCGTTGCGGATGATCTGCGGGGGCGTTATCTGCGTTTTGGCCATCTTGGGCAGATGGCCTTTGGAGGCTTCGACGAGCTCGTGGGCTCCGCCGCCGCCACCGCCACCCATGGACTGGTTCAACTTCATGGTCAGGGGGATGAATGGCTTGACGTCGACGGCGGTGAGCGCGGCTTTTCTCTCAATGGCTCGAGTACGCCACTGCGCGTAAAAGAAGAAGAGGAGGAGGCCGATAATCAGAACGTGCGCCGTAATGGCGAGCGCACTCGATAGAGGACCTCGCTTGACAGCCATCGGATCGGCGACCGGAATGGGCTTGGAGGTAAGCTCGAGCGGCGGAAGCTTTGTCGGGAAGAAGAGATCCTGAAGACTGCTGGCCAGGGTCTTCCAGACCGGCTCCTCTTTGGTCGGATCCTCGACCTCAATTGGTTTCGAGGTGAGATCAAGCGGCGGAAGTTTTTTCGGAAAGAAGACGTCGTGGATGCCGGTGGCGAGCGACTTCCACACCGACTCTTCCACTTCGAGGTCTTCCACGGCGACTGGCTGAGAACTCAACTGAAGCGGGGGCTGCTTCGAAGACAAAAAGGTGTCTCGCAAATTGGAGATGAGCGAGGACCACATGGAACTGTCGGTCTCAAGCAGAAGCTTGGGCTCTTCTTCTGCTGGCCGCGTTTTCACTGGTTCCAGTTCGGGAGGTGTCAAAAGCTGGTTTCCCATATTGCTCTGCCGGGGCTGCCCCTGCGGCTATCTCTCCATTATGGACGACTGCTGGCCCAATTGTCTCGCTCGTGTCTCCGGACGCGCCTTTTTTTTTGATGAGACACGCGAACCAACAGAGCTGCATAAACCCCGTCGGGATAATAGACGGTTGATCGAAGGCGAAGTTACGTGGCCGCTAAAGAATTCGATGCAGCAGCTACAATAAAGTTTTGCCCCTTCATTGAGGAAGATGAGAGAAACGATGTCCGTAGCACCCGATTCCGGTACGCAAACCACGCACGATCCGGACACCGCGCAACAAAAACCGGAGGAAAAACTGGACCTCAAGGCGACCCTTACCCTTCCCGAGACCAGGTTCCCGATGAAGGCGAATTTGCCCCAGAACGAGCCGTTAAGGCTGAAAAAATGGAAGGATTCCGGGCTTTACGAACAGATTCGGGAGGCGCGCAAGGGCGCCGAGAAATACATCCTGCACTACGGACCGCCCTACGCCAATGGGCCGATTCACCTGGGTCATGCGCTGCAGAAGTGCATCAAGGACTTCATCCTCAAGTCGAAGACCATGGCCGGCTTTGACGCGCCGCTGGTGCCGGGCTGGGATTGCCACGGACTGCCGATCGAGATCAAGGTTGACGAGAAACTGGGCCGCAAGAAGCTGGAAATGCCGGCGCTTTCCGTGCTTCGCGCCTGCCGAGAATATGCGCAGAAATTTATTGACCTGCAGCGCAGCCAGTTTGTGCGGATGGGGATCTTCGCATACTGGGACCACCCTTACCTGACGATGTCCAAGCCCTACGAGGCTCGAACCCTCGAAACCTTCTACGACTTCTTCGAGAAGGGCTTTGTCTACAAGGGACTGAAGCCGGTCTACTGGTGCCTCCACGACCGCACGGCGCTAGCCGAGGCCGAAGTCGAGTACGAGATGCACACCAGCCCCAGCGTCTACGTGCGCTATGCGCTGACCAGCGATCCAGCGGCGATTGATTCCGCGCTGGTCGGCAAACAGGTGTGGACGATCATCTGGACAACGACGCCCTGGACCCTTCCTGCATCGCTCGCCGTAGCCTTCCATCCGGAGTTCGACTACATCGCCCTCGAACAGGACGGCAACGTCTACATCGTCGCCGACTCGCTGGCCGAATCCGTGCGCGTCGCGTGCAAGCTTGAAGACGCACGGCGGATTGCAAAATTTAAGGGCAGCCGGATGGAGAGGGTGACCTTCCAACATCCCTTCCTCGATCGCAGCGTGCTGGGCGTGGTTGCCGATTACGTGACAGCTGACCAGGGCACGGGCGCGGTGCATACCGCTCCGGCGCACGGCGCAGACGACTTCTACACGGGCGCGCGCTACAGCTTGGACCAGACCTGCAACGTGGACAACGAAGGCCGGATGCGCAACGGTTTACCGGCGTTTGAGGGCAAGACGGTTTTCGAGGCGAACGAGCCGATCATCAATGTGCTCATCGAGCGCGGCGCGCTGATGGGGCGCAGCGATATCTATCACTCCTATCCGCATTGCTGGCGCTGCCACAATCCGGTGATCTTTCGCGCCACGGAGCAGTGGTTCATCGGCATGGAGACTCCTCTGAAGAACGCGGACAGGACGGAAACAACCTTCCGGCAGCGGGCGCTCGATGAGATTAAGCGCGTGAAGTGGGACCCGGCGTGGGGCGAGGACCGCATCTGGAACATGATTGCGACCCGACCCGACTGGTGCATCTCGCGGCAGAGAATATGGGGCGTACCGATCGCGGTGTTTCTGTGTAACAAGTGCCATACGCCGCTGCAGAATGCGGCGGTCAACAAGAGCATCGTCGCGCTGTTTGAGAAAGAAGGTGCGGAAGCGTGGCACAAGTACTCCGTCGAGGAATTGCTGCCAGCTGGAACGAAGTGCGCGGCGTGCGGTTCGGAACAAAGCGACGACCTTTCGCTCGCGGCCTTCCGCAAGGAGATGGATATTCTCGACGTGTGGTTTGATTCGGGGAGCAGCTGGAATGCGGTTCTGGTAGGCAATCCGAAGCTGGCGTTTCCCGCCGATCTCTACATCGAAGGCGGGGATCAGCATCGGGGGTGGTTCCACTCTTCCCTGCTCTGCTCTGTCGCGTTGAAGGACATTGCGCCGTACAAAACGGTCGCGACCGTCGGCTGGACGCTGGACGAGCAGGGACGTGCTTTTTCGAAGTCGCTGGGCAACGGCGTCGATCCCGTCGATATCGCCGAGCGCCTGGGCGCCGAAGTGGTGCGGCTGTGGACAGCGAGCGTGGATTTTCGCGAGGACGTCGCGGCCAGCGAGAATCTGATGCAGCGCGCTGCGGACAACTATCGCAAGTTGCGGAATACGTTTAAGTACCTGCTGGGGAACCTGCACGGCTTCGATCCGGCGCGAGATGGGGTCGATTACGAACAACTTTTGCCGCTTGACCAATACATGCTAAGGCAGACGTTGTTACTCCGAAACCGTGTCTGCGCTTGGTACGCGGCATTTGAATTTCATCGTGTCTATCAAGCGATTAATGAATTTTGCATTGTCGATCTCAGCGCGCTTTACCTTGACCTGCTGAAGGACCGGATGTACACCTTCGCCCCAGAGAGTGTGGAACGACGTTCTGCGCAAACAGTAATTTGGAAGATTACGGAAGCGCTGGCACGCCTTGTGGCACCGATTCTGAGCTTCACAGCAGATGAAGTCTGGGGCTATCTGCCGCCTGTTGATGGCCGCGTGGCAAGCGTGCATTTGGCGCTGTTTCCGGGGACCGAAGAAATTCAGCTACTTCCGCAAAGCTCGGGAGCACCCTTTCCGGGTGAAACCGATGTGACCCAAATTGCGGAGCTTCTGCCAATTCGAGATGAGGTCTTAAAGGCATTGGAACTCGCCCGGCAGGAAAAAAGAGTAGGCAAGGCTTTGGAAGCAAAAGTTCGTATTGCTGCCGCTGATGGAAACCTAACTCTATTGCAGCTCTTTGCGCTTAATCCAGGGCTCCAGAGGTTCGACGTACTCAAAGAACTATTTAACGTCTCTCAGGTTGAAATAGTAGAGCAGGCTGATAGCGAATCGTCTTCTCGAGAGCAAGTGATCGTTACCGTCTTCCCCGCCGACGGTATCAAGTGCGAGCCCTGCTGGAATTACCGCACCGACACCGCTCAATATGGTGACTGGCCCGTCGTTTGCGGGCGTTGCCGCAATGCCCTCGACCTGATGGGCTACAAATCGCTCACGGAATCGGTAGAAAAGAAGGCCCACGCATGAGCCGTGTTCGTGATTGGCGGGGATGGTTGTTGGGTTTGTCAGTGTTAGTGATTGTTCTGGATCGAATCACCAAGACGTGGGTGAGCCATCATATTGAGGAAGGCGATGCGATTACCGTGATCCCGGGCGTCTTTCGCATCAGCCATGTGCTGAATCCCGGCGCGGCCTTCAGCATGTTTATGGATTCGCCCCATCCCGAACGGACGCGGTGGATGCTGACGGCGTTTTCGCTTCTAGCGGCAACGGTTGTCCTAGTTGTGCTGATAAGAGTCGGCCGTCGGTTGACGCTGATCTCGCTGGCGATGGCCCTGGTGCTCGGTGGAGCAATCGGCAATGTCTGGGATCGCATCCGATATGCAACGGTGGTCGATTTCCTTGAGGTCCACATCATTCACTATCACTGGCCGGACTTCAACATCGCCGACTCGGCCATCGTGATCGGCGGAATTCTGCTACTGCTCGATTCGCTGCGCTCAACATCTTCTGTGGCAGCGCCGGCAAAGGCGGCATCCTCTAAAGACACCTCCGGCGCTTAATGGTGGTTACATGGAGATCGCGGATTTTCGGCGGATTGCGTTGAGCCTTGAGGGTGTGGAGGAAAGCTCGCACATGGGCGTGCCGGATTTTCGCGTCGGAGGAAGGATCTTCGCCACCCTGGCCTCGCTGAAGGAAGGCTATGGCAACCTGATGCTCACACCTGAGCAACAGGCTGCTTTCGTCGCTGATCTTCCCGAGATCTTTCTACCCGTCAAAGGCGGATGGGGCAGGATGGGCGCGACACACATTCGTCTGGCCCAGACAAGTGAAGATGTCCTCACTGGAGCTCTGCACTCGGCATGGGAGCTGCGGCGCAGGAGCAACGAAAAAACAGCACACGGAAAGCGATCTTCCCGGATTCCCAAATAATCTTGTGAAAGCTTCGACCTTCCTAGCATGACGACGCGTCTGCCACTTGCTCTTTGTTTCCTGCCGATATTTCTGGCGCGCGGTGCTTCCGCCCAGGTTGCACCTGTTCCTGGCACGCATCTGAAACAGCTGGTCATCATCGACTCCGATATTGGCGACGATATTGACGATGCGTTCGCGATTGGGCTGGCGCTGCAGACTCCTGAGTTCAAGCTGCTCGGCATAACAACCGCATTCGGAGATACAAAGCTGCGCGCGCAACTCGCGGTGCGCCTTCTCGCCGCCACGGGTCATCAGGATATCCCGGTAGTCGCGGGGATTGAGACGGCTCCGCGCGCGAAATTTTCTCAGGCTCAGTACGCCGCAGGTGGCGACCCGAAGCTGATTCATCCGGGCACGGCTCCCGATTTTATTCTCAGCGAAATCCGTAAGCACCCGGACCAAATTACGCTCATCGCCATCGGACCGCAGACCAACCTGGGCGCTGCCATCGACAAGGATCCGGCAACGTTTCGCAGACTGACGCGCATTGTCATGATGGGGGGCTCAATATATCGCGGCTACAACAGCGACTCGCCGCAGGCGGAGTGGAACATCCTCTGCGACATTCCGTCGGCACAGAAGGTTTTCGCTTCCGGCATTCCGCTTTACGTGATGCCCCTGGACGCGACGATCTTGAAGCTTGACGACGATAAGCGTAAGGCGCTCTTCGACTACGGCTCGCCGCTGACAACACAACTCAAAGAGCTTTACCAGGAGTGGGGTCAGCCGACGCCGACCCTCTTTGATCCGATGGCCGTTGCTTATGCGGCACAGCCGGAGCTTTGTCCGACGACGGCTTTGCACATCACCGTTGACGACAAGGGCTTTACTCGGGCCGGCCCAGGCGCGCCGAATGCGCAGGCCTGTCTAAAATCCGATCCCCAGACATTCTTCTCTTTTCTGATGGGACGGCTGATGTCGACAGCTCCGGTCAGGTAGCGTCCTCGGCCTCGTCGTACGGTTTCCTGTGCAGCGGTGAGCCCCTATAATCAGAATGGGGCGCTATGTTTCCCTTTCCCATTTGCGCATACTGGGACAGCGTCCGCTTTTGACTTTGAGGCAGACTTTTTTGACGGACGAGATCATCATCCGCGGAGCGCGGACCCACAATCTCAAGAACATTAACTGCAATATCCCGCACGGCCAATTGACGGTCGTCTCAGGCGTTTCGGGCTCGGGCAAATCCTCGCTCGCCTTCGACACTGTGTATGCGGAAGGCCAGCGGCGGTATGTGGAGTCACTCTCGGCTTACGCCCGGCAGTTTCTGGAGCGCATTGAGAAGCCAGATGTGGACCTGATCGACGGGCTGGCTCCGGCCATCGCGATCAAGCAGAAGAATTCCACGCGCAATCCCCGCTCGACGGTGGCGACAGCAACAGAAATCTACGACTACATGCGGCTGCTGTGGGCACGCTGCGGGACCGTCCATTGCATTGCGTGCGACGGCATTGTGAAACGCGATACGGTAGACGAAATTGCGGCAACGGTTTTGGGGTTGGGTGATGGAGCACGGCTGCATGCAATTTTTCCTGTCATCCTCAGCGTGCGGCCCGGGCCTGCGGCCGCGACAGCGAACGAGGCGATCGCAAAGCCCACAAGTCGCGCAAAAAAGGCTGCAAAGAAAACCGCGAAAGCAGAGGAAGAACCGTTTCTGACCGACGAGCTCAAGGAACGGCTGAGCGACCTGCGCAAGCGCGGCTTCAACCGGCTCTACCAGGATGGCAGGATCTATGAGTTCTCGACTCCGGAATCGCTGCTGGAGATTAACTTTGCGCTGCCGGTTTATGTGCTGGTGGACCGCATCGCCGTTTCCGCCGAAAATCGTGCGCGCATCGTGGATGCCGCGGAGATCGGATATCGCGAGGCGGGCGAGATTTTATTCGAGATAGTCCCGCGCGACGCGGAAACTCCGGAGCGCGAGCGGCTGCGATTCTCGGCGGCGTTTGAGTGTAAGACTTGCCATCGGGTCTATCGTGATCCGGAGCCGCGGCTGTTTTCCTTCAACAATCCCTTTGGCGCTTGCCCACGCTGCCAGGGCTTTGGCAATACGATCGACTTCGATCTCGACCTGATTATTCCCGACAAATCGAAGACTCTCGACGAGGGCGCGATCGATCCGTGGAACCGCCCTAAATATCGGTCGTACTTCACAGAGTTGAAGCGCGCAGCGAAGGAGCATGGCATTCCGATGGATGTGCCATGGTTCGATCTCTTACCCGACCAGCAGGCGTTTGTGCTGGATGGCCACGGGGCGTTTCTCGGCGTGCATGGATTCTTTCAGTTCCTCGAACGGAAGAAGTACAAGCTGCATGTGCGGGTGATGCTGTCGAAGTATCGTGGGTACGCACTGTGTCCGGATTGCAAGGGGCAGCGGCTGCGCGCCGAGGCTCGAGCGGTCCGGGTGTCCGGCAAGAGCATCTGCGATACGGCGGCGTTGACGATTCGCGCCGCGAATGCGTTTTTCAGCGGCGTGCATCTTACTCCGATGCAGCAGGAGATTGCGGGCAGCATCCTGCATGAGATTCAGCAGCGGCTGCATTTTCTGGACGCGGTGGGGCTGGACTACCTTACGCTCGACCGGCTGGCCTCAACTCTTTCCGGCGGAGAATCGCAACGGATTCAGCTGGCTACTTCTCTCGGGTCGCAACTGGTCGGCGCGCTGTATGTGCTCGACGAGCCTTCGATCGGCCTGCACGCGCGCGACACCGCCAAGCTGATCCGGATTCTCGAAAACCTCCGCGATCTCGGCAATACGATCCTGGTGGTCGAGCACGATCCGGATGTGATTCGCTCGGCGGATTATCTGCTCGATCTTGGTCCAGGAGCGGGCGAGTTTGGCGGACACCTGCTGGCGGCCGGCAGCGTGGCCGAGGTGGAGCGAAATCCAGACTCGATCACGGGGAAATATCTCTCCGGTCAGCTCACGATTCCAGTGCCCACCCGGCGGCGCGAAGCAGGCGCGGGGAAAGACTGGATCAGGCTGCGCGGGGCCAGAGCGAACAATCTGCGCGGACTCGACCTGGAGATTCCTCTGGGACTGTTGGTGTGCATCACGGGCGTTTCCGGATCGGGTAAATCGACGCTGGTGCACGAGGTGCTGTACCGCGTGATCTCGCACCAGCTCGGCAAAACAGAGGGTGGCGACCCCGCGAATATCTATCGCGAGATCAAAGGTGTGGAGCGGCTGAACGATATTGTGCTCGTCGATCAGGCGCCGATCGGGCGAACTCCGCGGTCGAATCCGGTGACGTATATCAAGGCATTCGATGCAATTCGCGAGCTGTTTGCTGCGCAACCCGAGGCGCAGCGGCGAGGGTACACGGCGGGACACTTCTCGTTCAATGTGCCGGGCGGCCGCTGCGATGTGTGCGATGGCGATGGAACAGTTACGGTGGAGATGCAGTTCCTGGCCGACGTTGAACTGCCTTGCGAGGAGTGCGGCGGTACGCGTTATAAGGCGAGCGTGCTGGAAGTCCGGTACAAAGCCAAAAATATTCACGAAGTGCTAGCCATGACCGTCAAAGAGGCAATGAGATTCTTTGCCGGGCAGCACAAGATCGTCGAAAAGCTGGCCGTGCTAGACGAAGTTGGCCTGGGCTACGTTCGTCTGGGGCAGTCGGCGACGACGCTTTCCGGCGGCGAGGCGCAGCGGGTAAAGCTGGCGTCGCATCTGGCGTCGGTACGGGCGGGATCAAATGTCGACGGCAGAAGGAAGCAGAGCCGGGTGTTGTACATTCTCGACGAGCCGACGACCGGGCTGCATTTTGACGATGTGAGCAAGCTGCTGACGGCATTTCGCAAGCTAATCGACGGCGGCGGTTCCCTGGTGGTGATCGAGCACAATCTGGATGTGATCAAATCGGCCGACTGGGTAATCGATATGGGGCCGGAAGGTGGTTCAGCCGGTGGACAGATTGTGGCAGCGGGCACTCCCGAGCAGATTGCGCAAAACGAGTTTTCCCATACCGGCGAGTGGTTGAACAGAGTTCTTACAGCGCGGCGCGAGGCCGCAACTGAAGTGGTGGTGTAATGCAGTCCCGATTTGCTTTTCTGGCTTTTGCCTTCTCTGCTCTTCTCCCGCCAGCCGGCCTTCTTGCTCAGTCGGCACCTTTGCCGCCGGGAACGAGTGCCAACGAGCCATCCGCTCAGGCCCCAGCACCGGCGGGACCATTGGCGCAGGCTGAGTCGTTGATCGATGGGAAGGACTGTGGCAAGGCGCGTGGGCTGCTGGACACGTATCTTTCAACCCATCCCAACGATGCCCGGGCACTGTTTGACCGCGGGTACTGCGACGATATGCAGGAACGGACAGAGTCGGCGAAAGCCTTCTACCGTAGGGCAATTGCGGCCGATCCAAAGCAGTTTGAGGCGCAGATGGCGTTGGGGCTGCTCCTGGCCCAGGAGGGATCGAAAGACGCGCGGGCGCAACTGGAGACAGCCCTTACGCTGGAGCCCAATCCTCCCAATCCGGTAGCTAAAGCCCAGGCCTACCGGACGCTGGCGAGGCTGGTTCGGGAGTCCGATCCGGATACGGCGAAGCGGGCTCTGCTGGAGGCCTTGAAGCTTACACCGGAGACAGTGAACGACACGCTGCTGACGGCGGAGATTGCCGAGGCCGAGGATGATAAGGATATTGCGGAGCAGGCTTACCGGCGGGTTCTGAAGATCGATCCGGAGTCTTCCGCAGCGACTGCCGGGCTGGCACATCTTCTGCTGGCGGAGAAGAAGTACTCCGATGCGGAGCCGTTGTTGAAGGCGGCTTTGAAGCGCGATCCGGACGATCCGGCGCTGAACACGCAGTATGCGGTGCTGCTGGCGGCTGAGGGCAAGAGTGAAGAAGCGGTGGCGGCTCTTGAAAAGCTGCATGGGATCGAACCGCGGGATCGAGGCATCTGCATGATGCTCGCCGATGCGTATATGCAAGCCGGGAACTATGAGAAGGCCGATACTGTCTATGCAAATCTGCTCGCTGCGACCCCGAACGATGTCGAGCTGGCATCGGCCCGGGGGCAGGTTCTGATCCGGGAACAGAAGTACCCGGAAGCCTTGGAATTATTTCAGCGGGCGGTAAAGATCAAGCAAGATGATTCCGATGCATGGGTTGGGGTCGCATATGCGGCGTCCAAGACGCACCAGTACCCTCTGGTGGTCGAAGCGCTTTCGATGCGATCAAAATTTGCTTCGGAAACACCGGCTACCTACTTCTTATGGGCAACCGCATACGATAATCTTCATCAGAAGCAGCACTCTGTGGAGTATTATCATTTGTTCCTCAAGTCGGCCCTGGGGAAGTTCCCAGACGAGGAGTGGCAGGCTAAGCAGCGTTTGCTGGTCCTCGAGAAGTAGTTAGCGTTTAACGTTCCCGTGGCACCCGAGGAGGTGCATCATGCGGTTCGTTCTTGCTTTCGCATTCGCTACGCTTGCCATCGCCCCCGCGGCATTCGCGGTTACCGATAAAATATTAGACGTGCAGGAGATGACTGCGCTCGAAACAAGGGCTGCGCAGGCGTCTCCCAAAGAGCAGTGCTTCCTCTATGCGGAACTCGCCCACTCGATGGCAGAGCTCGCCAGTCAACAGTTTACGGCCGGTCAGACTGCGCAAGCCTCAGCTTCGCTCAAGGCGGTACAGAAGTACGCCGAGAAAATCCACATGGGCGTCGCTGATGACGCGAAAAAGCTCAAGAATGCGGAGATTCTGATGCGGCATACCGCTTACCGCCTCAAGGAAATCATGCTCGGCGCTTCGCTCGACGACCGTCCGACGCTGGAAGCAACCCTGAAGCAGCTGGACCAGGTGCAGTCTGAGATGATGCTGCAGGTCTTCAAGCGGTAGCGTCGGCTGCTGTTGCGCAGATCCATTCCCTTTTAACCGCCCCTCTTAGCGGGCAATCAGGTCGTCCTGAATCGATACCGAGGATACGGATCCTCGGAAGACTCGGGCGGTCGTGATTCTCATTTGTTCTGAGGGAAGGGCTGCCTTGAGCGGAGAAACCGTGGCGCGAAGCGGCTGGCTGCTGGACAAGTGATGACGGGCCTGGCATCCCAGACCGGAGAGAAGCACCACCGCGAGAGCGGCTAGCGTCCGTACCTTCTGACGGCGAGATGCCATGTTGCCCCCTATCGAGCGCGGGACAGATGACGGGTGACTTCCCGTGGCTCGATCTGCCCGAGTAGTGACTGAGGGTCGGCGTTCGTTTCAAAAGAGTGCCATTTACTCCGCGCGCAGTGCCTCCACCGGATTGACCGAGGCGGCGCGCCGTGCAGGGATAAAGCTGGCCACGAGCGCCGAGAAGCCGAGGAGCATAGCAACCGAAACGAGTGTCGGAATATCCCACGAGCGCACTCCGAAGAGCAGCTTGCCCATCGTGGTTGCCGCTGCGATCGAGCAAGCCAGACCTGCAGCAATGCCCAGAACCGTCAGCCATCCGGCTTCTTTCAAAATGAGTTGATAGACCGAGCTGCGCTGCGCGCCGAGGGCCATGCGCACGCCAATTTCACGCGTACGCTGGCTGACAGAGTAGGCGATTACGCCGTAGAGTCCAACGACGCCGAGCAGCAGAGCGAGAACGGCGAATCCCCCCACGAGCCACGCGGCTGAGCGGTGGATATACGCGGGCGGCGAATTATTGATGACCTGGACCATGGTGAGCGGGTTGCGCGTGCCTATGTCGGGATCAATGTTGTGAACGGCAGCAACCAGCGCCGGCAGGACGGACTGCTCAGCCTGCGAGGTGCGCACAAGGATGTCGTAATCGGTATCGGGGCTCTGGTTGACCGGGTAGTAGACAGCTGGCCAGATCTCCTCATCAAGGCCGCCTTCGCGGATGTCGTCGACAACGCCGATAACTTCCCGGATGGAGTCAGGCGAAAGACTCGTATCGCCGATTTTCTTGCCGATGGGGTTCTCACCGGCAAAGTACTTTCTCGCCAGCGCCTGGTTGATGACGAGGACGTTCGGCTTGGTCGAGTCTTCAGAGTCAGCAAAGAATCGGCCAGTGATTAGGCGCGCCCTTAAGGTGGCGAAATACTCCGAGCTGACCTCACGCTCGTTCACTTCATTGTGCTCGCCGGTCCAGGGATGGCCCTGGATTCTGATCCAGGTCGTGTTCCCATTGCCGCTGATCGGCAGGCGCGTGCTGACGGCTGCCGACTGCACCCCGGGCAGCGCATCGAGAGTTGTGACCATCTGGCGAGCTAGCCGCACCTGCTGGTCAGGCTTGGCATAGGTTTTGTCGGGCGCAGCGACCTCGAGAGTGGCGAGGTGATCGGGAACGAATCCTAGCTCGACGTGGAGCAGGTGGTAGAAGCTGCGGGTGATCAGGCCTGCTCCGGCGAGTAGCACAACGGCGATCGTCAGCTCCAGAACGACGAGGTGCGATCCGAAGCGGCGCCAGACGGTTCCTGCGGCGCCACGGCCCCCGTCGGCGAGATCGGCTCTAAGGTTCGACGGAGACAGCCGCAAAGAAGGCGCCAACGAAAAGATCACAACCGCCAGCAACGCGACGAGCACGGCGAAACCGAGCACACGTGGATTTAGCCCAATGCCCTGCAGGTAGGGCACGTAGTCGATTATGTCACTCGGGATAAGCCGCAGGAGGAGGCGCATAGTTCCGTACGCTGCAGCCACGCCGAGGACACTGCCCGACAAGACAAGCACAAGCGATTCTGTAACAAACTGGAGTACAAGGCGAGTCCGTGATGCTCCCAGCGCGCCGCGCACGGCCATCTCACGACGGCGGTTTTCCGCGCGCACGAGCAACAGGTTGGAAACATTCACGCACGCGATGAGCAACAGCAGGGCCGCTCCGCAGAAGAGAACGAGAAATATGGGGCGAACATCGCCGATGATGGCTTCGCTAAGAGAAATAACCGCCGCGCCCTGACCGCGATTTGTGTCGGGATATTGCTTCTCAAGCTGCGCGGCGATGGACTTCATGTTGGCCAGCGCTGTGGCGACAGAGACGCCGTCCTTGAGGCGTGCGACTCCATAGAGGTTATGGCATCCGCGGCGCCTCTCGCAGCCATTCAGCTCCTGGATGGGCAACCAGAAGTCGGCGCGGCCGCGCGGGGCGAAATGGAACTCGCGAGGCAGCACGCCAATGATGGTCGTGGGCGTGTTATCGAGCGTGGCGACCTGGCCTATGATGTCTCTGCGGCCGCCGTAGAGATTTTGCCACGTGGCGTAGGTGATCAACGCGGTGCGCGGCGCGCCGCGTGAATCTTCACCGGGACGGAAGTCGCGCCCGAGGACGGGTGTAACTCCAAGCGTGCTGAAAAACCCTGATGAGATACGTGCGCCCATTGCCGGTTGGACGCCGGAAGGAGTGTTGAGCAGAAAGCCGCCCCCCGTCCACACGTCAAACGAGCTGTAGACCTTCTGGAGCTTCTTCCAGTCTAGGTAGTCTTCCCAGGAAAGATTCGAGCGCGGGAAAACCGCAATGCTTTCATACACACCGACCAGCCGGGCTGAATCTTTGTAAGGCAGGGGCTTGATGAGCGCTGAATCAACGAAAGCGAAGAGTGCCAGACACGCCGCGATGCCCAGCGTGAGCATCAGAACAGCCGTCACGGCAAAGCCGGGATTCTTGCGCAACTGGCGCAGGGCGAAGCGGGAGTCCTGTACGACGCTCTCGGCACGAAAGCCAACCACTTCCTGGCTCTGCTCTCTGAGTCGCGTATCGTTGCCAAATTGTCTGCGCGCGGCGTGCTGCGCAGCCTCGGACGTCATGCCGTCAGCCTGGAACTCCTTCTGCTGCTGCTCACGGTGGAAGGCCATCTCTTCCTCCAGCTCTCTGTTGAACTTCTGGCGGTGAAAGAGAAATCCCAATTTCCGAAAGATGCGGGCTAGAGCGTCCACGGCAGCCTCCTATGCGTCCTGCAGCACGTGGCCGATGGCCGCGATCATCTCTTCAAATTGCGACAGCTCCAGACCCAGCTGCTTGCGACCGGCCACAGTCAAGGTATAGAACCGCGCTCGCCGGTTGGTGTCCGTCGTCTTCCATTCAGCCTTCACCCAGCCCTGGAGCAGCAGCCGCTGCAACGCCGGATAGAGCGAGCCTTCTTCGACGGTCAGCACGTCTTGAGAGAGATTTTTGATGGAGAGCGCGATTCCGTAGCCATGCAAAGGAGCACGGGCAAGCGTTCTGAGGATCAGCATGTCCAGTGTGCCGGGAAGCAGGTCGGTCTTTCTTGCCATGGCCTTATCCATAGCTTATCTATGGATAGAGTGTCAATCGAATAGAGAGACGATGTGACGAGCGGTTCGTACTTTGGGTCTGGAAACCCCAATTCGAGCGGCCACGGCTCAGGAGAAGATACATGGGTTGTCAGGCTCCTCACGATGCTTCCAGGAGGGATTCGTCTCGAAATCAGTCGGTAGATTCGGCGGTTTGTAGCTTCGATCCTCTGCCAGCTTCTGCCGCACGCTGACGTGGAAGACCGCGTCCGGGGGAATGGTTCGCCATGCGCCAAGCGGAATCCGCCACTTCTTCTTCTTGGTGGCCGCGTTGTAGTGGTGCTCCGGCAACAGTTCCAGGAGCCACCATGGCCCAGTGAGAGACTTATTCTTTTTCTGAGCGGGATTCGGCGGAACGGGCGGATGAGGCATGTGGTGGTGATGGATCATCCGACCGGATTCCGGCTCTGAGACTGGCGAACGCGGGATCGAAGACTCGGAAGTTCGGCCCACCACCCGGTTAGCCCGTTCCGGGTCGACGAGCAGGCCCAGCGATACGGCTTCGCAAAGCATCCATTGCAGGGCGATCTGCGATAGACCGCTCTTGCGGGTAGGATAGCCTCCACCCACGTCGCAATGCACGCCTGCAAACCACACCTGCTTGATGGTCTGCCCAGGGAACGGAGCCCCCCAGAGACGCGTGTGAAACTTGCAGCGGCGCTCATCGATGGACATCGCATGACGTCCATTGGCCACGTCGGGATTGCGTCCCGTGTAGGGTAGCTTCACCGGGTCCCAGATCCATCCAACCGAACTGACCGTATCCCAGACCCCCACTAGATGCAGTGGGCACGGACGGCAAAAGGTCTTCTTGAAGCCCTCGGCCACGGTGAAGGTGCTGGTCATGCCGCCTGCTTTGCGTGTTTGTTTTGCATAGAACTGCAGGATGTAAGGAATGAGCGCATCATTGCCGGGGCACAACAGGCCAAACATGTGCAGGACACCGGCAATCGCACGTGCCGTGTATGCGCCCCGGCTGAAACCGAATAGGTAAACCTTGTCGCCTTCCTCGTAGACGTTCATCAGGTAGCGGTAAGCGTCACCGATGTTGCGCAAAAGTCCCGCCCCAAAGGCGAGCCCCATCACCTTGGACCAAGCCACTCCGAGCTTGCCATGAGAAGTGGGCGACCCCTCGGTGCCGACTCCAGGATGGTAGTAGCCAACCTGTCTCTCACCGTCAACGATAAGGGCTTCATAAATGTGCACGACATTTGTGTTGCAGTCTCCATACGCGCCACCGGTACCGTCGCAGCAGATGACAATGTTCTTGGCCACTCGCCTGCCTCCTGGCTGCCTATTAAGCAATGGAGGGAATAGTAGTGATCGAGGAGACCAGTGGCCCAGAGGCAACGGCTCCCTTACACAATCGATCCGCCTTAAGCGACTATGAATCCAGGTTGACCCGCCCAGAACGCAGGAACTTACTTAACTACAGACTGGAAGAGTGGCGATTGCAGCAGCGCCGAGAACTGGCTGTCGGAGGCGGCGAAGCGCACCTGCAACTGGCCGGCACTGGAGTCGATGGTGGTTGCGTCGACGGCCTGCTTTTCAGTTGGCGAGCCGCTGACTTTCTTGTACATAGCAGCTGCGTTCAATAGGGACGAAAGGGTCGCGGCGGTAAAGGTGTCCGGCGTGGCAACGTCAAGCGAGAACTTGACGCCGTTCTGGAAGTTCATCGTGTAGCGCGAGCCGAGCAAGCGCTTCTTCACCTGTTCGTAGTCAGCAAGCTGCGCGGCTTCGCCGAGCAGGCCGCGCATCATGAACTGCGTGCCCTTTTGGTCGAGAATGCTCCAGAGCGGCTCGGTATCGACACCGCCCATCTGCCCGAGCATCTCCTGATTGGTGAGGAAATTGGGCGCGAGGCCATCGCGCGCATCTAGAGCAGGCTTGAGAGAATCGTTGGATCCGAAAAGCATGGTGGTGGGATTGAGAAAAGTAACCAGCATGCCGCTCGATCCCATGGGATAGAGCTTGTTGGTGCGGTAGAGGGTCGGCTTGACCTTGTTCTTTTTGAACGCGGAGAGGATATCGGTCAGAGAGAACTGCCCCTGGGCAATGCCGACAAACCTGACGCCCTCCTCGCCTGTGCGATAGGCGGCGAAGGCAAGTTGTTCGACGTCGTGGTTCTCGTTGAAGCCGGAGCTCTTGAGCGCCTGCTCGAGCTGCTTAAGCTCGGGCGGCAGGATGCGGGCCTTGAGATCCATGGCAGCGGGCGAGTTCTGCATGGCGCGGTAGTCGATGACGATGATCTGCTGAACGTCGTGCGGGATGGCAGTGCGCGCGTCGCTGTCGAGCTGCGCGGCCAGAGCCATGGGTGTCAGCGCCGCACAGGCCGCGGCTAAAAGGGAGCTCGTGGCGAGCCGTTGGAATCGGGTAACAAACTTCACTTTGCTTTTTGCCTCCGGGGAGCGCATTGGCGCTCGTCCCTGTCTATTTCTATTTCGCTCTGTCCAGAGCGATTCGTGCTGCAGTTCACTGCTTCTATTTTAGACGCGAAGCGGCGTGAGAAGGCGTGGGCCAGGCAAGCGGATGCTGCAACTTGCGCTCCAGAATCTTCTCTTCCGGATCGAACTGATGGAAAAGACGCAGCCACTCACTCTCGCGCTCGGCGGCGGCTTCAGGCACCAAGCCGATGAGTTCGCCGCGCACCGGGACCACTCCGTGGCCAGCAGCCTTCTCGCGGACGACCTTATAGACCTGGCTGAGCGGCATCTGGCGGAAGTCGGTAATATTCATGGAGATTTGCGCCTCGCCATGCGCGAGCACACCCATAGCCTTGACGCCGGTAAGGCCTCCGGACGAGGCGCGGATTTCGCGGGCGATGGCGCGCGCGGTGGCGACGTCAGCGGTATTCAGGTAAAGATTCCAGGCAATGAGGAAGCGTCGCGCACCTACGGCGGCTGCTCCGGCGGTGGGATGGAGGTCCGGTCCGCCTATATCCGGACGGCGCGCGGATTCACGCTTCACAGCGTCGCGCAGACCCTCGAACTGGCCCTGCCGAACATGCTCCAGGAGAGCGCGATCCGGGCGAGCTGCCGCGGCTTCATAAAAGTAGACCGGGATGCCGTGGCGGTCCCACAATGCAGCCCCGGCCTGCCGCGCAAAGAGCACGCACTGCTCAAGCGAGATATCGCGAACAGGCACAAAAGGGATGACGTCGGCTGCGCCGATGCGCGGATGGACTCCGCGCTGTGAGGTGAGGTTGATCAATTCGGCGGCGCGACCCGCTCCACGGACGGCGGACTCGACGACGGCGGCAGGAGGTCCGACGATGGTGACAACGGAGCGATTATGGTCAGGGTCGCGGGAGAAATCGAGGAGAGATACGCCATCGACCGCCATCGCAGCGACGATGGCCTCCACTACGGCCGGATCGCGGCCCTCGGAGAAGTTGGGAACGCATTCGATGAGCGGTTCGGGCATGGCGTTCTCCGAGCAGGCACCACAGGGTTGCTAATCCCTAATGGCTAATCCCCAATCCCTGCTTTTTACTTCCACCACGTATATCCGATCTGGAATTGTACGCTCGCGTTGACGCCGGGGTTTCTGTCGCCGAGCG
>CAYVSQ010000614.1:0-6851 GCA_964453815.1 uncultured Acidobacteriaceae bacterium | reverse complement strand
ACCCGGCTACGACCACATCACCTCAGCAATCGGCGCTGCCATGATCGGCTGGCACGGAGCCTCCATGCTCTGCTACGTCACGCCGAAAGAACACCTCGGCCTGCCCAACGAGAAGGACGTGAAGGACGGCATGATCGCTTACAAGATCGCCGCACATGCCGCCGACATCGCCCGTCATCGGCCTGGTGCGCAGGACCGCGACGACGCCCTCAGCTATGCCCGCTACACCTTTGACTGGGAGAAGCAGTTCGCGCTCTCCCTCGATCCCGAAACCGCTCGCTCCATGCACGACGAAACCCTCCCCGACGACTACTACAAAGAGGCCGCGTTCTGCTCTATGTGCGGTCCGAAATTCTGCTCCATGAACTGGTCCAGCAAGGTGGACGAGTTCAACAAACAGGTCCACGGTCTCGAAAAGAAAGATCTCAGCGAACTGGTGGTGCTACAGGCACAGCAGTTGGCAGCGAAAAGCTAAGCGTCAAACCGTGATGCGGGTGTCCCATGTCCCGATTCTGGGACATGGGAAGCGTCCCTTGCCCAATCTCTTACTAAATCGATATTCTTGGGCCGTTCTCAACTATCTCGCAAGAAAATCGGGGACATCCGTGCGCATCGGACGACTCATAGCTGGCCTCTTCCTCCTGACCCTCGTCGCAGCAGCGCAGACTCCTCCGCCGGTCCAACTCACTGCCGAGCAGGACCACCAGCGCATGATGGATGCCCTCCAGATCACCTCCATCCGACGCGGCGCCGACGGTGACCCAAAGTCTCCCTACGCCGCCAACTACGATGAGTCCAAGGCGAATCCCTACCCCAATCTGCCCGAGCCACTCGTCCTGAACAACGGTAAGCACGTCACCGCTGCCAAAATGTGGTGGACCCAGCGCCGCCCCGAGATCGTCGCAGTCTTCGATCGTGAAATCTACGGCCGCGTTCCGGCGAACACACCTAAAGTTCGCTGGGAAGTCATCAGCACAACCTACGAAGCGAACGGCGAGGTGCCGGTCATCACCAAGAAGCTTGTGGGCCACGTCGACAACTCGTCCTATCCTCTCGTCACCGTCGACATCCAGCTCACCCTGACGACTCCCGCAAACGCAACCGGCCCGGTTCCGGTCATGATGGAGCTCGCCTTCGATCCCGCCTTCATGG
This sequence comes from uncultured Acidobacteriaceae bacterium, assembly GCA_964453815.1. GTDB lineage: Bacteria > Acidobacteriota > Terriglobia > Terriglobales > Acidobacteriaceae > Silvibacterium. Next base: position 5,699 of record CAYVSQ010000614.1, on the reverse strand, counting down.
CCGCTCTCATGAAGCGCCTGCCTCCGCAGCCGGTGTATCCAGGTCCTACGTGGCAGCAGCAGGTTCTCGCTAAAGGCTGGGGATATGCCGTCTACATCCCCACCAGCGTTCAGGCCGACAACGGTGCGGGTCTCACTCAAGGCATCATTGGTCTCTGTAACAAGGGCCAGCCTCGCAAACTCGACGACTGGGGAGCGCTGCGTGCCTGGGCGTGGGGAGCCAGCCGCGCACTCGACTATTTTGAAACGGACAAATCCGTCGATGCTCGTCAGGTCGGCATCGAGGGCCACTCGCGCTACGGCAAGGCCGCGCTCGTCGCCATGGCCTACGACCCCCGATTCGCGATCGCCTACATAAGTTCCTCCGGCGAAGGCGGAGCTAAGCTCAATCGCCGTAATTTTGGAGAAATTGTCGAAAACGTCGCCGGTGCCGGCGAATACCACTGGATGGCCGGCAACTTCATCAAGTACGCCGGCCCGCTTCACTGGAACGACCTGCCCGCCGACGCGCACGAGTTGATCGCCCTCTGTGCACCACGTCCGGTCTTCATCGGCGGAGGCGCGGTTCAGGGCGACGGCTGGACCGACCCCAAGGGCATGTTCCTCGCCGCAGTCGCCGCCGGACCCGTATACCGGCTTCTCGGTAAAAGGGACTTGGGGACCGCTGAATTCCCGCCCATCGAAACCCCTCTCATGGACGGCGAGATCGCCTTTCGCCAGCATGGCGGCGGACACACACCCGCTCCGAACTGGCCGACATTTCTGACCTTCGCCAGCCGCTATATTAAGGGTCCGGCGCTTCCCGCGACCGCCGCGCAAAATGTTTCGTCTAGATAACCCCGAAACCGGCCTGCCCCAGCAACCAATAGGCTTGCGCTGCAATCTCATAGCGGGTATACCGTCAATACGGTCAGGAAAGGAACGCCATTATGAATGCAATTAAGTTTTGGGCTGTTTTTGCCGTGGGAGTAGCAGCAGGTGCAGCCGTAGCTCTGATCTGTGCGCCACAATCGGGAGAAAAGACGCGTCGTCAGCTTCGCCGTGGCCTGGAAGACGCCGGAGACTATCTCAAGGATGCCGCTGACACCCTCGGCGATCATGCTGAAAAATATGTGAAACGTGGCAAAGGCATCGTCAACGATGTCGTCGATTCTGCTTCGAGCGCCGTGAGTGCCGCCAAGAAGGTCGTCCAGATATAGTCGACTCTTAGAGTAGTAGCACTCCTAAGTTGGAATGATTCGCCCCTGGCGAAAATTCTCATGAGGCAAGCTGCCCTGGGTTTTCGTGCTCATTCGGGATGGACCGCCCTCGTGGCGATATCGCTCGACGAAGGCTCGCCTCGCGTTCTCCTGCGTGAACGCCCTCACCTCGTTGAGACCTTCACCTATGAATTCCGCCAGCCATATCACACAGCGGAAAAGCTGCCGCCCGCCGACGCCCGAGCTTTCATCTCGCGCGCGCAGGCGGAAGCAAGACGTCTTGCCTGCAAGGTCGTCCACTCTATTCAAACGAATCTTCAGAAGCAGGGCTACGAAGTCACGCATTGCGGCCTTCTTCTTGCGTCTGGAAAGCCGCTTCCGAGTCTCGCGCAAATTCTGGCGTCTCATGCTCTCATACACACCGCCGACGGGGGACTCTTCCGCGAGGCGTTGCTCCACGCAGCTAAGCGGTGCGGCGTCGAAGCACTCGCTGTTAAAGAGAGGGAACTGCTGGAAATGGCCTCTCATGCTCTTGGCAAGCTGTCTCACGAGCTACCTCGCTGTCTCGACGACCTCGGCTCTTCGCTTGGTCCTCCCTGGACGCAAGACGAAAAATTCGCCGCTCTTGTCGCGTGGCTTGCTCTCCTGCAGTGAACTGACATCGGCTCAGCGCAGACACCGACTCGCCTGCTCGCACCGCTAACTCCTTAAGCCTAGGGACTACCCAAGTAACTGCCCAATCTCGCTGCGAAAGTACTTTCAGTGTAGTTACCTGGGAAACTTTCGGAGAATTGGCACGTGCTCGATGAAAATTGATGCTTGATTCTGCTGATTTCGCTGCTAGGATAAGCCGAGTTGTCACCAAATTGTCACGATGGTTGTGGGTAGGTACTGGTCTTTGCAACAAATGGAGAGAAGGTTTTCGTCCCTGGTAGGCTGTTATGCCCTTCTCGCAGCGCTTGCGGCTGGATTTCTAATTTATGCTCGTCTCGCTTTTTCGTCACACCCCGCGGATTGGTCAAAGCTGATACCTAGACTGAGGCGCGGGCCTGTTCCAGTCCATGACTTCCGCGTCGCCCCGATATTTGTCAGCATCAGGACTGCGGCGTCCGCGCTGCTAGACCGGATGCATACCACATGGTTCTTCTTTTGCGTCTTTACCGCCGTCTGGCTCACATCTCTGCTCTGGATGTTGATAGAGAGGCGCCGTCGCCAACTCAGCTTCAGCCAGCAGGAGGCATATTGGATGGGATGGATTAGTTTGTCGGTTTTCTCAGCGGCGGTCTTGTATGGTCTGGGAACCAACGGCCTTCTGGTGCGACGCTTTCCAAAGGCTGTGCCTGTTTCAGACATGCTGGCCATGGGTTTCATGCTGGCCCTTCCCGCCGTTGCTTGGTCCAGGCTGTATCGCCAGCAGGAAGGCGGAGCAACCGGGGGTAGCGACGAACGAACCCCATCCCACCGGAATTTTGGAATACTTGGCCTTAATGACGGGGAGCCCGTCGCACGGTCGATCGAACATTTTGACAGACTCGAAGTTGTCCCGGTGGATCTACTGCCGGCGGCTCAGATTTTTCACCCCGAACAGACGGGCGAGCATCCGAATACCGCCCCCATGAAAGCCATTCCCATAGAGGCCATCACCATAGAAGCCAACCCCATAGAGGCCACCCAGGATCGGTTGATTGAAACCGCTGAGTTGCTGGTGCCAAGCCAGCTCCCCATTGCAAGTCCGCCTATGGAGGCCAGCGCCCCTTTACCGGAGACAGTGCCGGTTGCCCCGGAAGCTCCTGCGACGAAGGGTATCGACGGCTTCCGCGAGCATTTGTCCGTCTTGAACGGAAGCTGGCAGCGCATCGAGACGATCCGCGAAGAGATAGACGAGTGGTTCGAACAACGGCGGCGGCTGGCTCTCGCGCATCTTGAAACGCATCCTGGAGTGCGCAGTTCAGGCCTCGCCATGGATCTCTTCCAGGATTTTCCAAACGACAAACTTGCTGCGGTAGATGCGCAATGGGGGGAAATTCGCAGGGCAGCGCTTGAGATCAGCCGCTGGTTTGGAGATATTCCACAGACGGATCGCGCCAATTGAGCACCCATAATCCAAAATCTGTGATTCTGCAGAACCCCAGCCGTCCGGACTCTGGCTGTCCAGACTCCGGCAGTCCGAAGCCCTGCGGCCCGAATACTGACCGGCCAGCGCGCGGCGGCCTCCGTCTGAGAGTCGCGGCTACGGCAGTCCTGTTGGTGTTGGCAATCCTGCCCGCCGCCCGACTTGCCTCCGCCTCCTTCGATGAAACTGGCGTCACCATGGGTAACGTGGACACGCTGGACGGCATCGTCTCCGGGACAGTCCGCATCTCCGGGGGGCGCTTCGCCTTCTACAGCGGAGACCGCTTCGAATCCACTACCCGGAATCTCGCCGTGAACTTTGCAAGTGGAGGCTCGCTGCTCCTCTGTCCACATTCTCAAGTGCAGATCCTGGCTGCAAATCAGAACAGCGGCGTAATGGTTGCCTTTGAGCAGGGCGGCTCTCAGCAACCATTTCCCGTGCATACGAACGATGTGGTGATGACGCCGGACTGGCGCATTGAGATGCAGGGAAATGTTCACGAGGGCGATACCGGTGTCCTGCAGGTATCCACAGGCCGCCGTGGAGACCTCTGTCTAACAGGTAACGTCCAGTCCGGCGCCTACTTCCGCGTGAGCCAGTTAGTTGGGGATGCCGTATTTAACGTTCCCGGCCAAAGCCACGTGCGGCTCGCCGACGGACACATGGAAAATTCAGCCGGAGGATGCTCCTGTGAGGGCGCCTCTCCGGGAGCGGATAAAGAAACTTCACCGTCGCCGTCGGTCGCCGCATCGCCTGCGTATGTGGCTTCCAATGTCGTTCCGGCCATGCCAACCGGTCCATCCGAAACCGCGCGGGTGAAGAAGCAACGCCCTCAGGACGTCGCCGGATATGTAGGCTCCTTCATCCACCTGATGTTTGGCCGTTGAACCGGAGACCTGGTCCCTTCCAAAGAAAAGCCCTGTCCACAACGGATAGGGCTCTGTTCAAGCGAAAGAGGGGGAAACTTAGCTGAAGAGGAGAATGCCCTCCACTTTTTCCGTGCCCTCCTTGCCGATAGGCCGGTAATAAAGCTGGTTGTTTTCGAGGTAAACCTCGAGGAACGCCGGACGTTCGGTAATGCCCCCGGCGATGAGGGCCTCCGAGAGCGGGTCTTCGACGTAGCGCTGCAGTGCGCGGCGCAGTGGGCGCGCTCCGTAGCTGCGGTCGATCAGCGTCTTTTCCAGGATCCACTTCTTGGCGTCCTCGGTCACCGAGATGGTAATAGCCTTCTGTGCCAGGTTCGAGTTCAGCTGCTGCATAAGCAACTCGACTATCTGGATCAGGTCCGCATCCGTGAGCGACTGGAACAAAATGATCTCATCGATGCGGTTCAGGAACTCAGGATTGAAGGTTCGCTTCACCTCGCCCTTCACCAGCTCTTCGATTTTGTCCATCACGATGTCTTCGCGGTCGCTCTGAAAGCCGAGCCCCTGTTTACGCTGCAGGTGCCGCGCACCGATGTTCGAGGTCATGATGATGATGGTGTTCTTGAAGTCGACGGTGTTCCCCAGGCCGTCCGTCAACTGACCGTCTTCAAACACTTGCAGCAGGATGTTGAAGACATCCGGATGTGCCTTCTCGATTTCGTCCAGCAGAACCACCGAGTATGGCGACCGCTTCACCCGCTCCGTCAGCTGTCCGCCCTCCTCGTAGCCCACATATCCCGGAGGCGAGCCGATCAGCTTCGAGACCGAATGCTTCTCCATGAACTCCGACATATCGAAGCGAATTAGCGCCTTCTCCGATCCGAAGAGGAACTGGGCCAGCGTGCGCGCCATCTCCGTCTTGCCTACGCCGGTCGGCCCCAGGAAGAGGAACGACCCGATTGGACGGTGCGGAGATTTGAGTCCCGCCCGCGAACGCCGAATCGCCCGCGCCAGCGCTGAGATCGCCTTATCCTGCGAAATCACGCGCTTGTGCAGCTCTTCTTCCACGCGCAGCAGCTTCTGCGTCTCTTCTTCCTTGATCGAGGTGATCGGTACGCCCGTCCAGCGGCTCACCACATCCTCGATGTCCTCGCGGCTCACGATACCTGCGGTCGAGTCGTCGAGGTGATACTTGTCGCGCAGCGCGCGCAGGTTCTCGCGCTCCTTGCGCTCCTCATCCGAATAGAAGCGAGCTTTTTCAAACTCGTGGTTGGCAATCGCCGAATCCATGCGGTGCACGATGAACTTGATGCGCTTCTGCACCTCGGTGATCTCTTCGGGCAGCGAAGTCTGGCGCAGCTTCACGCGCGCTCCTGCCTCGTCGATCAAATCAATCGCCTTGTCCGGCAGAAAACGATCCGGAATATAGCGACTGGAGTGATACACCGCAAACTGGATCGAATCGTCCGTGTAGCTGACCGCATGAAACTTCTCATAGCGATCTTTGATTCCCATGATGATC
>CAYVSQ010000613.1:0-10879 GCA_964453815.1 uncultured Acidobacteriaceae bacterium | reverse complement strand
TAGAAATTCGGATGCATCGCCACGAAAACGCCTTCGAAGCCTATCGGTGCAACGCCGACGATCGTGACGCTGTGATCTGTGAGCGTGACGTGACGCCCGATGATCGACGGATCGGCATGATAATGCTGCTGCCAGAAGCGGTGGCTGATTACGGCCGCCCATCCGTCGGGTCCGCCGCCGCGGTGGTCATCTGCGGGAGTCAGCAATCGGCCAGCAGCGGGTGTGAGCCCCAGCACCTGAAATGTGTTGCCGCTGACGACAGCTCCGGAGTAGATGTGCGACCCGGTATCTTCTTTCAGGACGAAGTCGTAGGGGCTCCATCCAAACAAGCCGGATAGGGTTTTGGTGTGCCTCTGGATGGATTGGAGAAGAAATACGTTCAAGGGCTGATCGCTGACAACGCCGTTGGGGGAGTCGATGTCGAGAGCGATGCGCACTAGCCGGTCAGGCTCGGGAATCGGCAGTCTCTTGAGCAGGAGCGCATGCATCAGTGTGAAGATGCCGGTATTTGCTCCGATGCCCAGCGCGAGCGTCAGAACCGCGGTCGCCGCAAACGCAGGAGACTTCCCCAACTGCCGAACCGCAAATTTCACATCCGCCCAGATCGATTCCAGTCTCGGCCACTGCCACGCCTCACGCCCACGCTCCTCGATCAGCGTCGGGTTGCCGAAGGCCCGCCGCGCGACGTGCTCGGCCTCTTCACGGCTTATGCCTTCGCGGATAAGCTGCTCTGTCTTCTCCTCGAGATGCTCGCGCATCTCCTCGGCGAGGTCGTTGTAGAAGTCGCGGCGGCGCCAGAGTATCGGGGAAAGGATGCGTGTAAGCCAGCTCATCATTATCTACTCCGTCCGAAGCGCCTTCATCGGATCGACAGAAGCGGCGCGGATTGCAGGGATTAGCGAAGCAACAGCGGCAATCAGGCAGAGGGCCGCGAGCGAAAGCGTCATCACCCACGGATCGCGCGGCGAAGTTCCATAAAGAAATGTCTTCAACGCGCGCGACGCGAGCACGGCAACAAGCAGCCCCAGCGCGGAGCCGGCCGCGGCGATCCACGCGTTCTCGCAGAATACGAGGGAAATCACCTGCCCCCGCTCTGCTCCCAGAGCCATGCGAATGCCGATCTCGCTCGTCCGCCGCGCCGCCGAATACGACAGGACACCGTAGAGCCCAATCGCGGTCACCAGGAGCGCATTTACGGCAAAGAAGACGGCCAGCAGGGCCATGACACGCTCCGCGGCGATGGAATCGTCAACCTGGCCTTCCAGGTTTGAGAAGGAGGGCGTCGGAATCTCCGGCGCAACCTCGGCAACGATGCGCCGTAAAGAGGCGGCGAGAGGCGCCGCCTGCCCCGACAGCGAGCCGGATACGCGCAGAATCGCAGTGTACGAAGGCTTCTTCTCTGTTGCCTGCGTCACGGCAAAATAAGCCATCGGCGGAATCGCGTCCCGCAGTGCGGTGTATTTCGTGTCGCCCACCACCGCCACCACTTCGTAGATATTTTCCTTCTTCTTGTTCTCATCAGTCTCCCGTACCTGTTTCCCGACTGCATCTCCTGACGGGAACAATATCTTCGCGGCAGCCTCGTTGAGGATGACCTTCAGCCCGGAGCCGGGAGTGTCCGACCAGGTGAAATCCCTTCCAGCTAGCATCGAAATGCGCATGCTGCGAAAATAGTCCGGCGCTACACGGCTCTCATACATTTCACGATCCATGCCGCCAGGCAGATGAAGGTCGCCGGTCCACGAACTGCCGGAAAGCGGGGTCACGCCGGAAAGGCTGACAGAGCTCACGCCCGGCTGGTGCGCAAAACGATCTGCAAGGTCGTGATAAAGGCGCACCAGCGGTTCTCCATCAAGCGCCTGCTTTTCCATATCCAGATCGACAAGTACAACCCCCCGCGGATCGAAGCCCAGTCCAGACCTGTAGAGGCGCATGAGGCTCGTGCTCAGCAGCCCCGCGCCGCTCACCAGCACCATCGCTAGCGCAACCTCCGTTGCCAGCAGAATCTTAGGTAGAACCTTCCGCCGCTCTCCGCGAGCAGCCTGGGAGCCGTCTTTCATGTGCTGATTCAGATCGCCCGCCGTCGCCTGCCAAGCCGGCAATAGCCCGATCAGCATGGTGGACAGAACCGCCGCAATCGCGGCGAAAAGAAAGACGCGCCAGTCGATCCTCGTGTCCAGATACAGAAGGCTTTGGCCGTGGACCAGCATCGCGACCAACGCGCGGCTTACCAGTGGAGCGACCGCTAGTCCCGCAGCGGTTCCGAAGAGAGCCAGCAGCAGGCTATCGACCAGCAATTGCTGAATCAGTCTGCGGCGCGTCGCTCCGATCGCCAGCCGCGTAGCGATCTCGCGCTGACGCAAGGTCGCACGCGCCAGCAATAGGCTGGCGAGGTTGATGCAGGCCAGCAACAGCACAACCGTGCAAAGTGCAAAGGTCAGCAGCAGAGGATCGCGATAATGAATCCGCAGAAACGAATATCCCGCTGCACCGGGCTCGGCGGCAAAGTACATGCTCTCCCGTTTTGCTCCGTTGAGGGTCCACTTGGGATCGGGAATAGCTTCTTTGAAGGTTGGACCGCTGATCGATCGCAGCAGCGCATTCGCCTGGGCCATGGAGATTCCTGGCTTGAGCCGCGCCGCGACCCGCAGCCACCACGAGTGATATCCGCCTTCCGTCATGTTGTACGGCGCATTCACCAGCGGCTCGGTAATGACCGGCACATAGATCTGGGTATGGCTGTTCGCATCCGCGCCGATAAAGCTGGCCGGCATTACGCCCACAACCGTAAAGGGCACACCGTCAAGCATGGTCTTGCGCCCGATGATCCCGGGATCGCCATTGAAGCGCGTCTTCCAGAAATCGTCGCTGATAACAGCCGCGTTCTCATTTGCCCCTTTGCGGTTATCATCCGGAGTGAGATACCGCCCCCGTTCGGGGGGCGTCGCCAGTGCCTCAAAGAACTGCCCACTGACGAAGCCCCCCAGCACCGTCTCATTGCCTTTCCGGCCACGAATCTGGAATCGATGGCCAGTAAACGCGAAGACTGAGCTGAAAACTTCATGGTGCTTTTCCAGTTCCCGGAAGAGCGGCAGGCTGAAGCTGTAGTGGAACGAAGTCGGCTCGATGCGCAGCAGCACAAGTTGGTGTGCGTCGGGCACCGGCAGCGGACGCAGCAGCAATGCATTTAGCAGGCTGAAGACGGCCGTATTAGCCCCCACGCCCAGCGTGAGCGTCAGGATAGCGACGATCGCAAACCCCGGAGACCTCCGCAGTAGCCGCGCCGAAAAGCTGAGATCGCGCAGCAGGTTCTCGATTCTCGGCCACTGCCATGTTTGGCGCCCACGCTCTTCCATCAGTGCCGCATTGCCGAAAGCCCTCCGCGCGGCGTGCTCGGCCTCTTCGCGGCGCATGCCTTCGCGGACGAACTGCTCGGCCTTTTCCTCGAGATGTTCGCGCATCTCCTCGGCGAGATCGCTGTAGAGGTCGCGACGGCGGAAGATGCGCTGGAGCAAGTTCATGGTAGGTTTCCTATTCAATACGCAGGGTTTGTATTGGATCGATGGAAGCGGCGCGCCAGGCTGGGAGCCAGCCTGCAAAAAGTGCGGCTAAGAGCAAAATGCCTGCGGACAGGGAGAATACTGCGGTGCTCTCTGGACGTACGCCGTAGAGCATGCTGGTCAGAGCCCGCACTGTCAGGATCGCGCCGGTCATGCCCAGCACGAGCCCCACCATCACGGCGCGCAGAGCTTCCTCAAGCACTCCCCTCATTACGCATGCGCGACTTGCGCCAAGCGCCATGCGGATGCCAATGCTGCGCCTTTGTCGGATCACTGCTTGCGCCAGCAACCCATAGATGCCGATCGCAGCCAGCATCAATGCAAGGAGCGCGAATCCGCCGAACAACACCGAGCGAAAGCGCGGCTGCGACAGCACGGCGGACTCCTTGTGCGCCATCGTGTCCACTCCGGCCAGCACCAAGTTGGGATCGATGTCCCAAAGCTGCTGCTGCACAGCGCCGGCCAAGCGCAGCGGCTCATCCTGAGTTGCCACAATTACTGCCAGTGCTGCTGGAGGATCCTGTGACAGCGGACGATAAACTGCCGGTGCGACAACGTACCCCATCTCTTGAAAAACGGTGGTTGTCTTCACGTTGGCAGCTACGCCAACAATCGTGATCCACTTATGGTAGGGATCACCAGTGCGGCCCAGTTTGACGGCCCGGCCGATAGGATCTTCATGCGGAAAATATTTCTCTGCTAAAGCCTCATTTACGATTGCGACAGGCTGCGTGTTCGAGCGGTCGCTCGTACCAAAATCTCTGCCGCGCAGCAGCGGAATCTGCATCGTGCGCAGAAAATTCGCGCTAATCCCCTGTTCCTGGACACTTGGCTGCGGGCCAGGGCGCGCAGCCTTGCCTTGAATTGAAAATAGGTTCTCACTCTTTGGGAAATAGCTCGACCCGCCCATTACCGACTGTACGCTCGGCAGTGCGGAAATCTTTTCCGCGAATCGTGTGTAGAACTCGTACTTTGCATCGAGTGACCGATACTGGTCGGTCAGATTGACCCACGCTGTAAGCAAATTGTCGGTGCGATATCCCACGGGGGTCGCCGCAAGGCGCCATAGGCTCTCGATCAGCAATCCCGCGGCCGCCAGCAACATCAAAGAAAGCGCAACCTGGGCCGCCACCAGCGTTCTCGAGATGCGATGCGCTGAAGCTGTCGCACCAACGCCGCGGTCGCCGCTACTGAGGATCGTGTTCAGATCCACGCACGAGCCGCGAAACGCCGGAAACAAGCCAAAGAAAATCGACGATCCGACAGCCAGCGCCGCCGTGAACAGGAGCACCTGCCAGTTCAGATTCAGCGTGTTACTGGGGGGCATTTCCACAGGGTGTGCTCGAACAAACCACTGCAGCAGCGCTTCGGCAAGCGCGATACCTGCGCCCGTTCCAAGCATCGCCAACAGAAGGGATTCGGTGAACATCGTGCGGACCAGGCGCCTGCGCCCGGAACCGAGAGCGGCGCGGATCGCCATCTCTCTTGCGCGCTCCATGGAGCGGCCAAGCAGCAAGTTGGCGACATTCACACAGGCAATCAGCAGCACCAGCGCAACAGCGGCGAGCAACGTCCAGAGCGCGATGCGCAAATTGCGCCCGGCAAGCCAGGTGAACTCTGACTGCATGTCGAGCACGTCAGGCTCTGCGGCTCCAAGTGCACCCAGGTACGGAGACTCGGGAAGAATGCGCTTCTCAATCGCATTCAACTCTGCTTGGGCGGCTGCCCTCGACACTCCCGGCCGAAGGCGTCCAAACACGCCAGTCATCGTCTCCCACGGCTTTTTGACAAACTCGCTTTCCGGCGTGATCAGCATCCACCCATCGGTCTGGGTTGGGTAAAACGAAAAATCCCTCGGCATCACTCCCACGACAACGCAGGGCGACTGATCGATCGACAATTTATCGTCGAAAATATTACGGGCCGCTCCGAGCTTCGTCTGCCAGAAGTGGTGCGACAACACCAGAGTGCACTTGTTGTGGAGATCGCCCGCCTCGAAGGTCCTTCCTAGCTGCGGCGCAATGCCCAGCATCGAAAAGAAATTAGCGCTGGTCGGAATCGCGAGCATATCCACGGGTTTGCCGTGAAGCAGAAGCGGCTTTCCTCCGGTCGCCCAGCTCAATGCAGTGAGCTGCTCGAAGCTCTTGCTGGTGCGTTGCCACTCATCAAACTCTCGATAGGTGTCAAACCACGCGCCCGTGCCGCGATGCACTGCATCCGTCTGCCAAACCACAACCAGTCGGTCCGGATTTTTGTACGGCAGCGGTCGGAGGAGTACCGCATCGACAATGCTGAAGATCGCAGTATTCGCTCCAATGCCCAGCGCCAGAGTGAGGATGGCCGTCACCGCGAACCCCGGTGACTTCCGCAATTGCCGCAGCGCAAACTTTGCGTCGGCGATCAGCGACTCCAGCCTCAGCCACTGCCATGCCTCACGGCCATGCTGCTCGATCACCGCCGCGTTGCCGAAGGCTCTTCGCGCGGCGTGCTCGGCCTCTTCGCGGCTCATGCCTTCGCGGATGAACTGCTCAGTCTTTTCTTCGAGATGTTCGCGCACCTCTTCCGCAAGATCCCTGTAAAGATCGCGGCGATGAAAGACACGCGTGAGCCAGCTCATGGTGTTGCCTCGTCAGGAGATCGCCTTGCCAGGATCGAGCACCAGCGCAATGCCCTCGAACATACGTTCAAAGCTGGAGATTTCCCGTTCCAGATGGCGCATGCCGGCGGCGGTGATCTGGTATGTGCGCACGCGGCGGTTGTTAGAGGAGACGCCCCATTCAGCCTTTACGAGCTTTGCCTTGAGCAGCCGCTGTAGCGCCGGATAGAGCGAGCCCTCTTCGACCTGGAGCAGGTTATTGGAGCGCTGTTGGATGTGCTGGACCAGGGCGTATCCATGCGCGGGCTGGCGGCGAAGCGACTCGAGGATCATCATTTCGAGTGCGCCGGGGAAGAGGTCGCGAGGCATTTCTTTACTGTTTGCCATAAGGCCTAATTTGAACAGGCCTAGAGTAAACAAGTATCAGCGGAAAAGTCAAACCCTTGAGCAAAATTAATTCGGAAACTACTATTGCCGCCAGCGCAGGTCGGCAAGGTCGAGATCCTTCTCAAGATCGCGCAGCACGCTCTCGCGAAAACTTCCCTGCTGCCGCAGGCGCGTGATCTCCCGCCGCTCCACCTGACGTACCTTGTAGTAGAGGTCTTGATATTTGCGATCGAGATCGAGGGCGTCCTTGTCGCTGTCGCTGACGCTCAGGCTGCGCAGTCGCCGCCGGTAGTAGCGCTTGAGCAGGTCGGCCGCCTGGCTCTCTCCTTCGTCGGTGGTTGGTGGCATTTCTTTCAGGGCCTTGAGCGCCGCCTCCATCAACACACTGTATGCCGCTCGCTCTTCGTCGCGGGCATCTCCGGACTCGCCGAGCCCAAGTCGCTGCAGCAGAATCGGCAGCGTCAGTCCCTGGCCGACGAGCGTGACCAGAATGACGGAAAATGCCAAAAAGATGATGGCTTGACGGTGCGGGAAAGGCGCACCGCTGGCGGTGACCGCGGGCAGGGAGAGCGCCGCCGCAAGGGTGAGCACGCCGCGCAGGCCGCTCCAGCCCAGCGCAACTATCTCACGAGCCGGGGGCTGCTGGACATCCTGGCGCAGGAGGCGTCGGCGCAGCAAGAAGGAGAAGCGAGCGCCAGGAAAAATCCAGAACATGCGCAGGCCGACGACCACGGCGCATACGAAGGCCGCGCCGCCGATCAGGACGGGCCAGCGCAGGGGCCGCATGCCATCCAAAACCGCGGGGAGTTGCAGTCCAACAACGATGAAGACCAGGCTGTTGAGGACGAAGTCGATCGTGTTCCAGAGGGCGCGCGAGTCCATCCGGGCCTCGGTGGTGAAGCTCTCCGAGCGAGTGCGGCCGAGATACAGGCCACAGGCAACAACGGCCAGCACGCCGGAAGAGCGAAGGGACTCGCCGAGCAGGTAGGCGAAGTACGGCGTGGCCACGCTCACCATAAGCTGCAGAGCGGTGTCACGGATGGAGCGATCGAACCAATCGATGATCGCAGCCACCAACACTCCGGCCGCCACCCCCCCCGCAATGAGCCAGACAAACTCCCTCGTGCCCTGCCACACGGACGGGATTTCGCCCGATACCACGATCGCCGTGGTGAACTGGAGAGCGAGCAGGCCGGCAGCGTCGTTTACCAGGCTTTCGCCCTCGATGATATCCAGGAGGCGATGAGGAAGTCCTACGCGACTCGCGATGGCCACGACGGCAATGGTGTCAGTAGTTGAGACGACGGCTCCCAGCACCGCCCCCACGCGCCAGTCGAAATCAGGTATGAAGAAGTGCGCTACGATTGCCAGGCCGACTACAGTGAAGGCGACCAGCCCGATTCCAAGCATGGAGATGCTGATCAGGTTGAAGCGAAACTCGCGCCAGGCAGTATTGAGCGAGCTCGCAAAGAGTAGCGGCGGCAACACCACCAGGAAGACGAAGGCGGGGTTCAGAGAAACATGCGGAGTCGCGGGAATAAAGCTCAGGATCAGGCCGCCGAGCACCAGCACGATGGGATACGGAGTCTTAAGCCGCTGCGCGAAGGCCGCCAGGAAGGCGACCAGCGTGACCAGCGCCAGCAGCGTTACCTCCGCGCTATGAATTCCGGAACCCATCGGCCGAACCCCTGCTACCAGTCAGGAAGGCGTGACAATAGTATTACCCGGAACGATACCCGAAGAAGCAATGCCGGGCTGTAAAGCGCTGGCTCACACTTGTGCGATAGACTGATTCGTTTTGGACTGCTGTCTGGGACGCGCGAGCTGGTGTGCGCTACCACCCCCCAGGGAGGCGCATTTATAATCGACCTTTGCGCGTTAACTGCTGGGCGCGCCACAGGTTTTGTTGAAGTGCCAACCTGGTTTGAAACACTGCGGAAAGGAAACACATGCCGACGGATGTAGTGATGCCCCAGATGGGCGAGTCGATTTTTGAGGGCACAATCACCAAGTGGCTCAAGAAGCCCGGCGACAAAGTCGAGCGCGATGAGCCGCTCTTCGAAATTTCGACGGACAAGGTAGATGCCGAGATTCCTTCGCCCGCGGCAGGCGTCCTCACGGAGATCAAAGTCGCCGATGGCGCCACCGTGCAGATTAATACAGTTGTTGCGGTGATCGACGAGGCCGGCTCGGCTGCACCCTCAGCGCCCCCGCCTCAGGCGGTGTCAGCGGATCATGCACCCACTCCTGAGGCTCTGGCAGCTTCTATTCCGGCTGAACCAAAGCCAGCCGCAGCCTCGGGTCCGGCGACCGAGGTGGTAATGCCGCAGATGGGCGAGTCGATCTTCGAGGGCACCATCACCAAGTGGCTGAAGCAGGTTGGTGACAAGGTTGAACGCGACGAGCCGCTTTTCGAGATTTCGACAGACAAGGTAGATGCCGAGATTCCCTCGCCTGCGGCGGGTGTGTTGACTGAGATCAAGGCCGAAGCCGGCACGACCGTGCAGATCAACTCCGTAGTTGCTGTGATCGGCGGAGCGGTTGGCGCTGCTGCACCTGCTCCTGCCGCAACGCCCGCTGCCCCTGCCCCGGCAAAAGCACCCGAGCCTGTCGCAGCACCAGAACCAATCTTCGAGCCTGCTCCAGTCTCAGCCGAGCACCTCCGCTCCTCGCCACTGGTCCGCAAAATCGCTAAGGACAATAACCTCGACCTCGCCCAGGTCCCCGGCACTGGTGCAGGCGGACGCATTACCAAGGAAGACGTCCTCGCCTATCTCGAGAAGCCCGCCGCCGCAAAGCCCGCCCGCTCTCCTGTTTCCGCACCGCCTGCCGCTGCGCCGGCACCCGCTGCTGCCAAACCCGCTACTCCCGCGGCTACTGCCCCGCAACCCGGCGAGCTGGTTCCCTTAAGCAAGATGCGCTCCATCATCGCGCAGCGCATGGTCGAGTCGAAGCGCACGGCCGCGCATGTGCACACCGTCTTCAAGATCGACTTCACGCGCATCGTCAAAATCCGTGAGAAGGAAAAGAACAAGTACGAGCAACGCAACGGCGTCAAGCTCACCTATATGCCGTTCATCACGCGCGCCGTCATCGCCACGCTGCGCAAGATGCCGATCGTCAACGCGCAGATGGAGGGCGACGCCATACGCTACCCGAAGAACATCAACATCGGCATCGCCGTCGCGCTCGACTGGGGTCTCATCGTGCCCGTCATTAAACAAGCGGAAGAGAAGAGCTTCCTGGGCATCGCCCGCGCCATCGCCGATCTGGCCGAGCGCGCTCGCTCGAAGAAGCTCAAGCCCGACGAGGTCGGCTCGGGAACTTTTACCATCACCAATCCGGGCATCTTTGGCGAGCAGTTCGGCACGCCGATCATCAACCAGCCGGAGAGCGGCATCCTCGGCGTTGGCGGACTCTTCAAGGAACCGGCCGTCGTCACAGGCGAGGACGGAACGGACTCGATCGCCATCCGCCACATGATCCACCTGACGCTCGGTTTCGATCACCGCATCATCGACGGAGCCGACGCCGGCAAGTTCATGGCTGAGGTCAGGAAGTATCTGGAAAACTGGTCAGAGGATATCGGGTAATAGAGCGAAACCGAGCGCAATCTGTAGAGAGAAAATGGGGTACGCCAAGACGCCGTATCCCATTTAGCTTTTGACCTCACTTGCACTCGATTGCCCTCCCTTGTGCGATTGTTCCCCGTACGCGGCCACCTTCTTTTCATTCTTTCATTGCAAAATGCGTGCCCGAATCCTGCCCTGAATAGGGTCATCCAAAGAGGTTTGTCATCCTAAGCGACCGAAACGAGGTGATGGGGAGTCGGAAGGAGCTGCTTTTCCATCTAAGTCTTGCCTAGCAAAGCCCGGTAGCCCGGGGAAAAATCGGTCCGACCGGATGGCACCTTACTTCCGTAGGCCAGAGCGCGGCCAGAAGTGAAGCGACCGCATCTCTGCCGATCTGTAACGCTGTTCGGAATTCGCCATGGCAGCATGGTGAGCCGTAGAAGCCCTCCCGAATCCAGAAAGGGATGCCGGTGCCCATCCGCAGGCGCGCGAATCAAGATCTAGATCTGCCGGATTCGTTATCATCCAATCTGCGAAGCCACGCCCCATGACTCGAAATGCCCCCAAATTTTGACAGTGGCTTCGAGACCTATACCGTCGTTAGCCAAATAGGCTCAGGTGGCTCCGGTACAGTGTTCGAGGTCAAGAACTCACAAGGACAGCGCCTCGCCTTGAAAAGTGTGGACGGTTGGAGGGGAGGAAAATCAGGGAGGGGTGGGGGAACCCTCAAATCCAGCCTACAGCAGCTCCTTCGCCGTCAGCAC
>CAYVSQ010000612.1:0-4335 GCA_964453815.1 uncultured Acidobacteriaceae bacterium | reverse complement strand
GGATTGACTGCGCTCGCGGGTTGCAAGTGCTCGTAGAACTCGGGGATCCTGAGCGTCGATCATGAAGCCATTACCCGCGCCAATAAACTACTCCGTCGCGCTTGCAGGTGTAAATGTCAAAACAAACAGGTCTGATATTCGCCTAGTGGCCTGCCGTATAGAGAGTTCGTTACCGCCCTTGAGCGCCAGAATCCGCCCTTGCGTGGAACCGTCATAAGGATTGCCCGTCGCATCGCGCAAATCGCCGATGCACTCGCCCCATTCCGCAGCCTCGATTTTGCGGCTGATCCAGAAAGAAATGTTTGTCGAACTGAGCAGCACTGACCGATTGTGCAGCGCATATACTTATCGCCTCAGAGAGCAGGATGATTCGACTCGGCATAGATACCGGCGGAACTTTCACGGATTTGGTCAAATTCGATGAACATGGGCTGACGGTGCATAAAGTCAGGTCAACTCCTGATGATCCGGCCCGCGCCATTTTTGCCGGTATCTCAGAAATTGTTGCAAGTGGAGAGCAGATAGAAATCATTCATGGGTCCACCGTTGCTACGAATGCCATGCTGGAACGGAAAGGCGCTCGGGTGGCATTGGTAACGACAAAAGGTTTTGAAGATGTTCTGCTCATCGGCCGCCAAACACGCCGGGAGCTGTACAACTTCTTCGTAGAGGATCGTAGACCCATTCTGGAAACTGGCCTTGCTTTCGGCATCACCGAGCGGTTAACTCCAACCGGCGAGGTGCTGGAACCATTGCACGAAGACGAAGTAACGGAACTTATCCATGCACTGCGCACCTCGGAAGTACAAGCGATAGCCGTCTGTCTGCTTCATTCCTACGCCAATTCGACCCATGAGGACCGCCTCGCCTTGCTGTTGACAGACGCTGGCTTCGGTGTGTCAGCTTCTCATGATGTGCTGCCGGAGTATCGCGAGTTCGAGCGCTTTAGCACCACTGTTGTCAACGCGTACGTCACTCCGCTCATGGCGAAATATTTAGGGAGGCTTGAGGAGGGTCTGGGCCATTCGCGCTTGCATATTATGCAATCCAACGGCGGCTCGATTTCGGTCTCTTGTGCCAAAGCCGCAGCAGTACGAACAATTCTCTCAGGTCCAGCGGCGGGAGTGGTGGGCGCCGTTTCTCTTGGACAGTGTTCCGGGTACAAGCATCTCATCACGTTTGATATGGGAGGAACGTCGACAGACGTAAGTCTCATCGACGGTCAGATCGGCATGACCACAGATTCGACCGTGGGAGATTTTCCCGTGCGGCTGCCTGTTCTGGATATTCATACTGTCGGTGCTGGCGGTGGTTCCATCGCCTACGTGGACTCCGGCGGAGCACTCCGTGTCGGCCCGCGGAGTGCCGGAGCCGATCCGGGACCCGTTTGCTATGGCAAGGGGGATGAGTTGACCGTTACCGATGCCAATCTGTTATTGGGCCGTTTAGACGCGGATCATTTCTGGGGCGGCTGCATGCTGCTCGATGTGGACCGTGTTCGCGCCAAGGCGCAGGAATTCGCCGCGAGACTGAATATGCCGGTGATGAAACTTGCTGAGGGCATCGTTCGCATTGCGAACGCCCATATGGAGCATGCTATTCGGGCGGTTTCGGTCCAGCGTGGCATTGATCCCCGTAACTTTGCGCTGCTCGCATTTGGCGGAGCAGGCGGCATGCATGCCTGTGAGATTGCGGAGTTGCTTAATATCGGCACCGTGCTGATTCCTGAGCACGGCGGTGTATTGTCCGCCCTTGGCATGTTGCTGGCTGACGTAAAAAAGGATTACTCGCAGACAGTCCTGAAGCCGCTCTCGGATGTCTCCGATGAAGCGCTGCTCATGCTCTTCTTGCCGATCGTACAAAAGGCAAGAGCTGAAATTGAAATGGAGGGTTTTTCGGAGCGTTCGATGCTGATCGAGTGTGCGCTCGACATTCGATACATAGGACAGTCCTATGAAATCACCGTCCCTTTCTCTCCGGGATACGCCGAAAACTTCGTCTGTCAGCATGTGCGGCTCTATGGCTATGCCATCCCATTTAAGGCCCTCGAACTTGTCAATCTGCGCGTGACTGGCATTGGCTATACAAACAAACCAGCACCTCCCAATCGGGAACTGTCCGAGCGGCCGTTAGTTGAGCCGATAGCAACGCGCACTTCGTGGTTTGAAGGGCAAGCATGGAAAACTGCCTTCTATCAACGTCAATCGCTCGGCAGCGGCATGAAGGGATGCGGGCCGGCCATCATCACCAGCGGGCAGTCAACGGCAGTCATTCCGCCCAACTTCTCCTTTAGCATCGATGGGGTTGGGGCTTTGGTTGCCCAACAATCGACAGCGCAGAAACTCGATACCCAGGGCTCATAGACGGATACGCCACACGAATCTCGAAACGATGCGAATAGGAAATTCATGCCGCTGGATCTGATTGAATTCGAAATCTTCAAGAATCTCTTCGTTTCCATTGCCGAAGAGATGGGCATCACTCTCTGCCGCACTGGCTTTTCGCCCAACATCAAGGAGCGTCTCGACTACTCCTGTGCCATCTTCGATGCGAAGGGCGAGACAATTGCGCAGGGTGACCATATGCCGGTGCACCTTGGCGCGATGCCGCTATCAGTCCGCGCTGCGATCGACAGCGTCAAGATGGAGCTTGGCGACACGATCATCCTCAACGATCCTTTCCGTGGCGGAACACATCTTCCCGACATTACACTCGTTTCTCCGGTTTTCTTGGCAATGAGTGATCAACCTTCCTTTTATGTTGCCAACCGCGCACATCATTCAGATGTTGGTGGCATAACTCCCGGCTCAATGCCATTGGCCCGGGAGGTCTTTCAGGAGGGCCTGATTATTCCTCCCATAAGGTTGGTAAAAGGCGGCGAACTTATTACAGATGTCATGTCATTCATCCTGGCGAATGTCCGCACGCCCGAAGAGCGCGAAGGAGACCTGAGCGCGCAGATCGCAGCCAATCGTGTGGGGGACTCTCGCTTACGAGAAATAGTGAACCGCTATGGTTTGAACAGTGTAGAGAAGTATGCCGCTGAAGTGCAGGACTATGCTGAGCGCATATTGCGGCAGACCATCGCGACCATCCCCGATGGCGAATACTCTTTTGAAGATTCACTCGACGATGATGGATTCGGTGCATCACCGGTCACGATTCGCGCAACGGTTCGCATTGCCGGGGATGGAGCGGAGATAGATTTCACCGGAACGGAACTGCAGACTTCCGGTGGCATAAATGCCAACTTTGCCGTCACGCTTTCAGCTTCACTCTATGCCTTCCGTTGCCTGATTCAGGAGGATGTTTTGTACAACGCAGGTATCTCCCGCGCAGTTCGGGTGATTGCACCGGAGGGCACTCTTGTTAACGCTGTGCATCCAGCTGCCGTTGCAGGAGGCAATGTGGAAACTTCGCAGCGCATTACAGATGTAGTGCTGGGTGCGCTGGCGTCCGCCCTGCCAGACGTTATCCCTGCCGCGAGCCAGGGGACGATGAATAATGTAACGTTAGGCGGGCTCGATCCGCGGACGGGCTCTGCCTTTGCCTATTACGAAACAATTGGAGGGGGCATGGGTGGCCGCAAAGGACTGCCGGGCATCAGCGGCGTGCACACCCATATGAGCAACACGCGAAACACTCCAATCGAAGCCATTGAACATTATCTTCCCGTGCGTATTTGCTCCTATGGTCTGCGGCGGAATAGTGGAGGCGCGGGACGATATCCTGGCGGCGAAGGAATTGTCCGTGAATACGAAATGTTGACAGATATTTCAGTGACGCTTTTGACTGACCGGCGCATCGGCCGTCCCTACGGGCTGCACGGTGGCAGCCCCGCTGCACCCGGGCGAAACACTCTGATTCACCCTGATCAAAGCAGTGAGCAACTCCTTGGAAAAGTTCGGCTTGAGTTGCATTGTGGTGATCGACTACGAATAGAGACGCCCGGCGGAGGCGGATTTGGAGAGCCCATCTCTGAAGCATGAAAGAGCTTCCGTGGCGGAAGAGTGCGAAGCCTCCTCGCGCATCTTCGGCTGGTGGCATATCGCGCCGGCGAATGCCCGCCGAGCTTTGTTTGCCGCAGCCCTTGGCTGGATGCTCGATTCATTCGACGTGATGCTTTACGCATTGGTGCTTGCATCCCTGATGACCGACCTGGGACTAAGCAAGGAAGGGGCAGGCATTCTCGGATCTATCACATTGGTAGCGGCAGCAATTGGTGGACTCGTCTTCGGCGTGGCTGCGGACCGCTATGGGCGGACTCGGGCTTTGATGGCGAGCATCCTGATTTATGCCGTGTTTACTGCCGCCTGTGGTTTTTCCCAGAGTTTC
>CAYVSQ010000611.1:0-3889 GCA_964453815.1 uncultured Acidobacteriaceae bacterium | reverse complement strand
CACTGTGGCGTCGGTTGATCGAACTTCGCCGAGTCAAAGGTGATTGTCCATCGTGCGTGGGGGATGGAACGACCAGCGTTGAACATCAGCGCCCTTTTCAGCACAAGATGGCGCGCAGGGTCGATCCAGTACGTGACCTCTTCCGGGTGAGGCTTCTCATAGGTCGGTGGCGTGTAAGTGACCTTCAAGATTTCGCATGCGACACTGTCGCCGTTCAACGGCACAACCTCCGAGCCTGTACGCTCAACGTGAATTGCGTCTTTCGCGACCGCGTCGAAGCGGCCGAGGATCAGGAACGGAGTCGAAACCTGCGCCGGCTTTTCTTCTGAACCTGCTGCCGTTTCTACTGGTATCAAACGACCTATTAGGCCACCTTCCTGCATCATCTTGACGGTTCCGTCCGCCTGGACTTCTCTCCGTGGCCCAACGAGCGTGAGCTCACCGTTGTATTGCCAAACGGAGTCGGGAATCTGCAGATTAACCTTCGCGCGGAACTCATACCCCGTCAGCGTTTTGTAGTTCGCCGCTGTCTCCTCAAGTAAACGCTTGGCGGAATTGTCTTCAGCACGTGAATCTGAAGTTGGCGCTATCTGAGCTGATGCCGTTGAAGCTAAGCTCAGGCTGATGATCATGAGGAGCATTCTGGGCTTCATCGCTGGAAAGGACCTCTCGAGGCTAAAGTGGTCACCATGGGTTAGTGAGTATCGGCAGGATCAATCAGCTTGAGTTGGAGGTATTGGATTACTGCGATCTCATTTTGCCCAAGCGGGAGCATCTTGATCGAGATGGTATCCCCGGATTTGATTACCAGCGGCGTGAGGTCAGCTGAGAGGGCGACGGGGACAATTCCTTTATTACGTATCCACTCGTACCCCGGTGGATCGGTGAGGGAACTGAATGTGCATTTTATTTTGTCGGTGCCCTCGACGGGTTCCACCAGCAGATCGTATCCGAAGGTGGTGTTCCGCTTGTCATACTGGATGTAGAAGTGGAAAATCTGCGCTGGTTTTGTCCCATCTACGCGATGTCCGACAGACCATCCCCGTATTTTTTCGAAACCAGGAGCCGACGAGGGTACCGATTCGGAGAGATCGATGACGACGCCGTTTGCCCTAATGCTCCCATGCCGCCACACCTGTACATGCGCTGTGGCCGGAACGGGTTCAGAGCGCTTGTAGAAGGGCGAGTCGGAGTAGCTTTGACTCTGGCAATCCAGCGGGATGGCAAACAGCATAGCTGCCAGGACAAACTTGAGCATTTGGACTCTCGTGTCACAGATAGGAGTATAGGGTCGGGACCACGCCTTCACAAGGAAATCCTTGCACATCAAAATTCGAGAATGAGGAATCATAATGCTTGATGAAGTGCGACACGGAGGCCTGCATCACCACAGAATGCTGGAGAGTGGAGATTCGAATGGGTTCCCATGTGACAGCTAGTTCACGCCTGTCGTCCATCGACGCGATTCGCGGCTCGGTCATGATCATCATGGCTCTCGATCACGTCCGCGATTTCTTCCATGCCAGTGCCATATCCTTTTCCCCAACCGATCTCACTAAAACGACGCCAATCCTCTTCTTCACTCGCTGGATTACGCATTTTTGTTTGCCGGTGTTCATGTTTGCAGCCGGTATGGGCGCGTTCCTCTACGGCCAGCGCGGCCGCACCCGCGGGCAACTCTCCCGGTTCCTGTTGACGCGTGGACTTTGGTTCATTGTGTTGGAACTGACGGTCATGCGACTCGCTTATGACTTCAGCTTCTCCCTTAGCTTCCCGGTTCTACTTTTGATCCTCTGGATTTTTGGCGTCTGCATGATTGTCATGTCCGCCCTGGTTCATCTGCCTGTACGCTGGCTGACCGCTCTTAGTCTGGTCGTAATCGTATTGCATGATTGCCTCGATGGTATCGACTCGTCCAAGTTCGGTTCCGGCGCATGGGTCTGGAATCTCCTTCACCAGCCGGGTGCTTTCCGGTTCGCGGGAGAAATGTTCGTGGTGGCTTATCCCGTGGTGCCGTGGGTCGCGGTTATGGCAGCGGGTTATTGTTTTGGTCACGTATTCTTGCTTGAACCGGCGGTGCGCCGTCCGCTGATGTTGCGGATCGGCCTGGTTGCAAGCATCGGCTTTTTCGTTGTTCGGGCAATCAATCTCTACGGAAATCCCGCCCCTTGGGCTCACCAGAAGTCAGCCATCTTTACAGTGCTTTCTTTTCTCAACTGCACAAAATATCCGGCATCGCTCGACTTCCTGCTCATGACCCTCGGGCCTGCGATCCTGCTACTTGCATATTTCGATGGACGCAGCTTCAAGGACTCCAATCCAATCATTGTTTTCGGGCGCGTCCCCATGTTTTACTTCGTCCTGCATTTTTACCTGATACACACGCTGTTAGTGGTTGCATCGTGGCTCCGCTACGGCACGTCGGCCGCCCGATTCACATTCGAACTTATCCCATCCATGGGCGGGCCTCGTGATCTATTTCCAGCGAACTTCGGTTATTCGTTATGGGTCGTGTATGGGGTGTGGATTCTAACCGTGGCACTGCTCTATCCGCTCTGCCGATGGTTTGCAAACGTCAAAGCCAGCCGGCAGGACTGGTGGCTGAGTTATCTCTAGCCCTCCCACTATGGTTAGAGAAGTCGCCAATCCACTCATTGACATTGGGGAACGGTCGGGCCGGAATCACCGGGGCAGACGATTTGAGAATCGCTCGCAAAACGATTGCCGACGACTTTGTATTGCGTCGTGAACGCGAATTCGATAGCTTTGTGCCATTACCAAAATTTAACAAAGTCCTCGCGACAGCCTACCGTGCTGATCCCGCAAACCACTCCTCCAGCTGCTGCTACTCAGATTTCCTTTTGTTCTCTTAACCCCGATTTCCCTTTTTGAAAGCGAGAATCTTCATGAATCTGCACCGCTTCAAGCAGGTTGCCGTTATGGTCACGGCCCTGCTGCTCATCTCGTCCGCAACTGCGCAGGAACAAGCAGGGGACAAAGTTGATCTGGATGCCTTGGCACAGATCAAGAACGAGGCCTATCAGCACTCTCAAGTGATGGAAAACCTCTACTACATGTCCGAGGTGTACGGTCCGCGCGTCACCAATAGCCGCAATCATCGCGCGGCCGCTGAGTGGGCCATGCAACAGATGAAGGACTGGGGACTCAAGAATGTCCACCTGGAAAAGTGGCCCTTCGGCTATGGATGGCAAATCAAGAAGTTTTACGGCGCGATGGAGACTCCGGCGTACGCTGCGCTGATCGGTTTCCCGCTGGCATGGACGCCTGGGACGAACGGTCCGATCACGGCCGAGCCGGTGTGGGCACCGATCCACTCGAAGGAAGATTTCGCCAAGTACCATGGCAAGCTCAAGGGCAAGATCGTGTTGATGTTTGACCCGGCTCCGCTCAGACTCCACACGACTGCGGACGCGCAGCCTAGTCCGACGGATGAGGAAATTGAAGCACGTGCGGCCTCCAACGCCCCGCGCGGCGGTCGCGGTGGTGGTGCTCCCGGCTCCGCTGCAGCCAATCGCGACCCCAGCGGACGCGGCAGACCCGGAGAAGGCACATGGGATTACACGCCGACGTCGCTAGCCCTGGCAGAGGCAAAGAACCACAATCTGCGCAACGAGGTCAACGCCTTCATGAAGGAAGAAGGTGTGGCTGTCGTCCTTACGCCGGGTTACAACGGCGACGGCGGCACGATCTTTTCAACATACGGTGGGTCGCAGGATCCCAAGGATCCGGTTCCGCCCCCGATGGTGGCCATTACGCCAGAGCAGTACAACCGCATCGTTCGCCTGCTGCAGCATGGCACCACGCCAAAACTGACCTTCGATATTGCTGTCGACTATCAGAAGGATGACCAGAATGCATTCAACGTTAT
>CAYVSQ010000610.1:0-9275 GCA_964453815.1 uncultured Acidobacteriaceae bacterium | reverse complement strand
TAGTCCAGATCGCCGCGCTGGGCGCGAAGTTGAGCTTGGCGACGGAGACTGCTGGTTCCGATGCGCGCGCCTGGAGAAAGGGCGGCGAAGCTGTCGTAATCGATGGAGACGAAGGCGTCGCTGGGATCGGCACGCGGCGGAATGGCGGCGATGGCGAAGGACTCGTCGAGCGCGGTTGGCAGGTCTTTGAGGCTGTGGACGGCTAGGTCTATTTTTTCGCTGTACAGGGCCTCTTCGATTTCCTTTGTGAACATGCCCTTGGGCACTGTCGCACCAACCTGCGCGAAGGGGAGATGTTGCATCGCGTCACCGGTGGTGCGGATGATTTCAATGGCGACCTCATGGCCTTGTGCGCGGAGCTGATCGGCGATGTGGTTGGCCTGCCAGAGGGCAAGTTGCGATCCGCGGGAGCCGATTTTCAAAAGACAGGGATTAGTCATTAGGGATTAGTCATTAGCCCTGGGGAATAGGGATCAGGGAACAAGGCACAGAAGTCAATCATTGTCATCGCTTGCAGCAGTCAGTTCCGCTTCATTTGAAGATGATGCCGAGTTCTCTGTCTCGTGCTGGGCCGCAGCTTCCCTGCTTCCATTCAAGCGGAATGCGGCGCGGATGGCATCGACGGTTGCGAGATCGCCTTCGCGCGCGGCGGCTTTCAGGGCCTGCAGTGGCTGGTGCAGGAATTTATTCATGAGGCCATGAGTGAGGGCTTCGACGGCGGCCTGTTGCGCGGGCGTGAGCGATTGCAAACGCGACTGGGCGCGGCGGAGTTCAGCCTGGCGCATTTCTTCGGCAGTAGCTTGAAGATCGACGAGCGTAGGCACCACGTCGAGGGTTTCGATGCGGCGCTGGCAGCGGACGAGCTCCTGCTCGAGGATGGCCTCGGCTTGCTGCGCTTCGCGAGTTCGGTTAGACAGATTCGACGCAGTGACGCTTTGCAGGTCGTCGATGTCGTAGAGAAAGATGCCGTCGAGGCGGTTGATCTCGGGATCGACATCACGGGGCACGGCAATGTCGATGAAGAATATGGGGCGGTTGCGGCGGCGGTGGAGAAATTGCTGTGCGTGGGGAATGCGGAAGATGAATTCCGTCGACCCGGTGGAGGTAATGAGGATGTCGGCTTCGTCGGCGCGCGCGTGCAGATCGTCAAAGCGGACGACGTGGCCGTTGAATTTTCGCGCCAGATGCACGGCGCGTTCCTGGGTACGATTGGCGATAAGAAGAGAACCGGCTCCCTGCTGCATGAGGTGCCGTGCGGCGAGTTCGCTCATTTTGCCTGCACCGACGAGAAGGACACGCTTGCCTTCGAGCGAGCCGAAGATTTTGCGGGCAAGATCGACAGCGACGGAAGCGATGGAGACGGCGGATGATCCGATTTGTGTTTCTGTGCGGACTTTTTTTGCCGCGGCCAGTGCGCCTTGTAGCAGGCGCTCGAGAGTACCGCCAACGGCTCCCACAGAGCGAGCCGCGGAGTAGGATTCTTTGACCTGGCCGAGAATTTGGGGCTCACCTACGACCATGGAATCGAGACTGGAAGCAACGCGAAAAAGGTGGCGAACGGCTTCGGTTTCGTGGTGCTGGTAGAGATGAGGCTCGAGCGATTGCGCATCAACGGAGAAATGTTCGTTGAGGTAGAGGGCAAGCTCGGGCTCGCGGCCTTCGTAGCAGACGACCAGCTCGACTCGATTACAGGTGGAGAGAATCATCCCTTCACGAACACCGGGATGAGAGAGAAGCGCACGTGTTTCGTCGGCAAGTTTCTCGGGAGAGATGGCGAGGCGTTCGCGCAGCTCGACGGGCGCGGTTTTGTGATTCAGGCCTGTGAGAAGAATCTTCATGAGGCGGTAAACCTGTGGACGGAGCTGAAGAGATTGGCAGCCCAGACGCAGAGCATGACGAGAAAGACGACCGAGGATAGGTAGACGGCGCGGCGGCCACGCAGGCCCGTGCTGCGGCGCACGAAGAGCATGACGATGTAGAGTCCCCACATGACGAAGGAGAGCAGTACCTTGGGATCGGCGAAGTACGCGGAGCCGTAGCTCTCCTGCGCAATCAGGGAGCCGGCCATGAGGCCGACGGTCATGCCACAGAAGCCGAGAACGAGCGTCGTCTGCGCGATCTGGTCCATGGTGTCGAGCGGCGGCAGCCAGTCGAGGAAGCCGGGCGAGCGTTTGTCCTTGAGACGGCGCTCCTGAAGCAGGTAGAGAAAGCTCGCGCAGAGGCTGAAAAGCAGCGCGGCATACGCCATGAGCAGCGCGGTGATGTGGAGAAAGAGCCAGCCGCTGCGGATGACCGGCGAGCTGAAGGTATATTTGTCCGGCCCAAGCGCAGGGACAAGCACGAGCAGGAATGAGAGCGGCACTGCGAAGATTCCGAAGGAAAGAGTGCGATAGCGAACTGCGATGAGCAGAAAGACGGTCGTTATCAGCAAGGCGAGCATGGACTGGACTTCGTGCATGCCGACAGGCATCCATCGGTGGGCGAGCGCCAGCATTTCAACGGAAGAGACGAGATGGAAGAACCATGCCATGCCGGCTACCGGCAGACAGATGCGACGCCAACCTGGGCGATGGCCGAGCACGGCTGCAAATGCCGACACCGCGGCCAATCCATAGAGCGCAGCCGCCACTCGGAGCCATAACAAAAACATTCGCGTAAATACCCTGAAAGGTAACTTCTAAGTATAAGCTGTTGCACGGCTCTGAAGGCGCTGGACTACACGAGAGGATGCGCTTCACGATATCCTGACGTGGTCCGTGTCCGATACTTCCGTATTACAAGCCGATCTCGATCAAACCCCGCTCATGCGCCAGTTTTGGGCGGCTAAGCGGCTGAATCCCGATGCTCTTCTCTTCTTCCGGATGGGCGACTTCTACGAATTATTTTTTGACGACGCGAAGGTGGCCTCGCGCGAGCTGCAGATTCAGCTGACGGCTCGCGATAAGGAACGCGCCATCCCGATGTGCGGCGTCCCGTATCACGCGGCGGAAGGCTACGTGGCCCGGCTGCTGCGCAAGGGATACCGGATCGCGATGTGCGATCAGATGGAAGATCCCAGGCTCGCCAAGAAGATTGTGAGGCGCGAGGTAACGCGCGTGCTGACGCCGGGGACGGCGATGGATCCGGCGCTGGGGTCGAGCGAAAACAATTATCTGGCTGCTCTGTATGTCAAGGAGCACGCGGTGGGACTCGCGTATCTGGACCTTTCGACGGGGGACTTTCGCGCGACGGAATTTTCGGGCGCTAATGCGCTGAGCCAATGCGCGGACGAACTCGCGAAGCTTGGACCGAGCGAGGTGCTGGCGGCCGCGGCGAATCCGTTGATGAATGAGAGCCGAGAACTGGCGGCGGCGTGCGAGCGGGTGAAGACGCGGACAGTTGTCGAAGATTGGGCCTTCGCGCGGGATTATGCGGTGCCGTTGCTCGAGCGGCAGATGGGGACAACTTCGCTGGAAGGATTTGGATTCGCGCAGCATGGCGCCGCGGCGATAGCGGCGGGCGTAATTGTGCACTACGTGCGGCAGACACAGCAGAACGACGCCGGACACGTGGATACGATCCGGTACTACGAACGAAGCCAGCACATGCATCTGGACCAGGTCACGGTGCGCAATCTGGAGTTGCTGGACCCGATTTTTCACGATGCGGGAACTGACGCGACGCTATTCAAGACGCTCGATTGCCCAATGACTCCGATGGGCAAGCGGTTTCTCAGGGCTTCGATGCTGCGGCCGCTGCTGGATACGAGCGCGATTGAGGAGCGCTACGAAGCCGTCGGCGAGGCAAAGCAAGGCTTAATCATGCGCGAGCATATCCGGCGAAGCTTGAGCGGGATCCTGGACCTGGAGCGGTTGCTGGCGCGCATATCGCTCGATAGCGCGGGACCGAGGGATGTGCTGGCGCTGGCGGCGTCGCTCAAGCATCTGCCTGAATTGAAGAAGAGCTTCGCAGAAGCAAAGAGCAAATTCTGGCAAGACGCACATGGGCGGCTGGATGTCCTTGGGGATTTGTGCGCAACGATTACGAAGACGCTGGTCGCCGAGCCTCCTGTATCGCTGGCGGAAGGCGGAGTGATTGCGCGAGGCGTGGATGCGGAGCTGGATGAGCTGAGGGCCATCAGCCACAGCGGGCGGTCATCGATCGCGGCAATTGAAGATCGCGAACGGCAGCGGACGGGGATTCAGTCGCTGAAGGTCAGGTTCAACTCGGTGTTTGGATATTACATCGAGATCACGAAGTCGAATCTCGGAAAAAATGTCCCGGCGGATTACGAACGCAAACAGACGCTGGTGAATGCCGAACGCTTCACGACTCCAGAGCTGAAGGACTACGAAGTGAAGGTGCTGACCGCACACGAGCGGTCTGTGGAGATTGAGAAGCGCCTCTTCGGCGAGCTCCGGCGGCAGTTGATGGAGAATGCGGGGCGTATCCGGAAAACGAGCACGGTGGTCGCCGAGATCGACCTGATTGCGAGCTTCGCTTATCTTGCATCGCTACGTAATTACACCAGACCGCTGCTGGAAGACTCGACCGTGCTGGAAGTCAAATCGGGACGGCATCCGGTGATCGAACGATTGATGGAGGAGGCTGGCGAAGGGCGGTTTGTGCCGAACGATCTCTATCTCGACACGGACGGGCCAAACCTACTGCTGCTAACTGGACCGAACATGGGCGGCAAGTCGACGTATCTGAGACAGGCTGCGCTGCTGGCGATCATGGCACAGATGGGGAGCTTTGTTCCGGCGGAGCGGATGCGCTACGGTATTGTGGATCGTGTCTACACGCGCATTGGCGCAAGCGACAATGTGGCGCGTGGACGGTCGACGTTCATGGTGGAGATGATGGAGACGGCGACGATCCTGAATACGGCGACGGCGCACTCCTTAATTTTGCTGGATGAGATGGGTCGTGGCACGTCGACGTTCGACGGGCTGGCGCTGGCGTGGGCGACGGTAGAATATCTGCATGCCCATGTAGGCGCGCGGACACTGTTTGCGACGCACTATCACGAACTGACGATTCTCGCCGAGCAGCTGCCAAAGCTGAAGAATCTGCGAGTAGCAGTGAAGGAGTCTCCGCAGGGGATTGTCTTTCTTCACGCGATTGAAGATGGGTCGGCGAACAAGAGCTATGGCATTGATGTGGCGCGGCTGGCGGGCCTGCCTCCGCAGGTGATTCAGCGGGCGCGGCAGGTGCTGAAGCTGCATGAGCGCTCAGAACGGCATAATGTGGCGGTGGAAACAGAGGCTCCGCTGCAGATGACGATGTTCACACCGCTGTCGCAGAGAATTCTGGACCGGCTGGAGGAGATGGATATCAATTCGCTGACGCCTCTGCAGGCGCTGAACCTGCTGGAAGAGTTGAAGACGGAAATAAAGACGGGGAGCGGCAAGGCGTGAATCTTCGACAACAGGTCGGGCAGTTGATTATCGCGGGCGTCGAGGGCGTGGAGCTGACGGGGCTCGAGCGCGCGTGGTTGAAGCTGGTACGGCCGGGCGGCGTAATTCTATTCCGTCGCAATATTGAGCAAGCTGCCCAGGTGAGCAACCTGCTGCGCGAGGCAACGGAGATTGCGGGAGCGCCGCTGTTTCGGTGTGTAGACGTGGAGGGTGGGCTGGTCGACCGGCTGCGCGATCTGATTGCTCCCATGCCTTCGGCGGCGGCGGTGTTTGCAACGGGGAAGCGCGCGAACTTTGTGAAGCATGGACGGCTGATTGGGCAAGAGGCGAAGACGGTCGGGTTCAATACGACGTTTGCTCCCGTGCTGGATCTTGGGTTGCCGGCGTCAGCGGCTGTGATGCGGACGCGCGTTGTTTCTGCTGATCCCAATGATGTTGCGGAATATGCACTGGCCTTTGCCGAGGGTCTGAAAGCGGAAGGCGTGCTGGGTTGCGGCAAGCATTTTCCAGGGCTCGGAGGAGGAACACTGGATTCGCACGGGGCCTTGCCGCTTATCGAGCGAAGCTGGGAAGAACTTTGGAAGCAGGATTTGGCGGTGTTTCGCGCACTGGAGCCGAAACTGCCGATGATGATGGTGGCTCATGCGGCATATCCGCTGGTAAAGGACAAGACGCCTACTTCGATTTCTCGGTTCTGGATTACGACGGTGCTGAAGAAGCGAGTCGGCTTTACGGGGCTGGTGGTATCGGATGATATGGAGATGGGCGGCATCCTGACGCAGGCGTCTATGGAAGAGGCGGTGGTGAAAGCGGTACTCGCGGGAACGGATGTCATTGAGATCTGCAAGGATCCCGCGCTGGTTCTTCGCGCGTATGGGGCATTGTTGGCGGAAGCCGAAGGCTCGGCGGCGTTTCGACGGCGCGTGGAGACGGCTGCGCTGCGCGTGGTTGAGCACAAGCACCGGTACCTGGATGCGGCGATGCCGCGCATCGCATCTGCCGCACAGATTGAGAAGCTGCGGTCCAACGTGAAGAAATTTGCCGAGGATGTGCTGGCATGAAGTCTGGCAACAGGCGAGCCATGATTGTAGCCGGCGTGATGAGCGGGACCTCGGCAGATGGGGTAGATGTCGCATTGGTGAAGATCACGTCTGCGTCTGGAAAACGTCAGATTAAGCTGTTGGGACATCATGCGGTGAGCTATCCGGCTGCCTTGCGGAGCGCCGTGCTTGCGGCCATGGATGCGAAGGAGACTTCAACCGCCGAGTTGGCACAGTTGAATTGGCGGCTGGGTATGGCTTATGCCGAAGCGGTGCGGGCAGCGGTGGCGAAGCATCCGGTGAAGCTGGACCTAGTGGGGTGCCACGGGCAGACGGCGTATCACCAGGCGAAGGCTGCGGCCTATGCGGGAAGACAGGTGGCCTGTACGTGGCAGCTCGGCGAGCCCGCTTTGATTGCAGCAGAGCTGCGGGTTCCCGTGGTGTCGAATTTTCGGCCCGCGGATATGGCCGTGGGCGGTCAAGGGGCGCCCCTGGTGCCGTTGCTCGATTTTGTACTCTTTGCGCATACTGGGCGTACACGAGTGCTGCAGAACATTGGTGGGATTGGAAATTTGACAGTAATTCCGGCCGGAGGCACGGCGGCTGATCTAATCGCGTTCGATACTGGCCCTGGAAATATGGTGATGGATGCGCTGATGGAGCGGTTTTTCCAGAAAAAATATGACCGCGGTGGATCCGTGGCGGCACGAGGACACGTGCTGGATGGAGTGGTGAAAGCTGTGCTGCAAGAGGCGTACTTTGGCCAACGGCCTCCGAAATCGGCAGGGCGGGAGCAGTTCGGCGGTGCATTTGTGACGGAGTTTGTGAGGGCGTGCGAGAAGGCTGGAGGTGGTCAGGAAGATACGGTGATGACGGCGACCGCACTCACGGCTGAGAGCATCGCGCGGGCATTCGACAAATTTGTGAGGCCGCTGACAAAAGGTACGGCGGTTGATTACATCCTCTCTGGCGGCGGCACGCGCAATGCAACGCTAATAAATATGCTGCGGCAGCGGTTGGAACCGTTGGGTTGCAAGGTGGTTATGAGCGATGCAGTCGGGCTTCCCTCGCAGGCGAAAGAGGCCGCCGCCTTTGCTCTGCTTGCCTGGCAGACCTGGCATGGACAACCGGGGAACATTCCGGCTGCGACTGGGGCAAAGAGGTCTGTGGTTCTGGGTGAGATTTGTTATGGATAGGGCTGTGCTGAAAGGGTCATTGTCTCCCATCTTTGCCCCAACAGCAGGCGCAAAGATGGGGCACCCAAGAATAGTTGCTGTCGCGGTCGCAATTCTTCTTGGAATGACGGCCGGTTGTGGGCGGAAGGCTGATCCGAAGACGGTGACGATGTTGATCGAGAGCAGTCCTACGAATCTGGATCCGCGAATCGGGACGGATGCACAGTCGGAGCACATCGATCCGCTGATCTTCGATTCGCTGGTGCGACGCAACGAACACTTCGGACTTGATCCCTGGCTGGCAGAGCGGTGGGAAGCGCCTGATCCGACGACACTCATCTTCCATCTGCATAAAGGAGTGCAATTTCAGGACGGACGGCCTCTGACTTCACGGGATGTGAAGTGGACGCTCGATTCGATTCTGGATGGGACGGTTGTCACCATCAAGTCCGGCGCTTACCGAAATATTGCAAGCGTCGAAGCAGCCGATCCGCAGACGACCGTGATTCACATGAAGCGGGCAGACCCTGCGCTCTTGTGGAACTTGTGCGACGGAGCGTTTGGCGTTGTGCCGTATGGCAGCGCGCGCGAGTTCTGGCGTCATCCCATTGGCAGCGGGCCTTATCGTCTTGTGAGCCAGGAGATGGATAAGGAGGTCGTGCTGGAGCGGGCTGCGAGCTACTGGGGAGCGATGCCTCACATCGAGCGCATTCGGTTCGCTGTAGTGCCGGACGCGACGACGCAGGCACTGGAGCTCCAGAAAGGGTCGGCGGATGTGGCCGTCAATGCGCTGACTCCTGACATGATCTACGCATTGAAAAAGAATTCGAGCCTGGTTATAGAGGACGGTCCGGGCACGAGACTGAACTACATCGTTTTCAACCTCCGCGATCCGGTCTTAAAAGACGCACGCGTGCGGCAAGCAATTGCACAGGCTATCAATCGGCCATCAATTATTCATTCCCTGTATCGAGATCAGGCGCGCGTGGCGGAGAGTCTATTGCCGCCGCAGCATTGGGCGTGGAGCGGCGATACAGATAAGCACGCCTACGATCCGGCAAAGGCGAATACTTTGCTGGATGCGGCGGGATATCAGCGCGGCGCCGAAGGGATACGGTTCCACCTGGGGATGAAAACTTCTACCGATGAGACGGTGCGGCTGCTGTCAGTGATTGTGCAACAGCAACTGGCGCAAATCGGGATTGCTCTCGATCTACGCAGCTATGAGTTTGCGACGTTTTATTCGGACCTGACGAAGGGGGCTTTTCAGATGGCTCCCTCGCGATGGATCGGCGGCAATGAGCAGCCGGACATCTTTCACTACGCCTACTCGCAGGCAAGTTTTCCACCGCATGGGAGTAACCGGGGATTTTATGCCAATCCCGCTCTGGATGCGCTGCTGGACGATGCTGCGGCAACAAGCGATCAGGCGCGCCAGCGAGAAGATTATGCAAAGGTGCAACAGATTGCGGCGCGAGATTTGCCGTCGATCAACCTGTGGTATCTGGACACGATCGTGATTCATAGTAGGCGGTTGGGAAACGTGCATACGTCGCCGTCCGGAAATTTCGAATTTCTTCGGGATGCGACGATGAAGCCGTGATTCGGCCTATTTGGCCTGAACGGTCACGGCGGATCCGTTGTAATCGATGGACTGGTCA
>CAYVSQ010000609.1:0-7855 GCA_964453815.1 uncultured Acidobacteriaceae bacterium | reverse complement strand
AACCTTTTTATGCTGGAGCGCAACTACGGGTCAGAAACCACTGCATCGCAATCCTATCCGGATTATCGCGACCTCCGCGACAGGAACCACAGCTTCGATTCGCTGGTGGACTATGACATCATGGGCGGCATCGGGCTCGATACGGGCAGCGGAAACCCCTCCGTGGTATGGCCTTACGTGGTGAGCGGCAACTACTTCGATGCTCTCGGCATTCAGCCCTATCTTGGCCGCTTCATCCATGCTTCCGAGGAACATGGAAAAAACAGCATGCCTGAGATCATTCTCAGCTACTCCCTGTGGCACAGTTTCTTCAACAGTGACCGCGCCGCGGTGGGCCGAACCGTACAAATCAACAAGCATCCCTTCACGATCGTGGGCGTTGCGCCGCCGAATTTCCGCGGCACCGAGCTCTTCTTCGCGCCTGATCTGTGGGTCCCCATCGTCAATGCACCACAAATCCGCGACTGGGATTCGCTCGAGGAGCGCGGTAACCATTCCGACTGGGTGATCGGACATCTCAAACTCGGAGTAACGCCGGCGGCAGCTGTTTCGGACTTGAACACCCTTGCAAATTCGCTGGCAAAGGCCTATCCAAAATCGGATGACGGCCTGATATTCTCCTTGTCGCGTCCAGGACTCGCTGGAAATACCCTCGGTCGGCCCACGCGCGCCTTTATGGCCGGGCTCATGCTTCTGGCGGGCCTGATCCTGCTTGCCGCCTGCGCGAATCTCGGCAGCCTCTTCGCCGCGCGGGCGGCAGATCGCTCTCGCGAAATCGCGGTCCGAATGGCTCTCGGATCGCGCCGCCAGTTGATCCTTCGCCAGCTCCTCACCGAAGCGGCTCTGGTCTCTCTCGCGGGAGGTGTCGTAGGCATGGCGGGAGCCGTGGCCATCCTGCGCGTCCTCAGCGGGTGGCGGCCAATTCCGGATATTCCGATCAATGTGCCGGTGAATCCGGATGTGAAGACCTACCTCCTGGCCTTCTTGCTGGCTGTTTTCAGCGGCTTGTTCTTCGGACTGGTCCCGGTTCGCCAGATACTCCGCTCCGATCCTTGGCAGATCATTCGTTCTGGGACTACAAGCCTCGCCGGTGGGCGTCGCTTTACGCTGCGCGACGTGCTGCTGGGTCTGCAAATCGCCATTTGTGCCGTTCTGGTGACCGCTTCGCTCGTCGCCGTGCGCGGACTGGCGCGTTCGCTTGAGAGCAACTACGGTATTCAGCCTAAGGGAGTGCTGCTCGTAAAGACCGATCTGCAGATGGCTGGATACAACGGCGACCACCGCATGGAGATGCAGAAGCGCATGCTCGCTGCTGCCGCGGCGATCCCAGGCGTTACTGCCGCGGGATATGCCGACCGACTTCCGCTGAGTATTGGAGGCGGCGACTCCGAAGTATTCGCCGACACAACCACCGACTTTCGGCCCACGAATGCGGTGGCCGATGCCCAGAACTTCAGCATTTCGCCGGACTACCTCCGAGCCGCCGGGACCGCGCTTCTGGCCGGCCGAAGCCTGACCATGCGTGATGAGAACAAGACTCCCGTGGTTGTCGTGATCAATCGCGAATTCGCGCGCAAGGTATTCGGATCCGTCGATAAAGCGATCGGGGGGCACTTCAAGTTCTGGGGCGGCCAGCGGGCGGAAGTGGTTGGCGTGGTGGAAGACGGCAGGTACGAGACTCTCACCGAGGATCCCAAGCCGGCGATGTTCTTTTCCTTCCTGCAGCATGTGTCCAGCGACACCTGGATCGTCGTTCGCTCGCAGCGCGACCCGCACGAGATCGCCGCCGCCCTGCAGCGCACCATGCGCAGCCTCGACCCAGGTCTGCCCCTCGAAATCAAGACCTGGAACAGCGAATTGGATTCGGCTCTCTTCGCTGCCCGTGTGGCCACGATCTCTCTCGGCGTGCTTGGACTGCTGGGCGCAATGCTTGCCATCACCGGCATCTTCGGTATGGCCTCTTATACGGTTAGCAAACGCCTTCGGGAACTCGGCATCCGCATCGCCCTCGGAGCCAATCAGAGCAAGGTGCTCGGTGCCGCGCTGGGGCGCGCCTTCCGATTGCTCGCCATCGGGTCAGCAGCCGGTATGATCCTCGGTGTCCTGGCCACCCGCGTTCTTTCGTCCATCGTATACCAGGCAACGCCAAAGGACCCGGTTATCCTTGGTGGGGTCATTCTCACCATGCTCTTTGTTGGCATTGTCGCTGCGTTGATCCCCGCGCGACGTGCTCTCGCCGTCGACCCGATGATCCTGCTCCGCGACGAATAAATTTGAGTGAACGAATCATATTGGGTCGAAATGTCGACGAATGCGAAATCTCTGACGCACTCATCAACAGACCGATGAGTCCTGCGAGTCCGCAAATTGGAATCTCGGCTGGCGGAAACGGTGTATTGGATGATTAACCGTTGATCCAGTAGCCCAATTTGGGGTAGAGGAAGGTTGGGCGACCACACACTCGGAACCCGAATGGCGACAAACCGTCCGGAGCCCATAGTTCGGCACTTGCCCGAACGCCGTTTCTGGATAGCGAGATTAGAACCGATAATCCGACTTGAGCTCGCAACGATACACCGTGGTCTTCTCTTTCTCCGCGCCAGTCCGGACCGTACAGGTGGCCCAGCTCAAGTTGAGATCCGGACTCAGAGGGAACACGATGGGAAAGCCGTCGACCTCGGCCTCCAGACTTACACCTTCCTGGGTTGGGGGCAGCGTAAAGTTAAGGGTCCGGCCAAAGATGACAGGATACAACTCGCGAACATTGGAAATGATTGTATTGTGAAAGACCTCAGCCTCCATCAGGAACGTAGCCGTGTCCGACCAGTTTAAGGCCGAAACGTGAATGTTGCGCCCACCGTGGACAAAACCACTTGAGTCAATTCGCGTAAACGGGCAGGGCCCAGCAATGCAAGAGACTCTTACATTGCCGAATGCATTGTCTGGTCCCGCATCCAGCGACACAGACGCAAGAGAGGCCTTCCACTTTCCATCCGGTGAACATGGAGCCTGGTGATTGCAAGGCACATTTCCTGTATTGGCAACCTGAAAAGTCTTGACTGCGCTCCCCACATTCGTCTGCGCCCGGGAATTGATCGTATATCTCACTCGTATGTTGGAGACCACCTTCTCGGGACGCTTGGATCCAGTTATGCTCTTCGTGGGAATCGGAACCATCGCCGCAACATATAGCTGGGGTTGCGTCTCCAATCTTCCCGCCTGAACTTTCAAGTCGAGCGCTTCATAATTCGGATGTCGAAAACTGATGATAAGCGGCTTTTTAGACAAGACTCCCGCTTGCCAGACGAGGTTGAAATATCCCGAAGCGTCCGACTGAGTCGTGATAGTCTTCACGCCATCCGAAGCTGTGATCGCAACCTCTGCTATCGGCACTTCTTTCTCAGCATCAACATCGCGGCGAATCACTGCGCCCTCGATCGGTATCGATTGCCGCACGGCGATTGATTTCAGCCAGTAGGCGCGCAGCAATAGCACAGCGACTACAATGACGGCGACTGCGATGATCGTCCAAACAGCTTTCTTTCCCATGATTCAATGCTGATAAGCAATGAGACGCACACTTTGGAGCACACGCTGTCTACGGGCTGCTCTCACCAGGGCATCCTGCATCTATTATTCAATTATTCGATAAGCGTCACCTAGCATTAGTTTCTCGGCGAACTCCGGATGGGCTGAATGAGTATGGATGAAAGTGCCGATGGAATCAATCGAAGAAGAGCAGTGCAAATTCGCCAAAGAATCGATACGCGCCAGCATAGCAGTTCTAGGCGCGAACTGCTGCGGCAAATGGCGAGTGTCTCCCTGGGCCTTCCGCTCGCCCAATGGATGGCTCTTCCTCAGTTGGCGCAGGTATCCATGCAACGGCGGACTGAGAGCCACCCTGGAGAACCAGCGGCGCTCTCTCTGCCGACCGCGCTTTCGCCCGAGGATGATCAGTTTTTGGACGATCTTGAACGCAGTAATTTCCTCTTCTTCTGGGAGCAAGCTAATCCAGAGACTGGATTGATCAAAGACCGCTGCAACGTGCGCGCGACGGACACCAGTGTGGCTGCAAGCGTCGCATCAACCGGTTTTGGCCTGACAGCAATCTGCATTGCAGAGAAGCGCGGGTTCATCTCCCATCAGGACGCACGTCTGCGCGTCATCGCGACACTTGCATTTCTTTGGAGGAAGCTGCCAACGCATCGCGGATTCTTCTTTCACTTTGCCAATATGAACACCGGGGAAAGAATATGGGATTCCGAGGTCTCCTCCATCGATACCGCGATCTTGCTTTGCGGCATCCTAACCTGCCGCCAGCACTTTCGGGATCGAGACATAGTCCAACTTTCACATGCAATTTTTGACCGTGTGGATTGGACCTGGCTATCAGAAGACATCGCACTGTTGTCTATGGGATGGACGCCTGAGCTTGGCTTCCTGCCTTCCAAGTGGGACTACTACAGCGAATTGATGATGATCTATCTACTCGGGATGGGTTCTTCCTCTCATCCCCTACGGCCTGAGACGTGGTTCGCATGGAAACGGACCACTTTCGAGTACGATGGGCTACGCTACATCGGCTCCTTTGCCCCGCTCTTTGTCCATCAGTACTCCCAAGCCTGGTTCGATTTCCGGAACAAGCGCGACAAGTATGCGGATTATTTTCAGAACTCGGCGATCGCCACGGAGGTTCACCGCCGCTTTTGTGTGGGCCTGGCCAAGAACTTTCCCGATTACAGTGACGATCTCTGGGGCATCACTGCATCTGACTCCGACAACGGCTACGTGGTCTGGGGTGGCCCACCAGCCACGGGTCCGATCGACGGGACCGTAGTCCCCGCAGCAACTGGAGGCTCGCTGCCGTTTTTGCCCAGCGCTACGATGCGTGTTCTAAAGAACATCAAAGCTCGTTATCCGCAGGCCTGGAGCCGCTATGGGTTCGTCGATGCCTTCAATCCGTTGAAGCAATGGTATGACAAAGACGTTATTGGTATTGACACAGGGATCACCATGCTCATGGCGGAAAATTTACGCACTTCCTTTGTATGGGAGACTTTCATGAAAAATCCCGAGGCGCAACGTGGTATGGCCAATGCAGGCTTCAAAAGCTATACCCCAGCTGTTTCATCAACTTAATCGGTTATGGTGCTGGGCATATCGAGTAATCGTCTTATCGCTCAACAAGAATTCCTGTCGTTGCCTACCCTTTCCCTCACTTTCATACCGACGAAGCATTTCGTGCCGACGCGCTCACCTCGTCGTCGCTCTCTGAATGGTGATCATTGTGCTCCCCTCTTTCAAGCCCTCGGACGCGGCCACCACTCGGACCGGCCCTTCTCCGCTCCTCTTCGATCGCACGATCAAAAGTGCCAAGCCATTGAACGCTTTGCGATGATCGGCCCGGAAAGGCTCATCTGTTGCGGCGTTGCCATTGTCCACAGCAGCAATCTCTCCGGCTCCGCTCAGGTTGAAGCGAATTAGGTTGTCAGCCAGGGGGCAGAGATTCCCATCCTTGTCCTCGAGGCGCACGGTGATGTAAGAAAGGTCGTAGCTGTCGCCGAGAATCGAGGTGCGATCTGGCATGAGCCTCACCTGCGCGGGAACGCCTGCCGTGTGCACTTCATCTACGGCTACCGTTTTCCCGTGCTCGTACGCAACGGCCTTCAACGTACCGGCCTTGTAGGGAACCTGCCATATCCGCCGGTACTTTGTGACAAACTTACCCGAAGCGATAACGTCCTTCGAGACTGGCATCTCCCATGAATCTGAGAAACGAGCCTTTTTGCCGAGCGATTCTCCGTTG
Source organism: uncultured Acidobacteriaceae bacterium (assembly GCA_964453815.1). Classification (GTDB taxonomy): domain Bacteria; phylum Acidobacteriota; class Terriglobia; order Terriglobales; family Acidobacteriaceae; genus Silvibacterium. The sequence goes on along the minus strand of CAYVSQ010000609.1, from coordinate 2,049 downwards.
AGAAACAATTCCACTTGATCGGCATTTGAGTACACCATGACAGGAATGGCTTGGCCCTCCTTACCCTGCCAATTCCAATGCGGCAGGATATGGACCATCGGCTTCTTTGTCCACTGGCTTTGGTAAAGGTAATACCGGTCTTTCGGGAAACCGGCAAGGTCAACCATACCGAAATAGGAACTGCGCGCCGGCCAATCCGCGGCCTTCAAATCGATGTCTTCACCCGACCAGAAGTAGGGGGTCGGCTCGCCAATGTAATCGAAACCGGTCCAGACGAATTCACCCAGAATTTGCGGGAATTTTTCCTGGTAGGCAAACCCTACGTCAGGGCAGTAACCCCAAGAAGGACCTATGACGTCATAGCTAGTTAGTTTAAGGGAGGGATGCTTGTCGTATTTTTCGATTGGCAGGTGATACACACCTCTCGAACTCACACAGGACTCCGTCTCAGAAGCAACGATGATCCAATTTGGATGTTCGCGAAGAATCTCTTCATAGTGCTCAGGCCAATAATCGAATCCGGGTATGTCAACCTCATCGGCCAATTTGTTCTTAATTGCAAACTGCCATTCGTTGAAGTTCGCCGTCGTAGGGCGAGTTGGATCCTCCTCGTGAAAAAAGCTCGTCAAGCGATGAGCCACGTGCGCGCCCTCAGGGCGCTCCTGATCGGGGATCTCGTTGCCGATACTCCAGAGAATAATGCTAGGGTGGTTGCGGTCGCGATCCGCCATATCGCGCACATCGCGCTCGGACCATGCATCAAAATACTTGCTGTAGTCATTCGGCACTTTAGAGATTCGCCAACTATCGAAGGCCTCGTCAATCACCAGGAAGCCCATGCGGTCCGCATACTCAAGCAGTTCCGGTGAAGGTGGATTATGGCTGGTACGAATGGCGTTGATTCCTGCGCCTCGCAGGATCTCGAGTTCCCGTTCAGTTGCGCGTCGGTTGACGGCTGCGCCCAGGGCGCCTAAGTCGTGGTGGATGCAGACGCCCTGTAGTTTAAGGTGACGTCCATTCAGGAGGAATCCCCTTGTCTTGTCGAATCCAATGGTGCGAATCCCGAAGGAAGTCGTATAGCGATCGACAGTCCGTCCCTGCACTCTTATTTCGCTCACCAGGGTATATAGATTTGGATCGTCGATGTCCCATAGATATGGGTGGAGTACCCTCAAATCTCCAGGCACCTTCTGAGTTCCGTCAGGGCGAATGGTCACCCTTGAATCGTTCCTGCTGACCGTTCTGCCATCTCGATCCAAAATGGAGGAGCGGAGTATCACCTCTATTTGGCGGTCGGACCGATTCACAATGTCTGTCTTGACTGAGACAGTCGCCTCTTCATCGCTCACGCTTGGAGTTGTCACGTAGGTCCCCCAATGAACCACATGGACTGGACCAGTTACTTCGAGCCAGACATTGCGGTAGATGCCTGCCCCTGGATACCACCGGGATGAATGGTCCTCGGGAGCCACGCGGACCGCCAACACGTTGGTTTCACGACCGAACTTCAAATATGGCGTCAGATCGAATTGAAAGCCGATGTAACCGTAGGGGCGGCCTCCCAGAAGGTGGCCGTTGATCCACACTTGCGAGTTGCTCATCACCCCATCAAATTCAACTGCCACAAACCGATCCTTGGCACTTTCGGGAAGTACGAATGACTTGCGGTACCAGGCCGTGCCGAAGTATGGTAAAGCGCCCGTATGTGGATTGAGTTTGGGGCTGAAAGGGCCCTCGATCGCCCAATCGTGAGGAAGTCGCAGTCCACGCCATTGCGAATCGTCGAACTCGAGCGCTTGTGCACCCTCGACATCGCCCCTGTAAAACTGCCAATCGTCGTTGAAAAGGAGCCGGCGCTCGTTCAAATTTGGGAGCAAAGATGCCGCGGTGGCGGTTGTGAGCGCAACGGCAAGCAATCCTAGTGCACAACTCAGGTCAAGAATCAGACTTCGTCTCATCGAGGCACCAAATCCTCCGTGTCGTTTGTCACCTGCGTCATTCTAAGATCCCTCCCAACTCATCCAAAATGGCTATGCCTGATGGACCGGC
>CAYVSQ010000608.1:0-9936 GCA_964453815.1 uncultured Acidobacteriaceae bacterium | reverse complement strand
CTGCGCAAGGAAGGCATCGAGGTGATAACCATCGTGGGCGCCGAACTGGGCCGCGGGCGCGGGGGCGGACATTGCATGACCTGCCCCATCATCCGAGATCCCGTCGACTACTAGCCAGACCAGACGGAGGCTTACATGCCTATAAACGAACCGCAACGGGGGCTGCCAATCGCCTTGTCAATAGTCTGTCTCGCCGTCGGTTGTTCGACGCAGCACTTGACTCCCACCGAGGAGTTTCGTCCTGTCAAGACGATGGTCGTAGCAGCCGGCGATCGGCCGACCTTGCGCTCCTTCCCGGGAAGGGTCGAAGCGTCGAAAATGGTCGACCTTGCATTCCAGGTATCCGGCGTGCTCGTCAAGCTTCCCTTCAGAGAAGGGGAAAGAGCCTCCCGAGGCGCGACCATAGCACAGCTTCGGCAGGACGAATTTCAAGCACGGCTGCAGGCCGTGCAGGGTCAACTCGACCAGGCCCGAGCTCAGTTGGGTGTGGCCGAAACAAGGCTCGCAAACGCCAAAACCGAAGCGGAACGCTTCGGACGGCTGGTCGAGTCGAGCGCCGTCTCGCGTTCTGATTTTGATCTCGCTCAAACCACTTACCGCGGCGCCCAGGAAGATGACAACGCCCAGCAGGCGGCGGTTCGCAGTCTCGAAGGCCGAGTCGCTGAAGCAAAGCTCCAGCTCGGGGACAGCACTCTGCGCGCTCCGTACGATGGCGTCGTCGCCCAGCGGCTGGTCGATGAGGGCCAGAACATCGTGGCCAACAGTGCGGTAATCCGGTTTCAGAACGTCAACGATATAGACATCGTCGTGGACGTGCCGGAGGGGTTCATAGCCGCCGACGTTCGCCCGTCCGACATTCAGCAGAGCGTCGCCGAGCTCAGCACGGCGCCTGGGCGGCAGTTCCCCGTACACATTAAGGAAGTCTCGCAGATAGCTGACCCGAAGACGCAGATCTTCGAGGTCCGCTTCTCCGTGAAGACCCCGCCCGGAATTAAGGCGCTTCCCGGCATGACGGCCACAGTTTCCGTCACTACCCGAGGGGCCAGAGGTCCGGGCAATCTCCTACTGGTGCCGATCGCGGCCGTTTCGAAGCAGGACACGGGTGAGCAGGTGGTGTGGATTCTGGGGCCGGATCAGACTGTCCATCGCCGGCCAGTGAAGATGGGATCACCAACCGGCGACAGGATCGAAATCGTTGACGGATTGCAGCCGGGCGATCACATCGTAGTGGCGGGAGCGCCGTTCCTACGTGAAGGGATGAAGGTTCGCGATCTGGGCGACGCGCTGGGAGGCGGCCAATAATGAATCCCGGCGTATTCTCCGTCAACCACAGCAGGATTATTTTGGCGTTGACTTTTATCATCCTTGTGGGCGGTATCTATGCGTATCAAAATCTCGGACGCCTGGAGGACCCGGAGTTCACGATCAAGCAAGCCCTGATCGTCACACCCTACCCGGGGGCCAGTCCCGAGGACGTGGCCAGGGAAGTCACGAACCCCATCGAAATCGCCTGTCAGCAGATGGGCCAGGTTGACCGCATCGAATCGGAGTCGACGCGCGGGCGGTCGCTGGTCAGGGTCCACATCAAAGACAGGTACCACAAGGACACCATCCCTCAGGTTTGGGACGAACTTCGCCGCAAGGTCAACGATGTCCAACCCCGGCTGCCGCCCTCGGTGCGCGGTACATCGCAGGTAGTCGACGACTTCGGCGACGTTTACGGCATCTTTCTGGCGATCACCGGCAAAGGCTTCTCGCAGCCCGAGCTTCGCCGCTACGCGGACACCGTCCGCCGCGAGCTGCAGTTGGTGCCCGGCATCGCCAAAGTCGATCTCTTCAGCGAACAACAGGAGGTTGTCTTTCTGGAAATGTCGCGGTCGCGGCTGGCACAGCTGGGCATGAACGAGAACCAGATCTACGCCCAGCTGCAGGCAAGAAACGTAGTCGCGGATGGCGGACGGGTGCGCGTCGGAGGCCAATATGTAACGATCGATCCAACGGGCGGTTTCCGCTCGGCTGAGGACATGCTCAATCTGGTGATCGGATCGAGCAGCACGGGCCGCCAGCTCTTACTTCGAGATGTCGCGACGATCGAGCGTGGCTATGAAGATCCGCCGCGCCGCCTGCTCCGGTACGATAGTCAGCCGGCTATCGGCCTGGGCGTCTCCACGGCGCCGGGCGGAAATGTCGTGAAGGTGGGTAAAGGCGTCCTCGAGAAACTCGAGGAGATGAAACGCGACCAGCCGGTCGGTATCGAGATTCACCACATCAACTTTCAGCCTATTCAGGTCGCCGAAGCCACCAGAGCCTTCACCTTCAATCTGATCAAGGCAGTGATGATTGTCTTCGTGGTGCTTTTGTTTGCGATGGGCCGCAAGGCCGGTTTCATTATTGGCTTCGTGCTGTTTCTTACCATCATAGGGACCTTTCTGGTGATGTATTTGAAGGGGGGCCTCCTGCTGGAACGCATCTCTCTCGGCGCTCTCATCATCGCGCTGTGCATGCTCACCGACAATGCGATCGTCGTCACCGAAGGGTTCAAGATAGGAATCGAAGCGGGCGAGGACAAGCTCAAAACGATTCGCGATGTGATCGCGCACAACCAGTGGCCATTGTTCGGAGCGACAGCCATCGCAGTCTTGGCTTTTGCGGCCATCGGACTATCAGAGGATTCAGCCGGCGAGCTGCTCAATTCGCTGTTTTGGGTCATATGCATCTCCCTGGCCCTGAGCTGGGTGGCGGCGATCACGGTCACTCCGCTCCTGGCTTACCGATTTTTTAAGCCGGCTGCCAAGGTAGTCTCCGAAGAGGATGCGCATGCTGGCTGGTTCTTTCAGACTTACCGTGGTTTCCTGGTTCTCGCACTCCGTTTCCGCTGGGGCGTGTTGATCGCGACGATACTGCTCTTCGTCGCGGCGTTGTTGAGCTTCGGCAAAATCGATCAAAGTTTCTTCCCGCCCGCGACCCGACCGCAATTCCTGGTGGATACCTTTCTGCCCGCCGGTACCCACATCCGCGCCTCGGAGCAGTATGCCGCCGAGGTCGAGCGGTTCCTCCTGGCCCAGCCCGGCGTCACCCACGTTTCGTCGTTCGTCGGCGGCGGCGCTCTGCGCTTTCTGCTGGTGTACTCCGCGGAACAGCCGAACACCGCCTATGTTCAGTTTCTGGTCGAAGTTGACGATTGGAGAAAGATCGACGGGTTGGTTCGCAAGGTGCAGCAATATCTGGAGCAGAATTATCCGAACGCCAACGTAAACGCCAAGAAGTTCATGCTCGGCCCGGGCAGCAGCGGACGCGTCCAGGTGCGGTTCAGCGGCCCCGATCCCACCACGCTGCGCGCCCTTGCCGACCAGGCACAAAGCATCATCCAGGACACCGGCGAATCTGTGGGCGTGCGCAGCGACTGGCGTCAACGTGAAAAGGTGGTTCGCCCGAAGGTGCTTGAACTGCAGGCGAACCGCAACGGCCTCACCCGCGTCGACGTGGCCCAGGCCTTGGAATCCGGCTTTGACGGACGTGTAGTCGGCTTTTACCGGGAGCCGGGCGGTAGCGGCACAGGAGTCTTCCCGCAAGAAGCAAGGCTGCTGCCGATCATTGCTCGTCCTCCTTTGGCTGAACGGAGCGATGTCGACGAGATCAACAATATGCAGATCTGGAGCCCGGTCGCGGGCAGGATGATTCCCATGAGTCAGGTGGTTTCCGGGGTCGAGGTCGCATGGGAAGACCCGATCGTGATGCGCCGCGATCGCATGCCGACCATTACCGTGCTTGCCGATGCGCGCGGCGTTCTGCCCAGCCATTTGATGAACTCAGTGCGGAAAAAGATAGAGGAGATCAAGTTGCCTCCCGGTTATACGCGTGAATGGGGCGGCGAGTACGAGGATTCCAACAATGCCCGGGCCTCTCTTGCCGAACAGCTCCCAGGGGCCCTGATGGCCATGGTGTTTATCGTCGTGTGCTTATTCAATTCCATGCGCGCCACGGCGGTGATCTGCCTGGCCGTGCCCATGGCGATTATCGGCGCGACGTTTGGACTTCTGATAACGAACAATCCGTTCGGCTTCATGTCTCTGTTGGGGCTGCTAGCCCTGGGCGGCGAACAGATTAAGAACTCGATTGTCCTGCTTGAGGAGATCTACATCCAGATGCACTTGGGGAAGGAGGTGTATCCAGCGATTCTGCAGGCGGGCGTAAACCGCTTGCGGCCGGTCCTTCTGGTCGTCGTGACCACCGTGTTGGGAATGATTCCTCTCCTTCTGGACCCTTTTTTCGCGGGGATGGCCGCGGTCATCATGTTTGGACTGGCCTTTGCCGCTGTCCTGACCATGATCGTCGTACCGGTGCTATACGCCATCTTCTTTCGCGTTCCCGTTCCCGACCCCGAGCTTGCCGGGACGCCGTGATCAGCCCAGAGGAAGGAGCCGCCACGTGAACGACCGAGGATCAAACCCGAGCGCAGGAACACAACACAACTTTAGCCCGCCGAAGTTTTCTTCCGTATGGGCGGCGAAACCAAGCGGCTGGAGGCATCCGCGCCCCGCGCTCCTTCTTTTTTCCCTGTTCCTGCTTCTGCCGGGTTGCGCAGTCGGTCCCAACTACAAGCGCCCGAATGTAGCCACACCAGCGGCTTTTCGGGGTTCTTCCGAAACAGCTCAGCAAGCCTCCTTTGCCGACCTGCCCTGGTGGGAGATCTTCCACGACGAAACCTTGACGGAGCTCATCAAGACTTCGCTGGCCAACAATTACGACCTGGCCGCTGCCGTTGCCCGCGTCGAACAGGCAAACCAGGTCGCCGCGCTGGCCAGGTCGGAATACTTCCCCACGCTTGGTTATTCGACCTATACCACCCTCGGCCATAATCAATTCATCTACAGTCCTATTAACCCTCCGAATGGAGCTCAGGGGTTTCTTCTGGCCATAGCCCGCGCATCATGGGAGCCAGACCTCTGGGGCCGTATCCGCCGCACAAATGAGAGCGCGCAGGCCCAGTTTCTCGCCTCCGAAGAGGCCCGCCGCGGGGTCATGCTCACGCTGGTTGGCAATGTCTCCCAGGCTTACTTCGAACTCCTGGGACTGCGGCTTCAACTTGACATCGCCAAAGAGTCCGCGGAGTCATTCACCGCAACCCTCAAACTTGTTACCCAGCGGCAGCAGGAAGGCATCGGCAATGAGCTCCAGACCTCGCGCGCCACAAACGATCTGGCCAATGCTTCCGGCAGCATCCCGGAGCTCGAACGGCAAATTGCGCTGAAGGAAAACCAGATCAGCATGTTGATGGGCCGGAATCCCGGCCCGATTGACACCAAGGCCAAGGTCCTGGGCGAGGTTCCGCCCGAGGTTCCTGCGGGATTGCCTTCCACTTTGCTGGAGCGCCGGCCCGATGTACTAGCAGCCGAGCAAGCAATGAGGAGTGCAAACGCCCAGATCGGCGTCGCACAGGCGGCATACTTTCCGACGATTGGCCTCACCACATTCTTCGGTAAAATAAGCTCGCCGCTCGAGAATCTTTCCCTCGGCAAGACGAATGCCTGGAGTATCGGCGCGAGTATCGCAGGCCCCATCTTCACCGCCGGCGCAATCACAGCTCAGAAACGACAAGCGATCGCATCCTGGGAGCAAACCAAGGCACAGTACATGCAGACTACGTTGGGCGCTTTTCGGGATGTTTCCGATGCCCTTATTTCGCGCGACAAAATCGACGCGATCCGGACCGAGCAGGCAAAGGCTGTGCAATCGAACGAAGATGCCCTCCGGCTTATGCAGCTGCGTTTCACGAATGGAAGGGCCAACAATCTCGAAGTTCTCGAGGCAAGGCAACGACTCTATTCATCTCAGCTTGCTCTTGACCAGACGGAGGTTAACCGGCGTCTGATTCTTGTCCAGCTCTACAAGGCACTGGGCGGAGGATGGAATCTGACAGATGCGCAATGGATGGCCGCCAACTCCCAACCCGCTGCGCAGACCCCTCTCCCGAGCACGAAGCCCTAGGGTGGCAATTCCAGTCGGCTAACGGTTGACCCAAACGATGGCTAGACCAGACACCTCAGATCCCTAACTTCTCCAGATGCCGGAATCCGCTGGTCTGTACCAGCACGGCCACAAACAGCGTGAAGTTATACGCAGCATGTACTACTACTCCGGCCGCCACCGAGTTGGTGCTCAAGCGCACAATGCACAGCACCACGCTCACCATTCCAATCAATACTAGGGGCCCCCAAGCGTGCGAAAGCTGTGGGGAGTGCATCAAGGCAAAGCCGATGCTGGTCAAAAGAATCGAAACAGGAATCCCTGCCCACTGGGCCGCGGTCTCGGAAATGCTGCCCCTCCGTGCCAGCCAGCGAAAACAGTTCACCAGCCCCGGCAGCAGAAATCCCCTGAAGGCCAACTCCTCAAACATCGGCGCCACCGTTATGCCAAAGACCAGCATCATCCACGCGCCCAGCGGAGACTTCATCATGTCCTGCATGATCGGTGGATCCTTGGGCATGGGAAGAAAATTCCCGAACAGGTTGATGCCAAAGCCCGCTGCCAGCCCCAGCAATGCAAGCGCTAAAAATCTCCGCTTTGCAGTCTCGCTCTTCCAGAGTACGCCGTCGGAAAATGGTTCGTTCCACAACAGCGAAAAAACCGGAACCGTCACCAGCGCAATCAACCCATAGGACAAAGCCTGCACCGGGATACTCAACCGTGCATCATCCAGCGAAAGCCGCATGAGCGAGTCGAACCCTCGATGACCGAAAAGGTGCAAGTGTTCGATGAGGAAAACTCCCAGCACCTGCCCCACCCCCAGCAAAAAAACCGAGAGCACAAAGAACAGAATCACGTGTCCCAGGTTTGGAACCAGACGGGGGACCATTTGCGGAAATGGAGGCTCATAGGCGCAGTAGAGTTCTGGTGGTGTCGCGCCCCCTGCGGGAGCTTCTGCCATCGACTCATTCCACGGCTGGGTAGAAAAATCCGTTCCGGCACCATCCTCAGCTTGCACGGGATTGTCTTCGCGGGAAAAGTTTCTTTCTGGTTCAAATGTTTCTAACGAATTTGCGTCTTTGGGTTCCAGCTCAGGCGTCATTGCACCCAGTCTTTCTTCGCGCCTTTGCGCCGCTTCGGCCCGCTTCCGTTTCCTGTCAGCGAAAACTTCTCAACAGGAGACACACTCGCCCGGCCCTGAGCCGTCTCATAAAACCGCTGCAAAAATTCTCCCGTATGCGAGCTCTTGACGCCCGCAATCTGCTCCGGAGTCCCCTCCGCCACAATCTGCCCACCTTCCTCGCCGCCTTCGGGACCAAGGTCGATGATCCAGTCCGCATTTCGGACTACATCCAGGTTGTGCTCAATGATAATCACCGTATTCCCCAAGTCCGTCAGCCGATGAAGCACTTCCAGCAGTTTGCGTACATCGTCGAAGTGCAGCCCGGTCGTCGGCTCGTCCAGCAGATACAGCGTCCGCCCCGTCTGCCGCTTGCTCAGCTCGCGCGCCAGCTTCATCCGCTGCGCCTCGCCGCCCGAGAGTGTCGTAGCCGCCTGCCCCAGATGAATATAGCCGAGACCAACATCCACCAGTGTCTCCAGCCGCTGCCGCACTTGCGGAATATCGGCCAGCACCGGCAGCGCATCCTCAATCGCAAGGTCCAGTACGTCGGCAATCGAGTATCCGTTGAACTTCACCGCAAGGGTTTCCTGATTGTAACGGCGACCGTTACATACTTCACACTGCACATATACATCCGGCAGAAAATTCATCTCGATGCGCCGCTGCCCATCGCCCTGGCACGCCTCGCATCGCCCGCCCGCCACATTGAATGAAAAGCGCCCCGCCTTATATCCACGCTCACGCGATTCCGGCAGCATTGCGAACAGATCGCGAATTGCGGTGAACACTCCCGTATACGTAGCCGGATTCGACCTCGGAGTCCTCCCGATCGGCGACTGATCGATACGAATTGCCTTGTCGATCTGCTCGAAGCCGCAAATCTGTTTGTACTCGCCCGGCTCTTCGCGCGAACCGTACAATTCCTTGGCCAGAGCGCGATAAAGAATATCGTTCACCAGCGTGCTCTTGCCCGAGCCCGAAACGCCTGTCACCACGGTCATCACGCCCAGCGGAAACCGCACAGTGACATCGCGCAGGTTGTGGCTCTTCGCGCCTTCAACAGTAATCCATTTGCTCGTCAGGGCTCGCGGAACCATCCGATGCAGAATCGCCGCCTCGCCCGAAAGATACCGCCCGGTCAGCGATCCAGGAGCCCGCATAATCTCCGTGGGCGTCCCCTCCGCCACCACGTGCCCGCCGAGCTTGCCCGCGCCCGGCCCCAGGTCCAGCACATAATCCGCATGCCGAATCGTCTCCTCGTCATGCTCCACCACTAGTACAGTGTTCCCCAGGTTGCGCAGCGACTCAAGCGCCGTCAGTAGCCGCTGGTTGTCTCGCTGATGCAGCCCGATCGACGGCTCATCCAACACATACAGCACCCCGCGCAACCTGGAACCGATCTGCGTTGCCAACCGAATCCGCTGTCCTTCACCGCCCGACAGTGTCGCCGCATTGCGATCCAGCGACAAATACCCCAGTCCCACGGCGGTCAAAAACTCCAGCCGCTCGACAACCTCCCGCCGCAGCCGCTCCGCAATCAGCGCCTCGCGCGCCGAGAAGGGAATCGCCGCCGCAGCCGTCAGCGCCCTCCCTAGCGGTAGTGCCGTGAAGTCCGCAATTGACATCCCGCCCACCTTCACCGCGAGCGACTCCGGCCTCAGCCGTCGTCCTTTGCACACAGGGCATGTCGAAGCAGACATGTAGTTCATCATCCACTCGCGATATGCGTCCGACCGCGACTCCTCCAGCGCATCACGCAGATATGCCAGAATTCCATGGAATCCCGTCCTCGGTGCCTCAGCTTTGGGTGGCCCATATAACAACAACTCCTGCTGCTTCTGCGGCAGCTTCTCAAACGGCTTCTTCAGGTCGATCTTGTACCGTTCTGCCGCCAGCTTGATCAGCTTCAGCAGATACTGCGACGCCGAACCCGGCCCCAGCCCGCCATCCAGGAGTGGCTTCGACCAGTCGCTGATGACCTTCGCTGGATCGTAGTCATAGATGCTCCCCAGCCCATGGCACTCAGGGCAAGCCCCATAAGTGCTGTTGAAGGAGAAGCTCCGCGGCTCGAGCTTCGGCACGTCCAGCCCGCAATCGGGACACGACATCGACGAAGAATAAAGCTGTTCTTCGTTCGCCGTCGCCACCAGCACCAGCCCATTGGCCATCTGCAGCGCCTTCTGTACCGACGACTCCAGCGCCTTTTCGATTCCCGGCTTCAGCACTGCGCGATACACCACCGCCTCAATGGTGTGGTTCTTGCGCTTCTCCAGATCAATGGGTTCCGCGAGGTCACGCAGCTCGCCGTCAACGCGCGCGCGAAATCCCTGCTGGTCAAGTTTGTCCAGTAGATCCTTGAATTCACCCTTGCGCCCGCGCACCACCGGCGCGTAAATGGTCACACGTTCACCTTGCCCGAGAGACAAGATCCGCTCCACGATCTGCTCCCCGCTCTGCCGCGAAATCTGCCGCCCGCAATTGGGACAATGCGGCACGCCCACCGACGCATACAGCAGCCGCAGGTAGTCGTAGATCTCGGTGATCGTGCCCACCGTCGAACGTGGGCTGCGGCTCGTCGTTTTCTGCTCGATCGAAATCGCCGGACTCAGCCCCTCGATCGAATCTACGTCTGGCCGTTCGATCTGGTCTAGGAATTGGCGTGCGTATGCCGATAAGGTCTCCACATAACGCCGCTGTCCTTCGGCATAGATTGTGTCGAAGGCCAGCGAAGACTTGCCCGAACCCGAAAGGCCGGTGACAACAGTCAGAGTGTTCCGCGGAATCTGCACGTTGATGTCGCGCAGATTGTGCTGTCGCGCACCCCGCACCGAGATGTGTGTGATGGA
>CAYVSQ010000607.1:0-4341 GCA_964453815.1 uncultured Acidobacteriaceae bacterium | reverse complement strand
GGCAAACCTGCTGCGCAATCCTTGCAGCCCTAGTCATTCTGTTTACTGCCTCGGAATACCCGGCGCGCAAGCTCACTGAAGGCCTTCGTGATCGGACGCACTTCATTTGTCCGATAGGCGAGTTCCAGATGCGTAGACTGCGACTGCGGCCTGAGTTTGCGACACACGGTATCCGGGACGCTCAATCTCTCAACGCAGGCCGGTGCAATCGTCACTCCCAACCCGGCGCCGACCAGGCTCATGATGGTGAGCCAATGCGGCGCCTCCTGCACAACGCGCGGGGTAAAGCCGTGCGCTTCGCAGACATCGACCGTTTTCTTCCACGCAATGCCGCCATAAGAGCGCGCAAACAAGACGAAGGATTCATGTTGCAGACTCTTCACCGCGACCGTCTTTTGCTGCGCCAGAGGATGCTTCCGCGGCAGCACAACCACAAACGGCTCGGTCAACAGCACCTCTACGCTCAAGCCTTCGATCTCTCCAGCATCGCGCATGAAGCCAATATCCACCGTCCCATTCAGCAGCGCATCGACTAGTCCCGCGGTGTAAAGCTCGCGTAGTCGCAAATCCACTTGTGGATATCGTTTGCGATAGCGCTCCAGCATCTTCGGCAATGCGGTGAGCATTCCAGAACCGATAAAGCCCACGGTCAGAGCACCCGCTTCGCCGCGGCCAATACGCTGAGCCGCGGCTACATCAGCTTCGATTTTCTTCAGCGTATACCGCGCCCGCTCCAGTAATTCTTCGCCCACCGCCGTGAGCCGCACTTCGCGCGAAGTCCGTAGTAACAGAGCATGCCCCAGCATTTCTTCCAAACGGCGAATCTGCTGCGAGAGCGGAGGCTGGGCAATGTGCAGCCGCAGAGCCGCGCGCCCAAAATGTAACTCTTCCGCGACAGCGACAAAATAGCGCAGATGCCTGATCTCAATCTCACCATTCATACATGGATCATATCAATCTCACGCAACAGGATATTGGACGTATCGCCAACTGTGCCTTACGCTTTTCATATGGCAGTCGATACCGAAATACTTCCGCAAATCGGCAGGCTGGCGCTGCGCAGGTTTCAGCCTGGCGATGAAAAGCCCTTCAAAGAACTGAATGAGGCATGGATCAGCCGCGATTTTGAGCTCGAGCCTGGCGATCACGAGGTGCTTGATGACCCACGAGGAGAGATTCTTGCCAAAGGTGGACAAATCTGCATAGCGGACTTCGATGGGGTAGTCGTCGGCTGTTGCGCCCTGGTCGCAATAGGACCCGACGAATTTGAGCTGGCCAAGATGACCGTCTCAGAGGCCGCGAGCGGCCATGGTATCGGCCGCAAACTACTCGCGTTTGCCATCGATCTTGCTGGAGTCCTGGGAGCGCGCCGCCTCTATCTCGAATCGAACACGAAGGCCGCCAAGGCGATTCATCTCTACGAAGATCTCGGCTTCCGTCACATGTCCACGCCGGAGCATGAATCGAAATACGCCCGCGCGAACGTCTTTATGGAGATGTTTCTTTAGTCGCTATTCGCGCCAATAGCGGGAAGGCCGCACACCTTGAGCAAGTTAGGGAGCACGGCCCTTCACTCTTCTCCGGCCATTACTGCTGCGGCGGAGGAGCTTGTTCTCCCTGCATATGTTCGCGTGCATGTTCCTGCATTTTGGCCTGCATTGCCTCATACTTCTGCTTCTGCGTGGCATTCAGCACAGCCTCGATCTTGGCTTTCGAGTCGTCCTGAATCGCCTTCATCTTGGTGTGCCGATCCTGCGGTGCGAGCGACTGATCCTGCCAGAGTTGCTTCGCCTGCTGATCCCGGCTTTCAAGAATCGGCTTAATCTGGGCCTGCTGGTCGGCCGTTAAATCCAATTGTTTCGTCAGGTGCTGCAACTGCGCTTCCGGATTCATCCGGCCACCACCGTGTCCCCATTGGCCCGGGGCTTGCTGAGGCGCAGCGTTGTCTTGAGCAAGAGCGGCACTACCTGCCAGCGAAAGCAAGCCGGTAAGTGCGAGAGTGCAAAGCATTTTCAGCATGATGTGTTGTTCCTCCAACACTTATATAGAAACCCCGCCGGTAAACGCCGGTTGCGGGTTGTTCCAAACAACTAGACGCGAGAAATCTGTATCGAGACGTCATGGTTCGTTCGTTTTCTTCGCAAAATTTATTTAGGAACACTCTTTGGAGGCATGGGCACCAGATTCGAGCGCAGCCCGCAGGCCAGCAAACCGTCCTTACGTTCCTGGGCAGGCGCCAGATAGGCATAGGCGAAAACCGCCTGATATTCATGCTCGCCCGGATAATTGCACAGCGCGCAGCTCGGCCTGTAGGAAAGAGCTGGAATCTCAAGCTCGCCTGCAGTCCACTCATAGTTCCCGTGCGCCGGAACCGTAATGTATTTCGGCTGAGCAGGAGCATTCTTAGGCTGATAGGCAAAAACCGGCCCCTTTTCGTTCACCGCATCGACGTAACTTCCCCCTGCGCCGCTCGAAGCGCGCCACAGCCAGCGATTACCAACTCGCGCGTACCAGTGCGCGCTAGACGGAACAGGTTCGGCCAGAGTAATCGTCTTGGCCGTGCCGTTTTCGATGTGGAAGAGAAAGCTTGATCCCTTGCCCGGCACTGTCTCCACAAGATAGCTGGCCTTGAAGGTGATCTGCCGAGGACAGAGTGACATGGTCGGGCCCGGCCGATGAGCCGCGGCCGTCAAATCGGGACTAGTAAAGGAGAAAGGAAGCAGAATGCAGACCGCAATTCGCAGAGCACTGGCCATCGAAGGTCGGATCATGTAAGGTCGCATGCGAGATCTGTTTCCAGACTAGCGCACGTTAGCCAGGCCGTCGCGGCCGCTGCTTCGCAGAGATCGACTTGATGACCATCCGGCGGGGCTGCGCGGCGTCAATCTGGTTCTGAGACATCTCCAGCGCCTGCCTCATCAGATCCAACACGGTGGGATCATCAAGCGTCGCCGCATTTTCGAGCACTATATGCCGAACTCGGTTTCCACTGCCCTGAAGATAGCAGTCCGGATCACGTAACTTCGTCCCGTTGATGAGGAAGAATAAACTCACCCACCGCGGGTAGAGCGCGATCGAAAAGATCGCATCTGAGGCGCGCTCCGTGGGGCTGAAGCCGATTGCCAGGGCGTTGTAATTGTCGTAGACGAGTTCGATCGCTCCCGGCAACTGCGCTCGCATCTTCCTGAGCGCCTGCCGGGCCATGGCCTCAACCTCAGGCGTGAACTTTGCGAGGAATTCATCGAGTTGTGCCTCAGCTGACTTCGCAGACTGAACATTGTTATCCGCCCTCGTCGGGCTTTTCATTGCCACCTTCTTGACTGCCCTCTTCTTGGCCACCATGGTGTGCCGATACTATCCGGGCTCAGCCGTCTCGGGCAATGCGCCATTTGTAACAGCATTTTGGTTTTCCAGGGATCGCCTCTCGGACGTATACTTCCGGCCATGCCAAATATCGATCAGCATCCGTCCGGGAGTTTTAGCTGGATAGAGCTTGCGACCTCCGATCAGACCGCCGCTAAGTCTTTCTACACTTCACTCTTCGGCTGGGAATTCTTCGACGTGCCGATGGGGCCCGATCAGGTCTACACCCTATTTCAGTTCGGAGGCCGCGATGTTGCCGCCGGATACCAGTTACAGGCCGATCAACTTGCTCGCGGCGTCCCTCCTCATTGGAACATCTACGTCGCGGTCAGCAACGCAGATGAAACTGCAGGCAAGGTGGCCGGGCTTGGAGGCACACTTCTTGCCCCTCCCTTTGATGTCATGGAGCACGGGCGAATGGCCATAATCCAGGATCCAACAGGCGCGTCATTGTCGGTCTGGCAGCCCAAGGAGCACATAGGTACGCAAGTTGGCGGAGTCGACGGTACCCTTTGCTGGGCCGACCTTAACTCGCCCGATCGGGACAAGGCTATCCCCTTCTACACTGACCTCTTTGGATGGCAGTTCGAGCCGGGCAAAGACAAGGACCTCTCCGGCTACCTGCACATCAAGAATGGCGAGGAATTCATCGGCGGTGCGACACCTTCCAAGTTCCTGCCGCCGGGAGCGCCGCCACACTGGCTGGCTTATTTCCTGACTTCAAATTGCGACGCTTTGACAGACAAGGCGAAGTCGCTGGGCGCGAGCGTGTGGGTTCCACCTTCCGATATTGAAGGGGCAGGTCGCTTCTCAGTCCTCTCTGACCCCCAGGGTGCAGCATTTGCGCTGTTCCAGTCGTCGCGCTGAAGTTGTTAAGGTGTTAAGGGGCCGATACCTGGTGGAAAGTGGCCAGGCCAATCGGGTAGGAGGCGGGATTACTCCCGCCGTCCTCCCACACCACAGGGGGTTGCCGTTCGG
>CAYVSQ010000606.1:0-3008 GCA_964453815.1 uncultured Acidobacteriaceae bacterium | reverse complement strand
GTTTTGCGTCTGCGCTAATTGAATTTGTTTGAAGCGTTTGTGAACGCGTGTGGACGTGTTGCCGTTCGGCGAAGGTCCGAAGCGTCGGGCCTGAAAACGGAGGCCCCACATCTGACGACCGGCCGTCGCGGCGAGCGGGCGGCGTTCTTTAATTTGCGGCGTGAGGGTTCATAGTTAGGGCGCGCGGATGGCGCTCAGGAATCGTGCGGGGCGACCTTGATTTGGTGGCATGGGAAAACGACACTATCTGCTTTATTGAAGTGAAGACGCGGACGACGCGAGCAGTGGCGACAGCTGAGGCGTCAGTGGATGAACAAAAGCGGAGAACGCTGCGGCGACTGGCGCGGCATTATCTGCGCCAGCTACAGCGCGAGGATGTGCCCATTCGCTTCGATATTCTTTTGCTTTATTTCGAGGAAGGAAAATCCGCGGATTTTGATTTGTTCCGCGGAGCGTTCGGATGGGGTTAAGAACCTAGGCTGTTATTGTGCGTCCTTGTACTCTTCGACCCACGCCATCTGAATGGCTTCGAGTTTGGACTCGTTGGATTTCGCGGGGTCGTCGGAGAAGCCGTCCAGTTGGGTTACGTAGCGGTGAAGGTCGGTAAAACGGACAGTGAGCGGATCGAGGTCGGGGAATTTCTCTTGTAGCTGAATGCCGATTTCTTCTGAGTCGTTCCAGGTGATTTCACGGGCCATGGCGGGGCTCTCCTCTACTTGCGTTCTACGAGCGACAAAGGTTTGCCTTCAGAGACATAGTTGCGGTTCCACTTGGGAATTTCCACGATATAGGTACCGGGTCCGGTGATAATGGCCTGGCAGCCGAGACGGGAGTTGAGCTGCTGATCTGCCGCCATGTCGAGGCGGTCGAGTTCGTCATCTTCGGGTTCGCTGATCTTTCCGGTACCGCCCTTGGTCCATATATGGCAGGTGGTGCAGGCGCAGACGCCCCCGCAGGCGTGGTCGAGAAAGATGGTGTAGTTCTCAGCAACGTCGAGAAACGACATGGGCTTGCCGTGATGCTCGTAGGGCATGGTGCCGTATTCGAATTCGACGGTGCGGCCTTCAGGCTCGAAGGTGACGCGCACCATGTTCGGGCCGGGCGGCTTGCTGAGGTCGATTTCCTGATGTTTCTGGTCGTTCATTCCTAGTCTCTATGTTCTTCTAACGAGCTTTTTACTTTATCTCCGCCGGGGCGAATGGGTGGGGCGCGGTCGGGCCCTCTCCTAGTTTCTCACCCGCAGACTCCATGGTATGGCCCTGGATGGCGCTGGAGACGGCAGAATCCATCATGAGCTCGGCGAAGCGGCGAGTGGCCTTGTCCAAGGCTTCAGTGGCGGCGCGCAGAGCCTGCAGGTCGTCGCCTTCCTTGAGTACGCTCAGTTCTTCGGAGATCAGAGCAATTTGTGCGCGCTCATCGTCGGTCAGGTGGTGCCATGCTGGGTTGACGTGCGCCTTTTCTACCGCAGCGAGAATGGTTCCGGCTTCGTTGCGCGCTTCGATGAGCTGGCGCTGGTGGAAATCCTGCTCGGCATAGTCAAAGGAGTCGAGGATCATGGTTTCGACCTGCTCGTCAGTGAGGCCATAGGTCGGTTTGACTTCGATCTCGGCTTCCTTGCCGCTTCTTTGTTCCCGCGCGGACACGTGCAGGATTCCATTTGCGTCGATGAGGAACCTGACTTCGATACGCGGCAGGCCGGCGGACATCGGCGGAATACCCTTGAGGTCGAAACGGGCCAAAGAGCGACAATCCTTCGCCATCTCGCGCTCGCCCTGGACAACGTGGATGGCCACATTGGCCTGTCCGTCAACCCCGGTAGTGAAGTGTTCGGTGGCTGAGGCGGGGATGGTCGAATTGCGCTGGATGATCTTGGCGACGACTCCGCCGAGGGCTTCGATGCCAAGCGAAAGAGGAGTCACGTCGAGGAGCAGCATATCCTCTGTGGCCGCGGAGCCGCCTTCGAGAATGTGCGCCTGCACGGCTGCGCCCAGGGCGACGACTTCGTCGGGATTCAGTTCCGTGTGCGGCTTTTTGCCGCGCTCGGCAAGATGGAAGATCTGGTCAGTGAGGCGGCGGACAAGAGGGATGCGCGTGGAACCGCCGACGAGGACGACTTCATCGACCTGCCCGGGCGTGAGACTGGCGTCCTTGAGGGCTTGCACACAGGGGCCGAGAGTGCGATCGAGCACCGGCTGGATGATCTGTTCGAACTGCTCGCGAGTGATCTCGCGCCGGTAGGACTGGCCGTCCGGCAATGTTACGTCGAGACGCGATACGTCAGAAGTCGACAGCGCAATCTTGGCTTCGATGACGGCTTTGCGGATGGCCTGGACGACTTCGGGGTCGGTGCGAAGGTCGAGATTTTGTTCGCCATGGATGTCGTCGAGGGCGATAGCGATGAGCAGGTTGTCGATGTCGTCGCCGCCAAGATGCGTGTCTCCATTGGTGGCGATGACTTCGAAGATGCCGTCCTGCAGCTTGAGGATAGAGATATCGAAGGTTCCGCCGCCGAGGTCGTAGACGGCGACGATGCCTTCCCTCTGGCGATCAAGTCCGTAGGCCAGAGCGGCCGCTGTCGGCTCGTTGACCAGGCGCAGGATTTCGAGTCCGGCAATGCGGCCTGCGTCGTTGGTGGCCTGGCGCTGGGCGTCGTTGAAATAGGCCGGAACGGTGACGACTGCTTTCGTTACCGGCGCGCCGAAGTAACGCTCGGCGTTTTTCTTCAACTGGCGCAGGATGTAGGCGGAGATTTCAGGCGGCGTGTATTGCTGCGGGCCAATCTGCAGGCGGAGGATTTCGCCGGGCTGAATGTCCGGCGCGAGGTGGAAAGGAAAGAGCTTCACCTCGTCCTGGACGTCTTCAACGCCGCGGCCCATGAGGCGTTTGGCGGAATAGATGACGCGGTCGGGTGTCCGTGCGAGATAGGGATATGCGGGATAGCCGACGATCACTTTCTTGGGGTCGGGAATGGCGACGACCGAGGGGACCAGGTTGAGACCGTCTTCGCC
>CAYVSQ010000605.1:0-7136 GCA_964453815.1 uncultured Acidobacteriaceae bacterium | reverse complement strand
TAGCTCTCCGGTTTGCCGGTAACACGACCGGGCGTAAGCAGTACGATGGTTCCGTGATTCGTACGCAAAAGCGGTTCGTGATGTTGGCTGTGCCCTGCCTGATGATCGCGAGCTGTGGACATGGCGATCTTCGCGGTTTTGGTCGAAATCGAAGGACGGCTACAGCTACCTCGTCGTGGCTGAAAAGAATTGCAATGACTCTTCGATTCTCGTGGATGGAAAGCCAATCGCCATATATGACATCCATGGGCCCGGCACCCACCTGAGTAATCAGTCGTCGCACAAAAGCAACATAGTCAGCGGGCGCTCGGAAATTCAACCGTTCAGCAAACGGCTCACATTGCGGACACATAGCGCCAGTATGTCGGAGGCACCTGTATATCAGTGCCTTTTTGCGCTCGCATTTGTTTTGCGTTCGTCTGAAAGCTCCGCAGATCATGACCGACTGCCAAGCGCTTCGATAAGCACTCAGTTCCTGAGATCCTCATATTTAGCTCGAATCAATCGCACAATGACAGCAAAAATCATTGCGGTCGAAACCCCGAACATGAGCGCTCCATCTGCTGCTTCCAGCGGTCCTAGCAATTTCCACGATGGGGTCATAATCACATCACCGTAACCCAAGGTCGTGTAGTTGACCGCTGAGTGGTAGTAGGCCATGCCGAATTCTTGAAATTCTCCGCATATTACGAACAACACCGCCCACAAGGCGATCTCAATCAGGTGCGCCGCGAACGCGAATGATATCGCCAACACAAGGATGGCAAGATCGATCCCGAAGCCTGTGCCCTCGCGGCCCAGCCTTTTCTCATGGCGCACGAAGTTCACTGTCGCGCCCACGGCCATCGCGTGGATAAAGATCGTACATAGGACGGCGCTTGCGCCAACCGCCAAGGGCATCAGAATCGCGACTCTATGAGTTTGCGTCATTCCTTCTGCCACACATCCTGTCCTGCCACTCACTTGTGCGTCGGATAAATCTTGCGGCGAATAGCCTTCATACTGTATCGTCACCGTTCCTGCAGGTCATCACTGCTATGACAGCTACTCCCTTGGGACTACATTGAGAAAGATTTGCACAGAGGCGCTGAACGATCAAGCAAAACAGGGTTAAGAGCGACATAAGAACGACCGCATATACTCTCTCTATCATGTACGAGAGACATCAGTGGACGTTGTTGGATGTTGCTGAACTCCAAGTTTGGCTTTTACCCGAGGAGCCAATTACTTTCTTAGGCTTTCGACCCTGCACACTCCTCGATGACCCTCAAAACTACAAGGCTGTAGGGACTTTGTAGGGACTCCCCTCCAAAGTGCTGCGTGTTTATGGGTAAATTCTGAGCATTGTTGTTCCGTTTTTTTTGCTGGGACGGAATTCGCAAGTTGCGTTGTAGCTTGCGGGGGCAAGGTCAAGCTCGGTTGCTGTGTGGCTCCGTTTTGCAAGCCCTGTAGGAACTTTTGCAGCGACCTTCCCGCTTCGCCGGTTTCTTCACTTGAAGAGCGTGTCAGTCTGCTTCTTGAGACGATTAGGACATAATGGGTTATAGCTTGTCCCTGAACTCGTTCTTGGTGGGCCAAGCCAACAATCAATGACTATTATTCCCTCTCGAAATCTTCTTCGGGCCATTCTTGCATTCAGCATCGGCGCTATTGGGGCATGTCAGGCAGGCTACGCATACCAGACCTTTGGGCCCGCGGATACTGAAGACTCAACAACAGCAGATGGCGCCCTGCCGGACGCACCGGCCGCACCAGGGCAGATTACCGTCAAAGGACTGCCGCATGCCATCCTCAAAGATCAGATCCCCATCTGGACCAGCCCGCTGCGAGTTCGCACACATGACCTGGTGTGGTTGTTACCGCTCGGTGCGGCGACCGGCGTTACCCTCGCGACTGATACCAATACCATGCACGAAGTGTCGAATGACCGGACGTTCAACAATCACAACGTAAATGTGTCCAACTACGTGCTGGGGGGCGAATTAATGGTGCCCGTACTTCTCTTTGGGACGGGTGTTCTCAACGGTAATGATCATGCGCACGAAACGGGCGTCCTCACTGGCCAGGCGCTCGCGGATTCCGTGATCGTGACGGAGGTATCCAAGGTCATCCTGCGGCGCGAGCGGCCTCTCTATAACAACGCAGCTGGGGACTTCTTCGCTCCCAATGTGGGAACGAATGGCTCGTTTCCTTCGACGCACAGCACGTTGGCGTGGGCAGCAGCGGCCGTAATCTCGGGTGAATACCCGTCAATCTGGGTGCAGGCGAGTGTCTACACTGCAGCATCAGCAGTGAGTGTCACGCGGGTTCTCGGCCAAGAGCATTTTCCCACCGACGTGCTCGTGGGGGGAGCCGCCGGTTGGCTCATAGGACACTACGTGTTTAAGAAGCACAGCCAGTACCGGACCGCGTACGGTCTACACCCATACTAACCTCCCAGGTACTCATAGCCTGAGCAAGTCGAAGAGGCCGGATTTCGGGCGTGGGTTCTCTAATTGATTTTCAATCCCCAAACCTCTCCTCGCCCGCTCCTTCGCCTTCGCTGCCTCTTCCTCTCGATTCTTCGGCCTTGAGTTCGTCTTCAGGGAAGAAAGCAGCCGCATCTAAATACTCCGGCCTCATCGATTGCGGCGAGGAACGCCGTTTCAATCAAGAATCGGCGTACCGTGAAGGGTTCTTCCGAGACATCAGGGTGCTCGACCTGCGAGTTGACGATCGCAGCAGTTTTACATGCGCTATGCGGTTCGGGATGATCTGCTCGGATCCTCGGGTATGAGACGAAGAACGAGGCCTGGACGTTTGCAGGCGCACTGACCTGTAGAAGCTTGTGCCAGCGAGTTCAACGACGGTAGGCCGGAGCGGCTTGAATGAACAAGATTGACCATACGTGTAATCCGAGGCAAACCTCTTCCCGCCACGCGATGGTTAGGCGTTTTCGAGCCTGAGACAGTCCATCACAGGCTTTAACGCTGTGAAAGCTGTTGGCCGACCCGCTCGGACACCTCAATATCGATCCGGTTGTCCTTGGGGAAAGTAATATCGTGTCCGTGTCGCAGCCATCGGCGATACACCGAGACAGCTGTGCCATAGAATCCAATGCCCGCGGCCAGATCGCGCGAAGACCCCGCAATGCCAACCACGCGGCCGATCAGACCCATGCCGTTCGAGCCCACCGCCGTGCTCGCCGTCAGGTCCGAATCATCATCGAGCACATGGCTAGCTAGCACCGTCAGAATCAGAGGCACAATCACCTTGCCTTGCGGCTGCGACTCTACTCCCCCCTCGGAATCCATCTTCAACCCAGCACCCGCTTTTGCCTCCACGCCGGTCACAAAGCCTATGATTTGCTGCTGGCTGCCGCCCGGCATCTGAAGCTGACGAAAATTGAAGCGCAGTTTTCCGTCGCGATGGAAAGACTTTGCCGGTTTGGCCCGCGTGATCGTCCCGATCAGCACCGTGCCCTGCGGAACGATCAGCGAATGATCGGCGCCGCGCACCGGCTCAGCCACGGTCGCCTGGAATGTCTGGCCCACCTTGGCGCTCAAAGAGCTCAGCTCCTCGTCGAGGTATGCGTGCAGTTCGAGATTCGCCTTTGCCGTCGAACCGGAAACAGAATCGCTCTGCCTCGGAGGACGCTCCGTCAGGTTGGCCGCAGAAGCTGGCGTAGGAACAGCAACTGGCTCTCGGAGTTCGCAGGTCCACATCGTTCCTTGCTGGATGCGCTCCGGATGATACGGCAGCTGGTGGTAGAGCAGTTGCTCCATCCGGTCGCCGAGGCCTGGCGAAAACAGCGCCTCTTTCGTCGACGAGATCAATCCCTTCACGTCGGCTGCCGCCACCGCTGCAGGTGAATGATGTTTGCCCGTAGCTGCCGAAACAAGATGTATAACCGCAGAGCCATCGACGGTAGACGTTGTGGACAAGAAGACGTTTGTTCCGTCCGAAAGCGTGGCGCCTGTAAAAATGACCGCAGGCCGATGATAGGGAGTGAAATCCGCGTTCAGACGCGCATCATCCCGCAGTTCCCTGTTGGGCTCCAGACTTACCACCGATCCTCGCAATACGATCCCGGCTGGCAGTGCAAGCTTGTTCTGGGTATAGACCGGATGCTCCAGCGATGCCTCAACTGGCTGGCCCAATTTCATGGGGACATGCCACTTCAGCTTTGCTTCAATCGGCGTGCCGGCAGGGATAGTCAGCTGTTCTGACTGCGCGCTCTGGCACCATGCCGAGCGCGGCGCCGTAAGAAAGCAAGGCAGAAACATTCCCCATAGGAACGCAAAGGGCCAGCGATTTGGCACGCGGGACAAAGCAATCCAATAGCTAGCTTGAGAGGTTCGGCGAGCCTTCGTCTGCCAGATTTGCAACATGTCCCGATTCCCCGCCTGCTATGAACCTATGCGCTCAAGATGAAGATTGCCTGAAGGAGTTATGACCGTTCCGTGAGATTCTCCGGCCCTCGGCTGGCAGGATTTGCCCGAGGGAAATGCCGCGCACCGCGATCCAACCACTTAAACCCTAGCCTCGCGGCAGAGAACAGTCTTGTTCCAGCGTTGGGTCTGTAGTTTCGAGCCATCGCTTACCTTCCCGTCTTCATGCGCGTCAAATCGCGGAACTAGAATGCTTTGATTCGATGACGGGCTTGTAATCCGTCGGCAATGTAGGAGGAGGCTGTAGAGAATAACATTCATGTGTGGCCTGACCGTTGTACTCGAACACTCATCCAAACGTTTTTGTTAGGACGCAATGGCGCTTGCCGGCCGGGTTTTCAGGATTAAGCAAAAGGAAATCGAAGAAATCACTTGCGGCTGCTAGTAGTCGAGGACGACTCCACAATTCGCGATTTTCTCACCAGGGCCCTCACCGAGGCTGGCTTCCGCGTCGATGCCTGTGCGCAGGCCAGGGAGGCGGAACGGCTCGCGGTGGAAGACGTGCACGACGCGCTGGTGATCGATCTCACCCTTCCCGACATGGATGGGCTGGACCTGATCCATCGCCTGCGCGCTCAGGGTGTCGGCGCGCCTGTGTTGATTCTTTCGGCGCGACGCTCGGTCGATGAGCGTGTGCTGGGTCTCGAGCGCGGCGGCGATGACTACCTTACCAAGCCGTTTGCCGTCGCCGAGGTGCTGGCCCGTGTGCGCGCTCTCTTGAGGCGAAGCACGCCAAACCAGCCGGAAGCTACGCGCCTGCATGTGGCCGATCTTGAACTCGACCTCCTTCGGCGCGAGGCACGCCGCGGTGGAATTGAATTGCAGCTTACGCAGCAGGAGTTCTCTCTGCTTGAATATCTCTGCCGAAACGCGGGCCGTGTTGTTACGCGCACCATGGTTCTCGATCATGTCTGGAAGATGCGCTTCGATACATCCACCAACATTGTCGACGTGCATATCCACCGGCTGCGGAATAAAGTAGACCGCGAATCCGAGCATCCCTTGATACGAACCATGCGTGGCGTGGGCTATGTTCTCAAGGATTAGCGGCTCGTTCTACCGCACCGCAGCGTGGCGGCTTGCGCTGCGCAGCACTATTGTCTTTGCCGCCAGCAGCGCCCTGGTATTTATCCTGATGTATGGCTTAGTCGCGCGCACTGTTCGCGATCGCAGTGACTCATGGCTCGTGGGTGAAAGTGAAACATTGAGGCAAGTCGCCCTCACCACTCCAAAAGACGCAGTCTACGGGCGCATCGTGGGAGAGGTCGCTGAGATGGCCACGCAGGAATTTGCTTATGACGGCCACGGCAACCACTCTGCCGGGGACACGGTGTTCTTTTTCAAGAGCGGCGAATCCGGGCAGCCGCCGTTGTGGGTCGGACCGACCGGAAGTCAGGCCATCCTCGACAACATTCAGAAGCTGAAAGTTCCCGAGCGATCCGCGGTATCCATGAATGTTGAGGGATGGAGCTTGCCATTCCGCGTGGTTGCCGTCGATCTAGGTCCGGGCGCCGGCAGAATCTACCTGGGACTGCAGGACTCAAGCGCCAGGACCATGCTCACACGCCTCCTCTTCTGGTTTCTCCTGGGTTGGATATGCATGGTAGCTTTCGGCTTTATGATCGCCGTCCTCGGATTGCGCAGCACGCTCAAGCGTATCGACGCCATCACCGGCGCTGCCTCCAGCATTGGGACAGGCGATCTTAGCAGCCGGGTCGCTTCGGCCAGCAGGCCAAACGATGAGATTACCCGTCTGTCGCGCACATTCAATACCATGCTCGACCGTATCTCCGCCTCGGTGAATCAATTGCGAACTCTCTCCGATTCGGTCGCGCACGACATGAAGAGCCCGATTACCTCCGTCCGTGGTGATCTTGAGGCGGCACTCTCCACCGAGGATCAATGTCTTTCACGCGAATTAGTGGCCGGAGCGATTGAAAACCTCGACCGTCTTTCCGAAATCGTCACCACTTCACTCGATGTTGCCGAAGCCGAGGCTGGCGCACTCCACCTACGGCGTGAGCCATGCAATCTCGCAGACCTTATCCACAGGGTTACCGAACTTTATGCGCCCGCATTCAGCGAGCATCGCCAGACTTTAACCACCACCGCCAGCGAACCGGTTAATGCTATGCTCGATCAACGCTTCCTGATTCGCCTGCTGTCCAATCTGCTGGAGAACGAAATGCGATATGCCGGCGAGGGCGCGCAAGTTTCGATCAGCCTCGTCGAGTCCGAAGGCCGGGCGCAAATCAAGGTGAACGACAATGGCCCGGGATTCCCGCCCGATCTTCTTGACAAGGTCTTCCAGCGCTTTGCAAAGGGTGACGAATCGGAGGGACACGGACTTGGACTGGCTTTCGTCAGAGCTGTAGCCTTTGCGCATGGCGGACGCGCCTGGGTCCGTAATCTGAATTCACCCGGTGGCGCCGAGATTCTTGTGGAGTTTCCGACGCTCGCCCCGCGCGCCGATCCCGGCTTCGCAGGCTCAGGGTCTATGCACGAGCTGTTTTCCTAGTGTAGTGCGTCATGCAGATGACCGATTATTCAGGGATGCGCGGGCACGTTTGACTTTCTCGAGGATATCGACGGCTTTGGCGGTCCAGATGAAGGGTTTGGGTCTTTCATTGTGCTGGTCGATGTAATCGCCGATGGCGGTGACAAGTTCTTCAACATCGCGGAAGACACCGCGGCGCAAGCGGTTCT
>CAYVSQ010000604.1:0-5644 GCA_964453815.1 uncultured Acidobacteriaceae bacterium | reverse complement strand
CAGCTCCTTTGTTCGTCCAAATCGCTAAGTGTTGAGGATCGAGCTACAGTCTCGGCTCCAGTCCGCGCAGTATATCGAGGAAGCTGTCGTCTACCGTGCGGTTTGTCGAGATTGCCTCGGCCAGAGGAATGCTCTCGATCTTGGTTCCATGTAGAACGACAAGGCGGCCAAACTGGCCCTGGTGGACAAGGTCGATGGCGGCAAGGCCATAGCGGGTTGCGAGCATGCGGTCATAGGCAGAGGGAGTGCCTCCGCGCTGCGTGTGGCCGAGATTGACAGAGCGCGTTTCGTAGCCAGTGCGTTTTTCGATCTCTTCTGCCAGCGCCTGGCCGATGCCGCTCAACCGCGCATGTCCGAACGAATCGAGTTTGCCGCCGACGGTTGCCTGAGCGGCATCCGGAAGCTTCGCGCCTTCGGCCACCACCACGATGCCGTACTTCTTGCCGTGGTCGTGGTTGTACTTGAGCAGAGCACACACTTGATCGAGATCGATGGGCTTCTCGGGCACCAGCACTACGTGCGCATTCCCGGCAACTCCCGCCGTGAGGGCGATCCAGCCGGCGTCGCGGCCCATGACCTCGCATACGATCACGCGATTGTGCGCCTCGGCCGTAGTATGCAGGCGGTCCACCGCCTCGGTCGCGATACTCACGGCCGTATCGAAGCCGAAGCAAACGTCGGTTCCATTCAGGTCGTTGTCGATGGTCTTGGGAACGCCCACTCCGGGCACGCCGGCCTGGATAAGCGCATTTGTTACCGATTGCGTATCGTCACCACCAATGGCAATCAGCGCGTCCAGCTTGTTGGCCTTGATCGTAGCGACGCACTTCTCGATGCCGCCTTCGATCTTGCGCACGTTGGTGCGCGAGGTGCGAAGGATGGTGCCGCCGAGCGTCAGAATGCCATCAACTCTTTCGAGAGTTAGAGGCATGGTGGCGTTGTCCAGCACGCCGCGCCAGCCTTCGAGAAAACCTACGAACTCGTCGCCGTAGTGGTTGATTCCCTTTTTCACCACCGCATGGATCACGGCATTCAGACCAGGGCAGTCTCCGCCACCCGTTAGCAGACCAACTCGCATCGCTGTACTCTCCTAAGAAAAAATGCTCCGCTGTGATGATAAAGGGGCGAGATGCGGTTGCAAAATATTGGCAGTAATCCGGCAATTTTGGAGATTCAAGAAAAAGAGCTGCTGACGTATAATCGCCGTGCTTTTGAAGGTCGAGTTAGAAGTTTTATCTCTCGACCTGGTCTTCCCCCAGACCAGCGGCCCAAATCTCGCTTGTGTGAGTAAACCGTGAATCTAACTCCTGATAGATGTGCCATGCCTCAGGCGTGCCTTGCCTTGATTCTTTGTTTCCTCCTCGCTGCTTCCACCGCCTTCGGGCAGTATGGGAAGGGTCGAGAAGGTTATGTAAAGAAGGTTCCTTACGTTTACAACGGCCAGGAGTTCAACATCGTCACTTACGGCGGTCAGCCCGCCCAGGTCGCGGTGGGCATGCAGGTCGTTCTGTTGATCTCAGCGGGAAATGTCCTTCCTTACCCGGGCGCTGATGCTCATCTGGTTGCGAATGCCGAAGACGCGTATAAGGCCTACCTGGCGGGAACGCCTTCCGGCTCCACTGCAAGCGCCGCACTTGGGGCTCCGGCGAAGGCGGGGCTGACGGTGGATGGCGTAGTCACGATGCTCAACGGCGGGCTGTCGGACGACATCATCATCACCAAAATTCACCAGGCGAATACGGTCTTCGACTTGAGCCCCGACGACATGGTTCGCCTGAAAAAGGCCAAGGCCAGCGATGCCGTCATCAAAGCCATGATGGAGGCAACGCCAGCGGCAACAGCCGCGGCCGCGCCCCCTGCGACTGCACGCGCCCCGACAAGCCCGCCCGGATCATCGAATCAGGCTGCGGCAAAGCAGCCGACGACTCCTGCTACGCAACCCGCGGATCCGCCGAAAAAGAAGAAGGGCTTCTTTGGGTCCATTGGCGAAAGCGTCAAAGACGAAGCCACAGGCAAGTCTGTCATCGACAAGGTTGGGCTGCGGAATGTCCTGCCGCAGTTGGATCCGAACAAGCCCGTATCCGAGCAGTTCCCGCACGTTGCGATTACCGTGGTCTATGCGCCGATGGGCTGGACCGATCCGTACGAGACCGACCCGAGTGCCCATGGGCGCAGCGTCCTCCCCTCCTGCTTCAAGCTGCAGGCGGTGGTCTGGTCGGACGCTACGACCTCGAAGACAGTAGGACCATTCGACTGGTGCAGCAACCATGACGAATTCATGGCGCAGCTTGAACCCAACTATCTTTACAGCCTGAAACCCACCTTCAAAGATTTGCGGTCTGGATATCTTACCGGCATCAATCGCACGGACGGCCCTGCGCCGCCCGACAAGCTGCTGCCTGATGACCGCCGCACGAGGGATATGTGGGCCGCGACCAGTCCCCAGGGCAGGAGCGTAGACCTCAACAACGAGCAGTTCAGCCGCTTCGCTCTGATGTTTGCGAATGTGCGAAAGGACCTAGGAGAAACCCTCACGTCCGACGGAGACGCACGTGTATGGGTCGTCACAATTAAGAAGGCAGCTGGGCCGAACATCATGCAGTGACGGCCCGATGGACCAAAATTTAGCCGATTTCGGGGCTATTCGGAAGCCGTAAACTGAACTTGAACACAGCCTCCGGAGTCGATCCGAACATCGCGGGGATTGCTGTAACTGATCTCTGCGGTGTGGAGCGTCAGCCCGCCGCCCGTGGCATGAACTACATACTCGCCAGACAAAACATTCATCTGAATGCTCCCTGGGGCGTGCGTCGTGGTGGAGTAAATGGCGATTCGTAGCTGATCCTTCGACAAGCACGCCAGGTATCGGGTTGGAGAGCGCGTCGTGGCCCACGATTCGCGAAATCGCGCCGTATTTGTGATCTACCTCACCTGTTTTCTGAATCTGAGCGGATACGGTTTGAGCCCAATTGAGTTGCCCTAAGTTGCCACAATTATCCAACGACCACGACTTGTCCGATGTTGCTGATGAGATAAGGAAGAGCAGATAGTGTTGGCCTACGTCCCAGTCGAACGTAGCTCTTCGGCTGTCGTTTGATTCATAGACGGTGAAGTCTTGGCCTATTTCTCCACGCAACCTACGATCGGTATGCATGGTATATAGGTGCACAAGGATGCCTCCTGCGTCGTCCTTGTCGTGGACGAGCTGAATTTGGGCGAGTGCGGCCTCCACCACTACTCTCTGGCGAAATATTCCGCACAGACCAGCCGCGGCAGGGGAACCCTGCAATAGGGCATGGTGGATGATTCAGTTAAGATGCCGATGAGGAGGACGAGCAGACGGGATCGAATTTGCGCCGATCTTATCTCAAAACCGTGTCAGCTCCACGATCTCTCGATAGATGTCCTCGGGTTGCGGCAGGATGACGTCTTCGAGGATGGGCTGGTAGGCAACGAAGGTATCCATGGAAGCGATACGCTTGACCGGCGCGTCGAGATCGTGGAACAACTCGTCGGCGATGCGGGCTGCAATCTCGGCGCCGTATCCCCAACTGAGCATGTCTTCATGCGCTACGATCACGCGGCTGGTCTTGCGGACGGATTCGGCGATGGCATCCCAGTCATAGGGGCTGAGCGTGCGCAGGTCAAGAATCTCTGTCTCAATACCCTGCTCGCGATGGGCTTTGTGAGCGGCCTGGAGTGCTCTCGGCACCAGCGCGCCGTAGGTGATGAGCGTGACATCGGCGCCATCGCGCACCTTGGCCGCCTTGCCGAAGGGGATCATGTAATCAGGGCCGGGATAAGGGGCGCGACCGTAGGTTTCGCGGTAGAGACGCTTGTGTTCGAGGAAGAGCACGGGGTCGTCGCAGCGTATGGCGGTACGCAGGAGACCATTGGCATCGAGAGCGTTCGACGGGTAGACGACGCGGACGCCGGGTGTATGCGTGAAGATGCTTTCCCCGTTTTGCGAGTGGTAGACAGCGCCGCCGGTGAGGTATCCCCCGGTCGCCACGCGAACCACGGCAGGGCACGCCCAGGTTCCATTGGATCGCCACCTCAAAACTGCCAGCTCGTTGCGCATCTGGTGTACGGCGGGCCAGATGTAGTCCAGAAACTGGATTTCGACGACTGGCTTGAGGCCGCGCGTCGCCATGCCGACGGCGCGGCCGACGATATTGGCCTCGGCGAGCGGCGAGTTGAAGACACGGTCAGCGCCGAATTCAATCTGTAGACCGTGCGTGAGTTTGAAAACTCCGCCCTTGCCCTTGACCAGGCCTTGCTCCAGATATTCCTCGCGCGTGCAATCGGCAACATCCTCGCCGAAGACGACGATGCGCGGGTCGCCGCGCATTTCGTCTTTAAGGCAGGCGTTGATGAGGTCAGCCATGGTGCGCTCGTGGTTGTCAGCTGTCCTGGCGGGAGGGGTCTGCAATTCGGGACGCGTGGGGTCGTAGTCCTCGGAATAGACGTGCTTCAGTATCTCGGCCTTGTCGGGCAGGGGCAGCGGCGCGCGCAGCGCACGCTCGGCTGCCTGCCGGACTTCCTCGTCGACTCGCTCTTCGAGGCGCGTGATGCCCTCGGAATCAAGAATGCCCTTACGCAGCAGGTGCATCTGCATCTTCGAGAGCGGATCGCGCAGTGCGTCGGCGTTGCGTTCACTCTCCGGACGATAAAGACGGTCGTCGTCGGAAAGAGAGTGCGAGTAGGGGCGGATGACGTGGCCGTGGATAAAGGCCGCCCCTTTGCCGGCGCGGCAGTACGCGGCGGCTTCCTCGAAGGCACGCCAGGAGGCGAAAGGGTCGGTTCCATCGATCTCGGCAAAGTGGAAGTTGGGGAAATTCTGAACCAGCTTCGAGATGTTTCCACCGGGCGTGTTGACTTCAACCGGAACCGAGATGGCGTAGCCGTTGTCTTCGACCACGAAGATGACAGGCAGCTTCTCGTTCGATGCGGTGCTTAAGGCTTCCCAGAATTCTCCCTGTGACGTGGAGCCTTCGCCGACGGAAACGTAGACCACCTCGTCGCCGTGGAAGGTGACGTCGCGCCAGGCACGGTAGTCCCCCACATGCTTTTCAGCGGCTTCTGGATGGCGCGAGAAATATCTTCCCGCTTCGGCGCAGCCGACAGCGTGCAGGCATTGGGTCGAGGTCGCGGAAGATTGCGAGACGATGTGGAGAGCGGGCCTGCTCCAGTGCGATGGCATCTGGCGGCCGCCGCTTGCCGGGTCGGCTGCGGCTCCGACGGCCTGCAGCAACAAGTCTTCGACGGTGGCGCCGAGGGCGAGGCAGAGAGCGCGGTCGCGGTAGTAAGGGAAGAACCAGTCGTAGCCAGGCTTCAACACCAGGCCGGCGGCGACAAGCAGGGCCTCGTGGCCGGCGCCAGAGATTTGAAAAAAGATCTTCTGCTGGCGCTTGAGCATGATCTCGCGGTCGTCCGTCCGGCGCGAAAGGTACATGAGCCGGTAGATTTCGATGAGACGGTCCGGAGCCAGCTCGGGGAGTAAATCGGACGCCGTTTTTATCCTGCTGCGTTCTGCGCCGGAGACCACACTGCGGGCCATGAATTACCCTCGATGGGGACAAATCCCTGCTACTTCTTCTTACGCGAAAGAACTCCAGATTGTACAGGGAAAGCGGGCCATCCA
>CAYVSQ010000603.1:0-5349 GCA_964453815.1 uncultured Acidobacteriaceae bacterium | reverse complement strand
AGAAGCTAAGTTAAAAATCATACCCTTGGGCGGGCTGGGCGAATTTGGCATGAACTGCCTCGCCATTCGCTGGCAGGACGACATTATCGTCATCGACGCAGGACTGATGTTCCCCGAATCCGAGCTGCTCGGCGTGGACATCGTGGTTCCGGATATCACCTACCTCATCGAGAACAAGCAGTGCGTGCGCGGCATCATTCTGACACACGGGCATGAGGACCACATTGGCGGCTTACCGTGGATTCTCTCCGAGCTAAATGTGCCAGTATATGGCACGGAGTTCACGCTGGCTTACGTCGAGGGCAAGCTTGAAGAGCACAAGCTGCTCGACCTGACGGAGCTGATCGAAATTGCCCCGGGCGCAAAGTTCTCGCTTGGCCCGTTCACCATTGAGCCGATTCGAGTGACACATAGCCTGGTGGATTGCGTAGCCCTGGCGATCGACACGCCGGTGGGCGTGATTGTCCACACTGGCGACTTCAAGATCGACCTTTCGCCGCCGGATGGGAAGGCTTTCGACCTGCACACCTTTGCCGAATACGGCAAGCGCGGCGTGCTGGCTCTGCTACAGGATTCAACCAATGTCGATCGGCCCGGCTATACGCCGAGCGAGTGGGCAGTGAAGCCGCGGCTGGATGAAATTTTTTCGCGTACGAAGAAAAAGCTCTTTTTCAGCTGCTTCTCGTCGTCCATTTACCGTATCCGGATCGCACTAGACCTGGCACACACACATGGGCGCAAGGTCGCGATCGTCGGCCGGTCGATGGTGGAGTCATCAGAGATCGCGCAGGATTTGGGCTATCTGGACCTGCCGCCGGGGCTGGTGATTCATCCCGGTCAGATCAATGATCACGCGCCGGAAGACCTGATGATCCTGATCAGCGGGACACAGGGGGAGCCGATGAGCGCCCTGAGCCGGGCGGCGGTAGATAACCACAAGCATGCGCGTGTTCTCCCCGGCGACACGGTGGTGCTGAGCTCGCGTGTGATTCCGGGAAACGAGAAGAGCATCTATCGGGTGATCGATCACCTTTGCCGCCGCGATGCCAACGTGATTTTCGACGATGGCTCCTCGGGGCTGATCCATGTAAGCGGCCATGCCAGCCAGGAAGAGCAGCGCCTGCTGATCAATCTGCTCAAACCAAAGTTCTTTATCCCCGTCCACGGCGACTACCGGCACCTGAAGAAACATGTCGATCTGGCCCACGGGACAGGTGTCGTCGATTTGGCGCTGATTATCGAAGACGGCGACGTGCTCGAGCTGGACCGCAGTAACGCGCGCAAGAACGGCAGGGTGACGGCGGGACGAGTGTGCATTGATTCGGGCTCGACGGTGGACGTGGTGGAAGATCTGGTAATCCGCGACCGGCGTCATCTGTCCGAGGACGGAATTGTGCTGGCGATCCTGACTATCAACAAGCTGAGCGGCAAGGTCGAACGTCAGCCGGAGCTGGTAACACGTGGATTTGTGGGTGCGGACGCCGAGTTGCTCGAGGAAGGCCGGCAAGTGGTAGCCCAGACGCTTGAAAACTCGAGTGCTGAAGAGAAAGCCGACTACGGCGTGATCAAAGAGAAAATCCGCATCGACCTGAAACGGTATATCCAGAAAAACACGAGTCGCAGACCGCTGATTATGCCGGTCATTCTGGAGATTTAGAGCCACCTTTTTGGAGGCATTCTTGCGCAAGCTTCTATTGGCTGCGGCAGCTCTCGACGCCGCAGTCGCGACATCCACACACGCCCAAACCGCTCCTTCTTGCCCCTCCACGGCCACGCTTTTCTGGATCTGCTCAAAGCCGTCGACGACGCGGTACGCGGTCCGGGCACTAAGGATCGGACATGTCTGCGGCAGGTTCTCACGCCGGACGGCCGCCTTATCCCAGTTTCCCAGGGACGATGACTGGATAACGCCGTCGCAAAACGCGGCAACGCTTTCTATGAGCACCAGGTTATATACTCTGTCGATCAGTACCGCCATGGCCCATCTGTGGAGCACCTACGAAATCCGCGAAACACCCGACGGAAAAGCGACGGTCCGTGGCATTAGCAGTATGCAAGCCGTATCCGACGGCTCGCAATGGAGGCTTGTCGAGATTTTGTGGCAAGCAGAGACGCCTGAAGAAACCATCCCATCGAAATACCTACCTTGAGACATGAGTAGCACGGAACTCCTTACTCTCGACGCATTTCGCGACGCGCGGCAGCGCATCCGCGGCGTGGCCGTACATACGCCCCTCGTCCATTTTTCGATTCCCGGCGCGGCGGGCGAGGTTTACGTAAAGGCCGAAGGATTACAGCCAATTGGAAGCTTCAAGCTGCGCGGAGCATACAACAAGATTGCTCAACTGACGGACGCTGAGCGCGCCCGGGGTGTGATTACTTATTCAAGCGGCAATCATGCTCAGGGTGTGGCGTACGCGGCAAGAGCTGTGGGAGCGAAGGCGGTAATTGTGATGCCGTCAAACGCTCCCGATGTGAAACGCCAGGCCACTGTCGCACTGGGCGCGGAGATCGTGACGGTAGGGCCGTCGAGTTCGGAGCGGAAGAAAAAAGCTGAGGAGCTTGAGGCCGAGTTCGGGTATGTGATGATTCCGCCCTATGACGATCCGGCGATCATCGCGGGCCAAGGCACCTGCGGGCTGGAGATCCTTGAAGACCTGCCGCAGGTCGATCTGGTACTGAGTCCAGTCAGCGGAGGTGGCCTGCTCAGTGGCGTCGCTGCGGCGATCAAACATCAAAAGCCGGAAGTGCGCGTGATCGGCATTGAGCCCGAGCTGGCAGCCGATGCGCAGGAGAGCTTTCGCGGCGGCAGGCTGGTGAGCTGGCCGGCGGAGATGACTACCCGAACCATTGCCGATGGGCTGCGGACACAGAGCCTCGGCGAGCTTAATTTTCTGCATGTGCGGGCGTTTGTGGATGACATCCTCACAGTCTCGGAGGATGAAATTCGCAAGGCGATGCGAACCTTGCTTCACTCGGCGCGGCTCACTCCCGAACCAAGCGGCGCGGTAACGACAGCGGCCATGCTCTTTCACAAAGCCGAGTTGCTACCCTATCGCAAGGCCGTCGTGGTGATGAGCGGCGGCAATGTAGAGCCGGAAATGTTGCAGCGCATTTTGCAGATCTAGCTAACCCGACGCTCATAGTTGCAACTCCCAGGTTTGCCCAATTAGGTCAGCGCCAAAGCTGTGATGCGGCTCTTCGTGAACGAGCCGAAAACCGACCCGCTGATAGATGTGATGAGCTGCTTTGAGAATGCTTTGCGTCCAAAGGGTAACCTTCTTGTACTCTGCGGTTCGCGCAAACCCTATGCATTCCCAACCAAGGCCTTGCCCAGGCCCAGACCACGTGCGCTCTGCTCCACGTGAAGCAGACGCAGCCTGGCGATTTCAACCAGTTCGGAGTGATGAACTAGAAAGATGCAGCCGAGCGCCACTCCACCGCGCTCCGCAACCCAGCGTCGGTCACGTTTGGTGTCACAGTGCTCCACAAAATCGGCAACAACTCGCGCCGCAAGCGCCTCGAAGCTCTCATCCCACCCGTATTCTCGGGCATACAAAACGCCCTGCCGATATACCACCCAGCCCATGTCTCCCGGACGATGGTTCCGAAGAATATAGGGGGCTTGCTCTGGCGCACGATTCAGCGTGTCCTCAACGATTCGCATGGCGGTGAGCAAGTTCGGCAATTTTGGAGGCGGGGACGCCTTCAAGAAGGCTCCGAGCCTGCCGGTTGGAGCGCTCATTCAAATCCGCAAAGCTCTCTTTGCGGCGGCGAGTGACGGTGAGGATTGCCTGGCGCGCATCGCCGGTAGAGACTTTGCGCTTGACCAAGCAGTCATCTTCAAATTCTCGGAGAATGCGGCTCAGGTAACCTGGGTCGAGCACAAGTTCTCTCGCAATTTCACCCGCCGTGATTTCTCCCTGTGTGACCAGTTCGTAGAGCACCCGGGCTTGAGTCAAAGAATATTCGCTGTCCAGCAGGTCTTCCTGCAGCGTTCCGGTTTCACGGGTATAGAACCGGTTGAAACCTCGAAAGACAGTGATGTGGTTTTCGGTGATCCCAGAGCCAGCAGCGGGCATGTGATAGATTTCGTCCAGCAATATATTTGACTCAGTCAATCAACCTGTACGCCTCTTTTGAGGAGACGCCAAGGATATCCTTCCTTCTCTTCGGCAAGGTATGCTAGGCGTGACGAGACGTTCGCTACTCAAACGTCGTCTTACCATCGTGATGCGAAACCGCTTCCCTATCTTTTTGTTGCTGGCTTGTGCAGCTACTGGCGCACTGGGCCAGAAAAAAATGCCCCAGGAACAAATGCCGAAGAATGGCACCAAGGCAACGCTGGTACGTCGAGCGAATCTTTATGTGCAACCGGATGAAAGCGCGGACCAGGTGGCGATCGTGACGCCCGGCCGGGAGATGGTGATCGTCGAGCACAGCGGGCACTGGCTGCGGGTTTTCGCCAATGTCGACGCACCCGAGTCGCGCAAGGCCGATGAGCCGGTTATGGAGCAGGGCCAGGAGGTTATTCCGATCTCCGGCTGGATGCTCGACAAGGGAATCGTCGACACCAATACACCTCACGGTGATGCAATCCTGTTCGGCGAAGCAATCAGCGCCGAGCAAGCAGCTTCGGAGGCTCATCCTCCTCCAGGGGCCGCTTTAGAGGCACGGCTCCTCTATCGCCGTGTGGTCGAGATGTTTCCGCAATCCCTCTTGATCGGGGAGTCGATGTGGAGGGCGGCGGATATTCGCTGGCAATTGCAGAAGGCTGACGCGGCCGGCCTGCCATCGGCTCACGAAAAGGAAAACTACCTTCGCGAGCAGATGGATGAAGATGAGATGAAGAAGATCGAGAAGTATTTTCCTCATACAAAATGGGCTGACTTTGCCGCGTACGACAGGCTCGAGAATAAGCTGTGCGGCGACTGGCAGGGCTCTGAAAAATGCCCCGAGAAAGAGGCCGAGATGTACGTGAAGTATGTCCAGGAGCATCCAGATTCGCCCCGTGCGGCCGAAGCGTTGTACAAAGCAGCCTGGCGCATGGCCGCGGCGGGGGATATGTGGACCGCGGACAATGACGCCCATCGCGCTCAGGACGACCGAGCCCATGCCAACGATATTGCTGGACAGCTACAGGGGAAGTATTCGCAATCGGAATATTCTGCCCGCGCGGCCAGTCTGATATACAAAGTGCAGCAGGGTATTCCAATCTACGGCAGCGACCGAGAATAGAGACCAGGGACTCGCTCGTTCGGGCAAATGTGCTTCGCTCCGTCTAGGGATATCCCTGCAATTCAGGGCGCCAGTGAGGGCCGGAGGCCTTTTGAACGACTAC
Organism: uncultured Acidobacteriaceae bacterium; assembly: GCA_964453815.1. Taxonomy (GTDB): domain Bacteria; phylum Acidobacteriota; class Terriglobia; order Terriglobales; family Acidobacteriaceae; genus Silvibacterium. The sequence continues at coordinate 8 of CAYVSQ010000603.1, read as the reverse complement.
ATTGTTTC
>CAYVSQ010000602.1:0-12978 GCA_964453815.1 uncultured Acidobacteriaceae bacterium | reverse complement strand
CTTCACTTTCCGTTGCGAAATATTCAGGCAGCTGCGAACAACGAGGCGCCAATCGAGCTTCCATGCTCGCACCGGCACAGACTGGGCGCAACTGCAGGGCCTCGCCGATGCAGACGAAGGGCAGCGTATGCTGTTGTGGATGATCTCCACGATGCGCTTTTGTGCTCTCCTGTTTGCCGCTCTTTCCCTTGTTGTTGGCGGTGTGGCTGCCCGCGCGCAGCAGCTTGGTGTCGAGCCTCCGCTGCATACAAGCGGCCACCGGATTCTTGATGCCGCGGGTCATGACGTGCGGCTGACTTCGGTGAACTGGTATGGCTTTGATCAGAAGGAATATGTAGTCGGTGGACTCGATCACGCTCCACTGTCAACGATCGTCGATGAGATTGTCGCACTGGGTGTGAATTCGGTGCGGTTACCGTGGGCGAACGAAACGCTGGAGCGTAATCCGGTCGTGCCGGATTATGCGGTGAAGGCGAATCCGCAATTCAAAGGCAAGCACGCGATGGAGGTTATGGACGCGGTCATCGATGCGCTGGCCAAGGCGCACATCATGGTCATTCTGGACAATCACATGAGCCGTGCGGACTGGTGCTGCGACGAGAAGGATGGCAATGGGCTCTGGTACAACGCCGAGTATCCGGAAAGCAAATGGCTCACAGACTGGCAGACGATCACAGAGCGCTACAAGCACCAAAACTGGGTGATTGGCGCGGACCTGCGTAACGAACTGCGCAGCGGCGCGGCGTGGGGTGGAAGCGATGCAAAACTCGACTGGCATGCGGCGGCAGAGCGCGGAGGCAATGCGGTGCTGGCCGTGAATCCGCGGCTGCTGATCATGGTGGAGAGTCCGGAATACTCGACCAACTTCACGGGATTCGACAAGCTGCCGGTGCGGCTGAAGGTGGCGGATCGACTGGTCTACTCGCCGCACGCGTATGCTCCGCCCGACCACGTGTTCTCGAGCTATGACGAACTGAAGCAGGCCTATGATGCGCGGGCAGGCTTCCTGCTGCACGCCGAGCCGGGCGTGCCGCTGTGGGTGGGTGAATTTGGGACCTGCCAGACGCTGGACTGCGGGACGAACTCGGATTGGTTCAAGCTCTTCGTGCGCTATCTCAAAGAAAACGACCTGGCGTGGAGTTACTGGCCGCTAAATGGTACGCAATCCAGTGGCGTTGGTCGAAAATACGACACGATCGAGGGATATGGCCTGCTATCGCCGGACTACCGGCAGGTGGGAGCGCCGAAGGTTGTCGAACTCCAGCGCACGATCGAAAATCAGCCGTAACGATGACTGCGTCCGCTTCTTGATTTCCTAAAAAATCTGGATTTTCCTAATCTGAGATTTCTTAAATCCGGGTCGCTGGGTTGTTCGTCTTAGAGAGTTATTTGACTTTAGTGGCCTTGCCGTCCATGACGGTATTCCAGGTGGTCCCGTCAGGTGACAGTTCGAACTTAAAGTTGTAGGTGGTCGGCGTGAGGACCTTCATGGTATAGCGGCCTTTCATGGTATGGACACCCATCTTTTCGTTGCTGTTCCAGGTCCAGGTGTCTCCGTCGATCGTGCCCTCGGAGTGCTCTGCTTCGCCCATGCTGTTGAACTCGTCATAGGTGTACGTTTTCTGGTCCGGGTCGTAACCCATGAACGAGATGCCGAGCCGTTACCCATCCCGGCACCCTCAAACTTTAAGTGGGCGACGAGGAAGAATCCGCCGTCCATCCAGGCGTTCTCTTCGGTCATGATCATTTTGCCCCCGGGTCCCATTAAGCCCGGCTTTGCCTCGCCGTCCATTTTCCAGGTGCCGGCGAGATAGTCGAGCTTCTTAACTTCAGGAGCGGGTTTGGGCGCCGGCATTTGAGCCTGAACCGCGGAGGCAATACCGGCCAACACGGCAGTCAACGCGAGGGTAACGACGAGTCGCTTCATATTCAATTACCTCACTTCGCATTCAGTATCCGAATGTGCTCTGCGCGGCAATGCCCGCATATTATGTTCGCCGCACAGGGGCGTCAAGATGCGCTATCCGCAGTTCAGCCATTCGGCAAGCGAGACGCAGGCGGGGTTGAACGCGCGGGTGGCGAGATGTGTTCGCGGAGCAGGTCGTCAACGTCGCCAAGCTTGTCGGTGATCAGATTCAGCTTGCCGGCGAGGTGTTGAATCTCGGATTCGGCACGGCGGTTGACGTCGAAGTCTAGCTCGCTGCGTACGCGGTCTTTCTTGTCCTGCCGGTTCTGGCTCATCATGATGACGGGCGCCTGGATAGCGGCGAGCATGGAGAGGAAGAGGTTGAGCAGGATAAAGGGGTACGGATCCCATGCCCTTCCTTTAAGTGAAATGTTGATGCAAGTGTAGACGGTCAAAACGATTGCGAAAAGGATGATGAAGGTCCATGAGCCTCCGAAGCTGGCGACGGAGTCAGCGATGCGCTCGCCGATCGTGGACTTCTCTTCGATCAGGTCGTTCGCGTTGCGGCTGGCGCGAATCCGCACCAGCTGCTGCGAGGCATGGAACTGGCGGCCGAGGACGGTCAACATATCCATGCCGGCCAAGGGTTTTTGTTGGAGCAGGATGGTAATGTCTTCGCGGCTTATCTCGACACACTCGGTTTCTTCGAGGGCGAGGGCGGTCGTCTGGTGGGGCGTCTGATCGAGCATGGAGGCGAAGCCGAAGAACTCGCCGTGCCCAGGCTTGTCGACGACGACCTCCTGGTTGTCCTCGTCGACAGTGGTGACCTGCACGTGGCCGGACATGAGGACATAGGCGTGTTTGCCGGGCTCGCCCGTTTTGTAGATGCGCTGCCGGGCAGCGAACTTTCTGAGATCGACCTGCGCGCTCAAGACAGCGAGCTCGTCTTCATCGAGTAGGGCAAACAGGGGGACATGTTTCAACTCGGCTGGGTCGCAGGGCATGGGTCACCTCGTGGCGGATTTTGGAGGAGAAGCAGAACTGCGAGAGACAATAACAGACCGCGAATACTCACGGAGGATGCTTTTCCGGTTACGAACTCCGGGGTCGGATGGCAGCGCCGGAGTGGTTTTGCCGCCCTTCATTTATTCTCGATGTATGCGTTTCTTTTCAGCTCTTTTAATTGGCGGCGTGGCTGTGTCGCTGTGTCTTTCTTCTTTTGCCCAGACGTCGGATTCCGGTACACAAGCCGCACAGCAGCAAACAGGACAAAGTTCGGCAGGGGCGGCGGAGCAAGCTCCCGGGGCTCCTTTGAAGCTGGAGAATCTGCCTCCGGATCCGCACACGCCGACGCCGGAAGAACTGGCGGCCCGGCAAGCCGAGCAGCAACGGGCACAGATTGTGCGCGTGGCTGCAGCCCAGGCCAACTGGGGACCCAAGACGTCCGCGCCGGGGATGGCGCTGGCCATGAAGGAAATGGCCCGTACCAAGACTGCTTCCGGGACCCAGATTACCTACAGGCTTATGGGGACGGGATTCCCCGCAGGGGCAAAATTGACATTGTTGCGCTGGCCGCTGAATCAGAATGTGACCCCTGTGATGGATGGGATAGTGCTCGATGCATCGGGAATGGCGGTGTGCGCGGCACCCCCGGCGAATGCGGGGACAGAAGCACCGGCTGCTACAGCTCCAAGCGCGATCGCCTGCGCCAAGACGATGCAGGTGAACGCACCGGTGGAAGTAACAACGACGGCGGCCAAGGGAGAGGCGGTACGCGTTGCCCTGGCAGGCGCGGACAAAAAGAGCGGAGCGGCGGCGAGCGCAGTTCCCTTTCCACTAGCGGCGGAAAACAAAGGCTGCAAGCTGCAGGTGTTGCTGGGTTCTAAGGACGCGGAGCTGGTTCTGATTGAGGGCGACGGGTTAAAGCAGGGTGAGGCCTTTACGATGGGATCAGAAACGTTCGGCGTGAAGGGAACGCTGGTGGCTAAGCCGGATGCTCAGGGACACTTAGTGACAGCACTGACCCCCTATATGCAGGGGCACGACAGCGGCGATACCGTCATCTTCTACCAGAGCGATACGTGCACGCCTACGGTTTCGTTTCACTGGGGCAACGGGAGCTATAAGGCAGAGTAGTACTCTCCATTCAGCCTTTGCTCCCGATGCAGTGCATGGCCAAGGCTGCCATCTTGTCATCGAGGAGCCGTGCGGCCGCCGTGATCTCAGCCTTCTTCAGCCGGGACATCAGGGAGGACGGGAGATCGTAGGCAATATGTCCCCGCCTGGTTTTGGGATCTTCGTAAACCAGTACGCGCACGGGTACGTTGAGCGCAGCCTCGATGCTATGCCGGAGCATGGTCTGAGCAATGAGGGGATTGCCGATGGTATACAGGATTGCCTTACCCTCCAGGCCAACACGAGGCAGCCATGCTCCGTGATCCACTTTGAGAAAAAGCATGAAATCGCTGGATCCTTTAATAGCCTGCATCTGTTTGATGAAGGCATCCGGGCTGGAGTGGTCGTCCACAGCCGATTGAAAAGTCTTCTTATCGGCCGGGCCGACGACCGCTTCAAATGAGGTCACAACCTCTTCGAAGGTTCGATTGCCGGCGTAGTCGCGATGGACCAGTGTGCTTTCATCCTGCATCTCAAAGTCTCCTCTCTCCAGGCTGCCGAACCAGGCTTCCGAAATCTGCGCCGTCCGTCATCCTGGAATGGGCGTTCGACCGCAGGTCAGAACCAAGAGACGTATCTTGGATGTGGATTGTTGCCGATATGCTTCGAGGAATTTTCCCGGAGCGGTAGTTTCTGAGTGCGGAGCGCGCTCGTTGACGCGAGGGAACCTGCCCTCGCGTACCCCTATTGTCAACCTCTATTTGATTTCAGTGCCTATTCGATTTCAGTTGCGGCGATAAAAGGGGAATAGGAAGGAGGGTGACTTTAGTAGCTGATCATTGTTGCATTTCCCTCGCATCGCGCGTTCGGCAATGGTACTCTACGCTGGCAAAAAGGCTGCCCGTCCAATGCAAAGCTAACCTGCACCCTCTAGAGGCAACCCCGCGCAAAGGAGAAATCATGATTCGGAAATCAGGTTTGTTATTCCTCGGAATCGTCTTGGTATCGATCGTATCAATGGATTCCCAGGCGCAATACACGTCGACCCATCATGTGCGAGAGACCATTCGCAACGGCGGGGCGCAAACGGTTGGGCGGCTGCCCGCAAACCAGGTGATGCAGTTGGACATCGTGTTGCAATTGCGCGATCCGGAGGGGCTAAAGAGCTTTCTGGACGCGCTCTACGATCCGAACAGCGGGATCTATCACCAGTATCTGACGCCTCAGGAGTTCACAGAACGGTTCGGGCCGAGCCAGCAGGATTATGACGACGTCGTGGGCTTCGCGAAGACCAATGGCCTGGAGGTGGTTGGCGGCTCACGCGACGGCATGGAGGTGCAGGTAAGAGGCCCAGTATCGGCGGTCGAGGCGGCTTTCCACGTGACGATGCGAACGTACCGCCATCCGACGGAGAATCGCACGTTCTTTTCGCCGGACCGCGAGCCAACGACGACGCTGCCGTTCCAGCTGTGGCACGTGTCCGGTCTGGATGACTTCTCGATTCCACATCCGATGTATCTGAAGAGGAGCGCTGTAGCGGCGGCACGGGGCATTGACGCGAAGACCTTGGTAACTCATGCGACAACAGGCTCCGGACCATCGGCGTCTTTCCTAGGCAGCGACATGCGAGCGGCCTACTACGGCGGTACGGCTCTAACCGGGGCTGGTCAGAACCTGGGACTATTCGAGTATGAAGGCACCGATCTGGCGGACCTAACCACCTATTACAAGAACGCCAAGCAGACTAACAATGTGCCGATCACCCTACTTTCCACCGACGGGACAAGCACTTCGTGCGTGGCCAGCCGCAGACGTGGCTGCGACGACACGGAACAGACGCTCGATATGACGCAGGCTTTGGGGATGGCTCCGGGGCTGGCGAGCCTGGTGATGTATGTCGGGTCGACAGATACGGCTATCATCAGCGCGATGACGACGCACAGCCCGTTGCCGACAACGATCGGCTGCTCGTGGGGCTGGACACCGGCGGATCCCAGCACGCTCGACCCTTACTTCCAGAAGATGGCGGCGCAGGGGCAGAACTTCTTTGCGGCTTCGGGCGACTCTTCGACATGGTCCAGTAGAAATGAGGCTTGGCCGGCGGACGATGCATTTGTAGTTTCAGTCGGCGGCACTGACTTGACGACAGCCAGCGCTGGAGGCGCGTGGAAATCGGAAACAGCGTGGGTGGACAGCGGCGGCGGCATATCGCCGGACAAGATCGCGATCCCCTCATGGCAGAAACTCGCCGGCGTGATCAATTCCAGCAATAAAGGGTCGACGACGCTGCGCAACGGGCCGGATGTGGCGGCGAACGCGAACTTCACATTTTATGTCTGCGCGGATCAGACGACCTGCACAGCGAACGAGTACGGAGGCACCAGCTTCGCCGCTCCCATGTGGGCCGCCTATATTGCCCTGGTCAACCAGCAACTGGTGGACAACGGCGATGCGACCATCGGCTTCATCAACCCGACGATCTATGCGCAGAATGTGACCTCAAGCTATGGCACGAATTTCCACGACATCACCAGCGGCAAATCCGGGAGCTACTCCGCAGTGACCGGATATGACCTTGTGACCGGATGGGGCAGCCCGAAGCCCGCGTTGATCACAGCCCTGGCTCCTTAACCGCGTCAGAAGTCAAGTAATTCAGCAAGAACGATGGAGGGCCCGGACTCGAAGCTCCGGGCCTTTTCGTATTCTGTGCAGGATTCGATTCGGTTTTTTCCGCACTTTAGTAGCGATTCGATGGTTTTGACCTGCCAACCTCCAGGAATTTTCGTTCTTTCTTTTGGGGTAACTCCCGGCTATACTTGATTGTGCCCGCCAGGTACGCCAAACAAAAACATTCAGGGAAGGTGAAGCAGAAATGTCCTCCAAGTACATTTTTGTGACGGGCGGAGTTGTGTCCAGCCTGGGCAAGGGACTGGCCGCGGCTTCAATCGGCTGTTTGCTCGAAAGCCGAGGGTTGAAGGTCAACCTAATGAAGTTTGACCCCTACCTCAACGTCGATCCTGGGACGATGTCGCCGTTCCAGCATGGCGAGGTCTTTGTGACTGACGACGGCGCTGAGACAGACCTCGACTTGGGGCACTACGAGCGGTTCACGCACGCGCACCTGTCTCGCGATAACAACCTGACGACGGGACGAATCTATGAGCAGATCATCACCAAAGAGCGGCGCGGGGACTATCTGGGCAAAACGGTCCAGGTGATTCCGCATGTGACGAACGAGATCAAGAACGCGATGCGCAAGGTCGCGGGCACGAGCGACGTGACCATTGTCGAAATTGGCGGAACGGTGGGCGATATCGAGTCGCTGCCGTTTCTGGAGGCGATCCGGCAGATGCGGCAGGAGCTGGGGCGCGAGAACACGGTCTTCGTGCATGTAACGCTGGTGCCATGGATCAGCGCGGCGCAAGAGCTAAAAACCAAGCCGACACAACATTCTGTAAAAGAGATGCTTTCGATTGGGATTCAGCCGGACATCCTGCTGTGCAGGACGGATCGCTTTCTCTCACGCGAGATCAAGAGCAAGATTGCGCTATTCTGCAACCTGGAAGAGCAGGCGGTGATCACGGCGAAAGATGTGGAATCGATCTACGAGGTTCCGCTGTCGTTTGCGCGGGAGGGTGTGGACTCGCTGGCGCTGCGCTATCTGCGCATGGAAACCAAAGAGTCAGATCTGAGCCGCTGGGAAGAGATTGTCCGGCGTTCCTACAACCCGCAGGATGAGGTTTCAATCGGGATCGTCGGCAAGTATGTGGAGTACGAAGACAGCTACAAGTCGCTCAAGGAAGCGCTGGTTCACGGAGCGCTGGCGCACAATCTGAGGTTGCGCGTGACGTGGATCGAGGCCGAAGGGCTCGAGACGGAGAACTTCGAGGCGCAACTGGCGGGGTTCGACGGCATCCTGGTTCCGGGTGGTTTCGGCAAGCGCGGCATCGAAGGCATGTTGAATGCAATCCGGTATGCGCGTGAGAATAAGGTTCCTTACTTCGGCATTTGCCTGGGCATGCAGACGGCGTGCATCGAATTTGCGCGCAATGTGTGCAAGCTAAATGGGGCGAATTCGAGCGAGTTCGATCCGGCGACGGCACATCGCGTAATCTACAAGCTGCGCGAACTGACCGGCGTGGAAGAGATGGGAGGAACGATGCGGCTAGGCGCATGGGCCTGCGTTCTGGAGCCGGATTCGCTGGCCTACAAGGCTTATGGCGTGCCGGAGATCAGCGAACGTCACCGTCACCGTTACGAATTCAATCGGGAGTATGAGGCGCTGCTAACGGGCGGGGGGCTGCGGATAACGGGGACGACTCCCGATGCGACGTATGTGGAGATTGTGGAACTTCGCGACCATCCCTTCTTCCTGGGATGCCAGTTCCATCCGGAGTTCAAGTCTAAGCCGCTTGAGCCGCATCCGTTGTTCAGCGCGTTTGTGAAGGCGAGCTACGGGAACCGGATGAGGGTGATACCGGAGGCAGCGAGCGTAGAGACTGCGCGGGCCTAGGGGCGGAGTATCTTGGGGGCGCGACGAGCTAGAATGACAGCCGTTCAGCGTTTCGAGGGTCGAATCAGGGTCTGAATCCGGTCCCGGTCAATTAAATCAGTGCTGGAGTGAGTGCTAAGGTGAGTTCATTGACCTGTTGCGGCGTGCACGGCTAAAAGCGTCTCAAGAACCCCCTTCAAATCGTTCAAATTCAGAGCATTGGCGCCGTCGGATTTTGCTTCGGCGGGGTTGTCGTGAACTTCGAGGAAGACTCCGTCAATGCCAGCGGCGACGGCGGCACGGGTGAGCAGGGGGATGAATTCGGGCTGGCCTCCGGAGACTCCGTTGGCGGCTGAGGGGGTCTGTACGGAATGTGTTCCGTCGAAGACGACGGGGGCGAGGCGGCGCATGATGGCCAGCGAGCGCATGTCGACGACGAGGTTGTTGTAACCGAAGGTGGTTCCGCGCTCGGTAAGGAAGACACGGGGGTTTTCTGAAGAAACAACCTTCTCGACGGCATGGTTCATGTCCCAGGGGGCGACGAACTGGCCTTTCTTGACGTTGACTGCGCGGCCGGTCTCTGCGGCGGCGACGAGCAGGTCGGTCTGACGGCAAAGGAAGGCGGGAATCTGGAGCACGTCGGCGCCTTCGGCGGCGATGGCACAGTGGGAGGGTTCGTGGACGTCGGTGAGGACGGGCAGGCCGGTGGATTCGGCGAGGCGGCGCAGGATGGCTGTGCCTTCCTTGAGGCCGGGGCCGCGGAAGCTCTTGACCGAGGTACGGTTGGCCTTGTCATAGGAAGCTTTGAAGATGTAGGGCACGCCCAGGTCGGTGGTAATGCGCTGGATGGAGTCGGCCATCTTGCGGACGTGCGCTTCACTCTCGATGACGCAGGGACCGGCGATGAGAAAGAGTTTGCCTCCGCCAACGGGAACGGGGCCGATTGAGAATTCGTGGCTCACATAAGAATCATAGCGCTGCCCTTTGATCCTGGCGCTTATCGACCTCCGTCGACCTGAACCTGCTCGAAACCGAAGGTGAGGAGTAGCTTAGTGAGGGTGGCGGCGGCGTTTTTGTGGGCGGTATCGAGGATTCCAGCGGCCTGGGCTGAGTCGTGAAGCTCCTGCTCGGCTTTGGCGCGGACTTCCGATTCGAGATTCGGGTCGACGGGGACGAAGAGACCGGTGCTGCGAGAGAAGACACGGGTCTTGCTGCTGTCCAGCGCGGAAACGAAGATCTGCGCCGGCGGCAGGCGAACGTGGACCGACTTGCCATTTACTGTCACGTCAGAGCTTTGCACCTGGCTGAGATCGACGCCGGCAATCGCCTGGCCGTGAACAGTGAGGATGAGCTTGTCGCCAACGAGGAAGTCGGGCAAGATGTCGCTGGTGCGCGAGCCTTCGACCACCTTATCCATGGTGTAGGTGACGGTATCAAGGCGCTCGAGACGCTGGATCTTCTCGACTACCGTGGGCTGAGACACGTTCATGACCCGCGTTCGGCCAGAGACCTTGGTGGCGAGCCTGTCCCAGATGCCGATTGTGGCCTCATGCATGAAGATGGCGAGGGCTCCAGCCCCGATGAGGAGGCCAAGAAAGACGGCAAGCAGGATGGTCAGGCCTCCGAGGCCCGAGCCTCGCCGTTCCGATGTTGTGAGGGAAGGATTCACTTTGACATAGATGTTATCGAAGTAAGTGGAGATGGCGCGACGAATTCTCTGACTTCTTCTTCCCATAGACGATCGAGTGGTGTAAGCTGGTTTCCCATAGAAGGTCGAGTGGAGGGATAACCGAAGTATGGGGCGCGACAAACCAACGGATAAAAACGGCGAAATGTTGCAAGGCACGTTGGACATGCTGGTACTGCGAACACTGGTAATGGGTGATGCGCATGGACACACGATTGCCAAAGTGATCGAGCGGACATCAGAGGATGTGCTCGAAGTGGAGCAGGGGTCGCTGTATCCGGCGCTGCACCGGCTGGAGGATCGCGGCTGGGTTTGGTCGTACTGGGGTGCGAGCGAGAACAATCGCAAGGCGAAGTTTTACCGGCTGACCGCGTCGGGGAAAAAGCAGCTTGTCGCGGAGACTAGCCGCTGGCGACAGATGGCACGAGCCATCGGGCTGGTCATGGGCGAGGGACTGGCTGTCCAGGCAAAGACGCCTTCGGCGCGAAAGCAAGAGGTTCCGGAATGAACTTGCGGAAGTTCGTTCAGCGGCGACGCAGGGATGCGGAAGTGACGGAAGAGATCGAGCTGCATTTGTCGCAGGAAGTTGAGGAGAATGTTGCGCGAGGAATGAGTAATGAAGAGGCGCGGCGGCAGGCGTATCTGAAGTTCGGTTCGTCGCGGCGGGTGCGCGAAGAGCTGTGGCAGCAGAATACGCTGGCGCTTTTCGAAAACCTCTGGCGTGACCTGAAGCATGCCGTGCGGACACTGGGCAGGACTCCGGGATTTACGGTGGTGGCGGTGCTGGTGATGGCGTTGGGAATCGGCGCGAATACCGCACTGTTCACAGTGGTGCGATCGGTACTATTGAAGCCGCTGCCCTACAAGGATCCGAACCGTCTCGTGGCCCTCTGTGAATGCATGAAGGGTCGCGTGTGTGACGACAATCGCGGAGGCATTGCGGCCGGGAGCTTTGCCGAGTGGCGGAAGGCTTCGAAGAGCTTCGAGCAGATGGCGCTGGGCCAACAGTGGACTTCATACAATGTCTCGGCGGAGGGCGGGCAGTTGCCGGAAAGAGTGCCGGCGGGACTGATTTCATGGAACATGTTTTCGACACTCGGCGTGCAGCCCGCGCTCGGCCGTGATTTCACCGCGGACGATGACCGCCAGGGAGCCAACGGCACGGTGATGTTGTCGTGGGGATACTGGAAGCGCCGTTTCGGCGGCAATGCCTCAATTGTGGGCAAAGAGGTTTTTCTCGATGCGAAGCCCTACACCGTGATTGGCGTGATGCCCGTATGGTTTGCCTATCCCGAGGCCCAGACCCAGGTGTGGGCGCCCGTCTATCACGAGATGCCGCCGAGGGTAACACGATCATTTGATAACCACCAGTTCGATGTAGTGGCGCGGCTGAAGCCGGACGCGACCATGGCGCAGGCACTCAGCGAACTGGACGCGGTGCAAAAGCAGATCAAGCGGGACAACCCCGGCCCGGCAGTTAAAGAGGGCGTGAACGGAACGCTGCTGCTGGACAACATGGTCGTGGACTATAAAACGCCACTGTATACGCTGCTTGCAGCAACCGGATGCGTGCTGCTTATCGCCTGCCTGAATGTAGCGAATTTGCTGGTGGCGCGGTCGGCCACGCGGCGTAAGGAGACGGCGATTCGCGCGGCGCTGGGCGGCAACCGCTGGCGTCTGATTCGCGAGCAGATCACGGAGAGCCTGGTGCTGGCCGCCGTGGGCGGAGCGGCCGGCCTGGCGCTGGCGTATGCGGGGATTGCATGGCTAAGGGTCGCACGCAATGATCTTGCCCGCGCGGAAACGATCCACGTTGACGGGATTGTGGTGTTGTTCGTGGCGGGGATCACGTTTGCGAGTGGCTTGCTCGCAGGGATGATTCCCGCCTTCAACGGCGGAGCGCGCATTCTCGAAAATCTCCAGGAATCATCGCGATCGCATAGCGGCGGCCAAAACCAAACGCGGCTTCGGAAAGGGCTGCTCGCGGCTGAAGTTGGTCTTACCGTGGTATTGCTAGTCACCGCCGGGTTGCTGTTGAAGAGCTATCGAACCTTACTCTATACGGATATGGGATGCGCCACGGACAATGTGCTGACGATGCAGCTTCGTCTGCCGGAAGCGCGGTACAAAGAGCCGATGCAGAAGGTGGCGTTCTTCGAGCAACTAATCGGTCGCGTGAGGGCACTACCGGGCGTTGAGACTGCGGGGCTGGTGACGGTGGCTCCGGGACAGGGATGGGGAGGCGATAACCTGGTCGCGGTCGTCGAGCATCCGCCGTTGCCGCCAGGGAAATCACTGGATGCGATGGAACGCGCAGCCGATCCTGGGTATTTCGCGGCCATGCAGATTCCTATTGTGCGCGGCCGCACCTTCACAGACAGTGAACGGCTGGACCACGCCTATGTGATGATTCTGAGCCAGGCGGCAGTGAAGCGTTTTTTTCCGGACGGCGAAGATCCAATTGGCAAGCATTTGCGCATGGGGATTACTCGGCAACCGTTTGAGATTATTGGCATCGCCGGCGATACGCGCTATTCCATTTCAGAACCGATGAGACCAATGATGTATTGGCCCCTTTGGGGCGGCGTGAATTCAGGCGTGACGATTCTGGTGCGTTCGACGCACGACGTCGAAAGTCTAGCGTTGCCGGTCCAGAAGTCGATCGGCGGCCTGGATCGCGATCTGCCGGTTTCCGACGTGATGACCATGCAGCAAATGATTGGCAAATCTATTGTTGATGCGAGCTTCGATTCGACGCTGACTCTTGCCTTCGCCGTG
>CAYVSQ010000601.1:0-5222 GCA_964453815.1 uncultured Acidobacteriaceae bacterium | reverse complement strand
CGCAAGGCGGCGGAGAGCGATGTGATCATCGTGAACCACCATCTGTTCTTCGCCGATCTCGCCATCAAGCAGCAGGCCGGAGCCGCGCCTGACGCAGGCGTCCTGCCGGATGCAGGAATCGTCATCTTTGACGAAGCGCATGAGCTGGAAGACGTGGCCTCGAGTTACTTCGGCATCAGCCTGAGCAACATTCGGTTTGAGGAATTAGCACGCGATCTGGAGACGATGCTGCGCGCGAAGCAGGCGCTTAATTCAAGTATCACCAGTGCGGCACAGACCGCGCGCGAGCGCGCGCGGATGTTCTTCGCAGCACTGCCTCGGGGGTCGGGCAACCGTGGATCGGGGAGCGAAGGCCGCATGCCATTCCTCAATCGCGAGGAGTTTCTGGAGACGCAGGGTGATTTGTACCTGGGGCTGCTGAATGCGCTGCATCGACTGGAGGGCGAGTTGGAGCGCGTGCGCGGGGTGGAAGAAACTCTGCCGCTGCGCAAGCGCGCCGCCGATATTCGCGAGCAGCTGAAGTTTTTACTAGAAGCAGACGACAGAAATACAGTTTTCTGGCTGGAGCGGCGCGGCGGCAGAGGACACGGCTCTGCCCCAGTGACGTATTTGCAGGCCACGCCCATCGATGTGTCGGAGCTGTTGGGCGAGCTGCTCTTCGAGAATTTTCCTAGCATCGTACTCGCCTCGGCCACGCTCACCGTGCAGGGTGGATTCGCCCACATCCGCAAGCGGCTAGGTATGAACAACACGCAGGAGCTGGTCGTGCCCTCGCACTTCCGCTACGGCGACCAGGCGCTGCTCTACCTACCGCAGGATATGCCTGATCCTCGCGACGCGAACTTCCAGGAGGAGGCCGCGAAACGCATCCGCCGCATGCTCGACATCACGCGTGGCCGCGCATTCTGCCTCTTTACCAGCTATCAGCAGATGCACGATTTGTACGAGCGGCTGCTGGTCGAGGTGGGCTACCCGCTGTTGTTGCAGGGCACGGCTCCTCGCAAAGCGCTGCTTGAGGAATTTCGCCAGACACCGAACGCCGTTCTCTTTGGCACGTCGAGCTTCTGGCAGGGCGTCGACGTGCAGGGAGAGGCTCTAAGCTGCGTGATCGTGGACCGGCTGCCCTTTGCCGTTCCCTCTGATCCCGTAGTGCAGGCGCGGATGCGAGCGATTGAAGAAGGCGGCGGTAATGCATTCTTCGAGTACCAGGTACCCTCGGCTGTCATCACCCTAAAACAGGGCTTCGGACGACTCATTCGCTCGCTCGAAGACCGCGGCGTGCTGATGCTGCTCGATCCTCGCATCCAGAGGCAGCGCTATGGGCGGGTCTTTATCGAGAGCCTGCCGCCGTATCGCATCACTCAGGACATCACTGCCGTCGAGGCATTCTTCGCGAGCAAGTGACTGATAACATTGCAGTGGAAATGGCGCGTAATCTCTACATTCTGGCCGCAACCTTGCTGCTCTTCGCCCTTGTCTCCTGTGGCATGACTCTGCTAAGTCCGACTCTTCAACCCGGCATTCCCGGGAACGGCTCGCTGTGGAAGACAACGGCGCTATTCCTGTTGCTTGGAGGGCTGATCGTCGCGTTGTTTGGCGTAATGACGGCGATGTTCGAGCAGGTCGACCGCCGCGCGGAAGAGCGACGGCTGCGTGAGCGCACAAAGCGCAAACCCGGTTACTGAGGCTCCCGGAAGCTACAATAGAAGCAGGGCGTATTTGCCCGAGAGAGTTAAGTAAAAAATGTATGAAGTTACCGTGGAGCGCGAATTTTCCTCCGGACACTACCTGAGGAATTATCGCGGTAAGTGCGAAAATCCGCATGGGCACAACTACAAGGTCCGCATTACCCTGCGCGGCGAAACGCTGGACGTATCTGGATTGCTTCTCGACTTCAAGGATCTGAAGCACGTGATGCGGCCGGTCATCGAACGCCTCGACCATCATATGTTGAACGATCTTGAACCATTTACCGAAATCAATCCATCGGCCGAAAATCTGGCTCGCTATTTTTACGACGAGACGAACCAGCAGCTCAGCGAAATGACAGGCGGCCGCGTGCGCGTGAAGGACTGCACGATTTACGAGACCGACACCACTACTGCTACCTATTACGAGTAGTCCCTTGTTTCTCATCGAAATCTATAAATCCGTGCAGGGCGAATCGAGCTTTGCCGGCCTTCCGTGCATCTTCGTGCGCCTCGCTGGCTGCAATCTGCGCTGTTCCTGGTGCGATTCCGAATACACCTTCACCGGCGGCTACAAGCTCACTGAGGACGAAGTCGTAGCCGAGATCGCGAAGCTCGCCCCGGTAAGGTTGATTGAGTTCACAGGCGGAGAGCCCCTGCTGCAGGAGCGCGAGTTGATTCCCCTGATCGAACGATTGTTAGGTACGGGATACGAGTTGATGATCGAGACCAGCGGCGAGCGGCCGGTCGAGAATGTGCCCAAAGCAGTCCACAAGATCATCGACGTCAAGTGCCCCGGCTCGCGCGAGGCCGGACGCTTTCGCATGACCAATCTGGCATCGCTGACCGAGCGGGACGAATTGAAGTTCGTCATCACCAATCGCGACGACTACGAATTCGCCCGCGACTTCATCCGCACCAATGCGCTGGAATCGCGTGGCGCGCAGCTTCTGCTTTCGCCGGCATTCTCAAAGACGCCGTCACTTGAGCGCAGCACCGCGAACTGCCTGCTCGATCCCCGCGAATTGGTCGAATGGATGCTGGTCGACGGCCTGAACGCACGCCTCAGCCTGCAGATTCACAAGTATGTCTGGGAGCCGCAGAAAAAGGGAGTCTAACTTCAGTCTGCGATGCTGTACTGCAGATAAGGCCGGGAGATTTTGAGAATCTTGTCGTTGCTCAGCTCCGTCAGGTGGTCGTCGGGGTTTGTAATGGGTGTGAACTCAACATCGACCTTCACGTACGGACACAGTCTGTACACATAAGTCCGTTGAGTCCGCGAGGAAAGGCCACCTTCCTCGGTAAAAACCGTGAGCAGGTCCGCTCGCGTCATCCCTGCTTTGATTGACCCCACGGCGTCAATCACAGCTGTGATTGACTTGGTGAGGGGAGAATTCGCCGCGACCGCTCTCTCCTCGGTGATAGAGGGAGTGATCGGAACCGGAGACCCTGGTTGTTGCCCAAATAGGGCGTTACCTACAAATAGCAAAAGGCTTAGATAAAGCGCTCTACGGTGAAACATGCTCGCCTCCTCTGCTCATCTTATGAGCACGCACTTGAGCCATTTCAGTGCATCGCGTTCAGATATTTATCGAACGGAATCTCGAAATAAAACAGCTCCTTCCCATCCGCACCACGCAGTTCTTTCAGGTGCAGCTTGGCTCCGCGTAATGGGTCGCTGCCCAATCCCTGCATGTCATAAAAAAGAAAGCCGGCGCGTGTGGTGTGGGGCTCGACGGCGATCGCTGCATATTCAAACTCTGAGAAATCCTGCTCGATCTTGGAGTCCGGTGTCTTGGCTTTTCCGCTGATTGGAGGCAGAGGCGCGGGCATGGGAATCTTTCTGCCCGCATTGCCGACGTGCGTCATACGGCGTTCGACGTCCTCCGGCTCGGCGGCGGGAATCGTATCACCGGTTGCGCTGATGAAGTGAATCCGCGCGTCAACCAGCGAAATGGGCCGGTCGCCGTCGTTGGTCACGATGAGCCGGATGGGCATAAAGCCGTTCTTCAGGTAGTCGATGCGAAAGATGCTTTCCTTCTCTTTGGTGTCGAAGGGCTCAGCAGCGATCACCACATGATCATCAGGGTGTGCGTCAAACGCCGCGTAGGTCGAGGCGTCCTTGGCCTGCGGCAAAGGGTGGTCGGAAGCCGGAAGCGCTGCCGTCGTGAACGAGAGAGCGAGGGCGAGAGAAAACAGAGAAGGCAAGCGCATATTCTTCCGCACGATTATCATCTTCGGTTAAGACTTCAGTAAAGTGAGATTCGTAAGCGCATGCTCGTTTTGTACAGCCTCGCGTTGTTCCTCGCCCTGGTCGTGGCTGCGCCCTGGTGGCTTTTTCGGATGGCCACCAGCGGCAAGTATCGCGAGGGCCTTTCGGAACGCCTGGGCAGAGCGCCGAAGCGAGTGTCGTCGACCGGCAATGAGCCGGTGATCTGGGTGCATGCTGTCTCCGTCGGCGAGGTACTGGCCGCCAGCCGGCTGATTGAAGAACTGTCCTCGCGTGCGCAAGGATGGCGTGTGGTGGTTTCAACTACAACGCGGACTGGCCAGAAGATCGCGCGAGAACGCTTCAGCGCCGATCGTGTCTTCTATTTCCCGCTGGATTTTGCCTTCGCTGTTCGAGCCTGGCTACGAGCGCTGCGACCCCGCATGGTGGTGCTGCTTGAGACCGAGTTCTGGCCGCGATACCTGTCCGAGTGCCGCCGCGCAAACATTCCTGTAGCCGTGGTGAATGCGCGCATCTCTGATCGCTCGTGGCCTCGCTATGTGCGGCTACGCTTTCTCTGGAAGCAGCTGCTGAACAGCTTTGCGCTCGTGCTGGCGCAGAGCGAACTCGACGCCGCGAGGTTGACCGCGATCGGAGCAAGCAACGTGCGCGTGGGAGGAAATCTGAAATTCGGAATTCGCGTGGAGAAGCAGGCGGCGGTGACCGAAGCTCTGCGAAAGAACCTGCCGCCCGGCGTCAAAGTGGTCGTCTGTGGCTCGACGCTCGCGGGCGAGGAAGAGGTGCTCCTCAATGCTTTGCCGTCCGATGTGGTCATTATTCTCGCGCCTCGTCACCCCGAGCGATTCAGCACGGTCGAGAATCTGCTGTTGCAACGCAAAGCCCCGTACCTACTGCGTTCCAAATGGATCGAGTCACCGACTCCCATTCTGGGTGGCACAGTCTTTTTGCTCGATTCGATTGGTGAGCTGGCCTCAGTCTATTCGCTGGCTACTCTGGCCTTCGTGGGTGGCGGTCTCCTCTGGCCGGGAGGCCACAATCCGCTGGAGCCGGCGCAATTCGGCTTGCCCGTAGCGATCGGGCCGAACTATCAGAATTTCCGCGACATCGTGGGTCGGCTGTCTCACGCGGAGGCGATTGCAGTGGTCGATCTTCAGGAGTTGCAGGACACATTTCAGCGGCTTTTGACCGACGAGTACGGCGCGCGTCGGATGGGTGAGCGAGCGCGTAAGGTCTTCGAGAGAGAAGCTGGAGCCACCGAAGCTGCGGTGAATGCGCTGCTGGCAATCGTTGGGGTGCGCGGTTGA
>CAYVSQ010000600.1:0-3924 GCA_964453815.1 uncultured Acidobacteriaceae bacterium | reverse complement strand
AAGCCGATTTGGACGCCAACTTCGTGAAACTCACGCATACGCTTCTCACGAGTGGTCTTTATCACGGTATCGCCACACATGATGAAGCGATGGTGGAGGCAACCAGGCAGTTTGTTCGCGAGCGGCACGTCGATCCGAAATCCTTTGAGTTCCAGATGCTCTATGGGGTGCGCCGCGACCTGCAGCGGGCACTGGTTGCGGAGGGCTTCAATGTCCGCGTCTACGTTCCTTTTGGTGCGGAGTGGTACCCGTACTTCATGCGCCGCCTCGCTGAACGCCCGGCGAATGTGCTGTTTATCGCAAAGAACATGCTGAAGCAGTGAAGGCAGCCGCGCTGGGTCTTATCGTCCGAAATATGGCTGCGGAATGGCGCCCGGATGTGCCTGATACGGCTCGATGGAGAGCAGATTCCCGAGCACCGTGCGCTCCTGCGGAGTGAACTGCGACGCATAGCTTCCGGAATTGAGCATCAGCTGGCGCTGCTGTGGGGGGAGTTGCCGCAGCTGCTGGAAAGCGCGGCGACAGAGTTGCTGCCGATCGGGCGACATCTGGCCAAGCGCCTGCGAGGCTCCGCGAACCTCTTGCCTTTGTTCGGGGGGCAGCCGCTCGAAGTTCTCGTTGCGCGCCAGGATGCGTTGGCGTTGCTCGGGAGTCTTCTCATCAAGAGAATGCAGCCGGTTGACGAGCCGCTGCTGCTGGTCCGTGGGCAGACCGCGGAAACCTGGCTCGCGGCGCAGCGCGTCCTCCTGCTGTTGCGGCGACAGATTCTGATGGTTGTTGAGCCACTCGGGAAGATGCTGCTGCCCCGGACGGCCTGGCTGTACATTCGGGTTCGACGGCAAATAAGAGCCTGAGTGCACAGCGGGCCGCAGCGGCGGTTCGGCCTCTTGCGAGTGCGAGGGTGACGGACGGGCTTGAGGCGTGGATGGATGCGTTTGAGGCGCAGGTGCAGGATGAGATTGTGGAGTCCCGTGGCCACCGCTCCCATACTGCTTACTCATAGGGTGAAAGCCGCTCCCACGCGGGCCTAATGCCCAGCTGGACGACGTGGAGCACAGAGCGAAAATTGCCAGCACGAGCGCGAAGATCGCAGGCAGACCTAGGCTGCTCAGCCCGCCTTGGCGGCTTGCCGTTATTTGCCGTGCGCACATCGTCATATCTCGTCTAACCAGCTCTAATAATCCCAGGCTCTAAGAACTCCATCTAAAAACTACATCCAGGAAAATGCCAGCCCAAACTGCCGGCATGAAGTCCAAAATCTTGCCAGCGGAATTACTCTTTCTGCAGAATCACAGGTGACTGTTCGGCGAAGCGCTGTTGGAGTCGTCGTCCTGCTGATCGAGCGTATTCAATTGCTGAAAGACCTGCGAGTTCTCGTCGAGCGACTGCAGATCGCGAACCGCCGCGGACGGAGTTACAGGCTGGCCCATGTTCACAAAGCCAGCATAGGTGCCGCCTCCGATAAGCAGGAGCAGCGCTAGCGCTCCGGCGGCTACAGGACGCAGGTGCATGTTCGTGCTATAAAGCAGACGCGCGCGTAGCCGCTCAAAGAATCCCGCAGGCTGGGCCTCGCGCTCGCTGCGCAGGCGAGCAGCCATACGCGCGTTGAAGAAGGGCGATGGCTCAGGCGCTTCCCAGGAGTCGAGCGCTTGCATGGTAGCTTCTAGCGCCGCGAGTTCCTGCTTGCACTCGGCGCACTGCTCCACATGGTTCCGTACCTCGGCCGGAGCCAGCTCCCGATCAAGGAGCAGGTTCGTAAGGTTCGCTTTGGTTATCCGGCAGATCATAATTTTTACCTTCCTGGTACTGCAAAATCCTAGTGCAGCAAATCGTTCTTGTTATACAAAATCCTTCAGCCGTTCACGCAACGTCTGGTAGGCACGAAAGAGAAGCGACTTGGTTGCGGACTCGCTCAGCTTGAGTACCTCGCCAATCTGCTTATAGTCCAATCCCTGATACTTGTGCATCAGGACGGCGGTGCGCTGCCGTTCGGGCAATGCCATTACATGCTGGCGGATGGCGCGCATCCGTTCGTCGCGTACCAGCTCCTGCTCGACCGTTGCTGTCATGTCCGCTACGTCTGGAGTCGTTCCCGTCTCCGGATCGGGCTGGTCGAGATAAACATTCTGCGCGGCCCTCTCGTGTTTCGTGTCCCGCGCGTGGTTCACACCAAGATTCGTCGCGATACGATACAGCCAGGTACTAAACCGGGCCTCGGCGCGATAGGTATGGCGGGAGCGATACACACGCAGAAAGACCTCCTGCGCCAACTCTTCGGCCACCGCCTGATTGTGCACCATGCGAAACATGAAGTGGATGATCGGCTTGTGGTACTTCTGGATCAGAAGGTCGAAGCCTGAGTCATCTCCTTCGCGCACGCGGAGCATAATCTCCGCGTCGCTCATGGCGCCCCAGTCGGCAACTGTGCGGCCGCCCATCGTCTGACCGCCCGCGGGTCGGCCCTGCGCAGATTCGATCGGGACTCCCTTCAAAAGCGCGGAATCTAGGGCAATGGACGCCATATCCCTATCAACCCCGTTTTCAGGCACAGGTTGCGGATCGGAGTCCCCGATCTCAGTGTCCATGAGCTCTGTATCTTCCAGGCCGGGAATCGGCACCCTTTTCAAGCTATTTTGCCCCGATCCACTGGATTCACGCTCAGATGCGGGGCGACCAGGGGGCGGTACTGGCTCGGGATAATTCATTTCTTCCGTCAAGCGATTGTATCTGTTTGCCTCAGATGCTTGACATGGGTGTCTAGATAGATGAGCGTCCGAAGGGTGTTTGGCAGCCCGCGACGAGGATGCTAATCTAGGGATTGTTTCCTTTCCTCTTAAGGGCGCATAACTCAGCGGTAGAGTGCCACCTTCACACGGTGGAAGTCGTAGGTTCGAATCCTGCTGCGCCCACCATAGAATCTGCGAGTTACGCTTCACTTCCATGAAAATTTCGTTCCACAATTCATTCCACAGCTACTGAACGAGATTGCTCGTCATTCCCATCGCCTTCAGATAGGCGCCCTGTGCCGCTTGCGTTTCGTCGCGGTCTTCATGCGTGTACAGGTCGAGCGTTGTCTGAATCCGGGAATGCCTGAGGATGCCCTGCACCGTTTTGGGAGCCACGTTCCCCTTGTTCACCATCCAGTTCGACAGTGAGTGCCGGAGATCGTGGAAGCCGAAGCGGTGCTCCGGCGCGATCTGAACTCCCACCTTGATGCCGGTCCGGAGATGATTGGCGACGAAGATGGCTGGAGACAGAGGGACACGGCGTCCTTCCGGAAGAAAGGAAAGACAAAATCCGTGGCCTCCCCATAGGATTCGGACCACGTTGCGCGCAAACACTCCCCGGGGCGGCGTTTCCGATGAGCGTCAAGCGATCCGACTATGGCGTGAACGCACCGTAAACCGCAGCCTCTATACTGAGAAATATGAGTCGTGCGGTATGATTTCCCCTCAACCGAGGCACCGTGTCGATCCTCCTCCAGGACATTCGCTTTGCGCTACGGCAGGCGTGGAAGCAACCGACATTTTCTGTCGTCGCTATTCTTTCACTTGCGCTGGGGATCGCGGCCAGCATAACGCTATTTAGCGTCATTTATAAAGTCTTACTGCGGCCAACGCCGTATCGCGAAGCTGATCGCGTGGTGCGCTTTGTCGACCTTAGCGATAAAACTGAAACTGAATACACGCCGCCCATATATCGCGAGCAAATCCGCCAGTTGAAGGAAAGCCGCTCCATCGACGATGTTGTGGAGATGGACGAGCGCTATCTGGCTGACAGGACGTTCGATGTCCCTCGGGATACTGATGTGGTTCTCCTGTCCGGGAACGCCTTTCGCCTCTTCGGAGTTCCTGCCATGCTGGGAAGGACATTTTTGCCGTCGGATGCTCCTTCAGGCCAAGCCCCGCAGCTGGTAGCGGTATT
>CAYVSQ010000599.1:0-2571 GCA_964453815.1 uncultured Acidobacteriaceae bacterium | reverse complement strand
AGATTGCTCGGCGCGAGTCTAACGACATTTGTCTTCTCCTGGGGTGACAGATTACTACCATCACTCTCGTTTTCTAGTTTTACCGTGACGGAGAGGGATTAATGTCCAATCCCTAATAGGCTTATTTTCCCTCGCGGGCTAAAGCCCATTCATTCTTCTGCGCTTGCGACGGGACTGAAGGCCGCCCCTTCAAAAAGTCTTAAAGTCAGAGCTCCCTTTAGGCTCTGTGGGAGCTTGATATACGGTTTTCGGTGCTCTGAGCTAAAGTTGTGTTCGCGGAGAAGAAGTGATCTGGCGGCACCGAGAAGTCACCTGTAGACTTCGTTTGTGCCTCCGCACGGCGGAGAAACCAATGATTCACAGGGCCCCAGGGAACCGATAACGGAAAGATCGCGAAAAGTAATCGACACCTATCAGAAGAGCTGGAAGGACTGCGGCGTGCGATGGCTATTTAGAACCGTGTTCGCGCTCTCAATTATTGTTGCTGTGCTCGTGACCGCGTGGGCGGCGGCGGCGATCTACTTTGACTCTCCGTTCGGGTCGCTGCGGGCAC
The DNA here is from genome assembly GCA_964453815.1 of uncultured Acidobacteriaceae bacterium. Taxonomy (GTDB): domain Bacteria; phylum Acidobacteriota; class Terriglobia; order Terriglobales; family Acidobacteriaceae; genus Silvibacterium. Next base: position 2,018 of record CAYVSQ010000599.1, on the reverse strand, counting down.
TCGTCGCCCTCTTGTATCTCATTACGATGCTGGCAGCTGTGTTGTTTCTGCGGCGCGGTCCTATGGGATTGACGGTTGCCTTTGCCGGATTCGCGATCGTCGTGATCTGGTGGTTCTCGATCAAGCCATCGAACGACCGCGACTGGAAGCCAGATAACGCCAAAACCGCCTACGCTGACATCAACGGAGACCAGGTCACCATCCACAACGTTCGCAACTGCGACTACCGCACCGAGCAGGACTTCACCTGCGAATGGGAGGTCCGTTCCTACGATCTGGCAAATCTTCGAGGCGCCGACATTTTTATTACCTGGTGGGGTTCGCCATGGATCGCGCATCCCATCGTCAGCTTCGATTTCGGTGAGCAGGGTCATGTGCCCATGTCCATCGAGACTCGCAACTTGGTTGGCCAGACCTACTCTGCCATTCGTGGATTTTTCCGTCAGTACACGCTCATCTACATCGTCAGTGACGAGCGCGACGTCATTCGACTGCGCACTAACTTCCGCAAAGATGAAGAGGTGCATATCTTTCGCACGACGGTTAGCCCGCCTCTGGCGCGCAGGATATTCCTCGACTACCTGGAGCGCGTCAACAACTTGCACGAGCGTCCCGAGTGGTATAACGCTCTGACCGACAACTGCACCACCAACATCGCCGTGACCACCGCTGAAGCGCGCGACATCCGCATGCGGCTCGACTGGCGCATCCTCCTGAACGGCAAGATGGACGAGATGTTGTACGAACGCGGTGCCTTAGTTACCGGTGGTCTACCGCTCTCTGCGCTAAAGGAGCAGGCGCACATCAACGCCGCAGCGAAGGCTGCCGACCAGAGTCCGGACTTCTCCAAAATCATTCGCGAAGGGCGGGTCGGCTTCGCGAACAACACTTCGAATTCTGAAAGGTGATGTGCAGGATCGAGTCAAATCTTCTCAAGCTGCCAGTAGGCTCTTTTAATTACGCCGCTCGCAGAGAAGTTTCGCTATAGTCTGAGTCATGCCTCGAGTAAAGCTGCTCGCTGTGACCGCTGCGTGTTGTGCGCTGCTGGGTGCTGGCTCGAGTTCGACGAAGCAACTTCTCGAAGTGAAGCGTAGCTCCCCATCGGACCTCCAGATCACGGGCGTTGCTCCGGGAACGTCCCGTTACATTTCTTATGAGAAGCTTCTCACGCTTCCCCAGGCGACGGTCACCGTGATTGGGGACGATAACTTTGTTGAGATGCATCGCGAAAAGGTCGAGGTCACCGGCATTTATCTCGACGTTCTCGCCAAGTATCTTGGCGCAAAGCCTGACTCGGATTTGATCAGCGCTCAGTGCTCAGATGGTTATCGCACGAACTATTCTCGCGATTACATACTGGCGCACCGCCCCATTTTAGTGCTGAAGATCGACGGACTCCCCGTTAAGAACTGGGTAAGTCAAACCCATAACGAAGATCTTGGCACATACTTCATTACGCATGAAGTCTTCACGCCGTCTTTCGATGTGCTCTCTGTGTCGGAAACGCCCCAGGTGCCGATCGATATTGTGCGATTGGATTTCAGTTCCAAGCGGCTCGTCTTTGGAGCAATCGCGCCCCACGGACTCTTTGCGCCGGGGGATCAGGTGATGGATGGATATCGAATCGCCGAGCAACATTGCTTTCGGTGTCACAACATGGGTAGCCACGGTGGCACAAAGGCGAAAGTAACGTGGCAGCAATTGGGCTTCGATGCGGCTACGCCTGCGGCCTTCGAAGCGTATCTCCTCAACCCGAAATCAAACTATCACGAGGCATCCACACAGCCTGGTTCGCGCTTCGACGACGCGACCGCCAAGGCATTGCAGGCATATTTTCAAACCTTTGCTCCGGGAGGGAGTTGATGGCGGTTCGAATCTCGAAGTGCTTCCTTGTGTTCTCTGTGGCTTTGTTCTACACACTCGTTGTCTTCAACAACACGACAGACTACAACTCCAACTACCAGTTCGTCCGTCACGTCCTTCAAATGGATTCCACCTTTCCCGGCAATGGCGGCATG
>CAYVSQ010000598.1:0-6854 GCA_964453815.1 uncultured Acidobacteriaceae bacterium | reverse complement strand
CGAATGTAGAGTAGGGAAGCGGGAGCCATGCTTCATTATTGGCGAGGCTGGCGTCAATCACAATGGAAGCGTTGAATTAGCACGTGAACTGGTGGACCTGGCCGTTGATGCTGGTTGTGATGCGGTCAAGTTTCAGACATTTAAGACTGAAAAGGTGTGCTCGCCGCTTGCGCCAAAGGCTGTCTATCAATTGCAGACCACTGCAACAGAAGAGTCTCAATTAGAGATGGTGAGAAAACTGGAACTGCCCTTTGATGCATTCCGTGAACTTCATCATTACTGCCGCGATAAAGGCATCATCTTCCTATCCACGCCATTTGACTACGAGAGCGCTGATTTCCTTGCTGAATTGCCCGTATCCGCCTTCAAAATTCCGTCTGGCGAGATCACGAATCTCTTTTTCATGGAGCACGTAGCCCGAAAAGGCCGCCCCTTAATTGTTTCGACAGGGATGGCCACGATGGACGAAGTGGCCATTGCAGTGGAAACGATCCGTGCTACAGGAAATCTGCAAATGGTCCTTCTGCAGTGTGTGAGCAATTACCCAGCTAATCCCTCCAGCATGAACTTGCGGGCCATGCACTCCCTGGAGGAGACGTTTGGAGTTGCTGCCGGACTGTCAGACCACACTGTTGGTACAGAGGTGGCGTTTGCCGCGGTCGCCCTCGGTGCATGCGTCATCGAAAAGCACTTTACTCTTAGCCATGAACTCCCCGGCCCTGACCACCGCGCTTCATTGGAACCTCAGGACCTGGTACGGCTGGTGAAAGGTATCCGTACGGTCGAAACGGCTCTCGGAGACGGCGTGAAACGACCTGCAGCAGAAGAGTTGAACACCGCCGATGTAGCCCGCAGATCCCTGGTGGCTGCTAGATTCATCCCAGCGGGGACTGTGCTTACGGCTGACATGCTCGACATTCTGCGTCCCGGTACAGGACTTCCACCAGGGATGCGATCACAGTTGCTGGGGCGGCAAGCACACCATGATATTGAAGCAGGTATGGTCCTGAGACTTGATATGCTCGCGTGACAATACGCATCAGAGCTGCGTGAGTCTATGAATGGCTGATCTCTTGCCTCAAAACGCAGCGGCAGTACAAACGAAAGCTATCACTTCATCTGTTCATGTCGTCGCGCGCCAACTGGCGGGGTCGTTTGCTGTTTACGGAAGCGCGAATTTTGCCATTCGGGCGATGAATCTTCTCCTCATCGCGGTCTACGCACATTTCCTTCGGCCTTATGACTACGGAATCATTTACATGGCGGAGATTATTGCTGCATTTTTGATCATCTTCGCAGGCTTATCCATAGACAGCGCCCTTCAACGTCTTTACTTCCAGTACCACCATAATGCAGAGGAGCTCCGCAGCTATCTTGGAAGTACCATTCGTTTCGGGCTCGTCTGGATGGTGGGACTCCTTGCTTTGGTTCTTGTCCTGGGCGGCTACGTTCAATCTCATCTGCACCATCGTGCTGCAGTACCGTTCTACCCATACATTGCGATGGCAATCGCAACCGCGACAGCGACGCAAGGAACTCAATATCGTCTGTCGGTGTATTTGGCAGCTCGGCGACCGCGACCCTATGCGCTGCTCTCGCTCATCCTCGCTGTTCTAACGGCAGCCGGCAGCCTTTATGGAGTTGTGGTCCGCCACGGCGGCGTCATAGGGATGCTCAAGGGAAAGCTGGTTGCGGCGGCGTTCACATTCCTGCTTGCCGCCTGGAGCATGCGCTCACTTCTATCAGAAAGGTTCCAGTGGAGGTTTGTCCGTGAATCGCTGTCGTTTAGTTTGCCGCTGGTTCCCCATCTCGCGATGGCCTATGGCCTAATAGTAGCTGACCGGTTCATTCTTCAGCATTACCGGGACTTAAGCGAGGTGGGAATCTATTCTCTTGCTTATACCTTTGGCATGGTCATGTTTCTCGTAACGCAGTCACTGTCTCAGGCTTGGCTTCCAATATTCTTTGAATTGGCCGAGGAGGGAGAAGGCAATCGCAGGATGCTGGGGCGTACTTGTTCGGGACTAGCGATCTTTCTTGTTGGACTTGCATGTCTTGGCATACTGCTCTCTCCTGTGTTCTTACATGCTTTTCTCGACTACCGTTATCGCGCCGCGGCGCGCCTTGTCCCATGGGTCGTCATGGGTTATTTGTTCCACGCTTGGTTTTCTCTCTTTCAGCTTTCGATCCTGCAAGCGAAACGAACTGCGTCGGTCTTCATGATCAGTCTGATCGCCTTTATTGTGAATCTTGCCCTTAACTTCGCGATGGTTCCACGATGGGGGATGGACGGCGCAGCCTGGGCGACCACAATTGCCTACGGAGTGGAGGCGATCGGTGCGTTCCTGTTGGCGCAACGCTTCTTTGCGCTCTCCTACCGAGTGTCCGAAATCTTGGCTAGTACCGCTGTAGCGTCCGGCGCACTTTGGCTGACCCAGTCAGCGTGGGCACTGAACTGGTATGGGCTTCTGCTTGTCTTATGCACTGTTCTGACCCTCGCCCTTCTCGTTGTCATCGGCAGACGCGATCTTCGAGAAGTCTTCATCGTTCTGCGAAGTGCCCGGAAGCGTGAGCCTCAGGAATCTCGCTCAGGGAATCACTAGAAATCGACGATCTCAGAACGGCTTTAAGCGATCTGGAACTTCCTCCCAGGCCTCTCGCAGTGCACACGAGGATAGATCGCTGACCGGAATTCACTTCTGGATGGCTGTTTTCGACTTGGAAAAATGACATCTCGCTGGGTCGTCAGCTATGATTGCCGCGAAGTGCATGCGCTGGTGCCTTCTTCATACTTGGGGCCCCGCATCAACTTCGCGGTGTATTAACAGGGAACAGGCAAGCAATCGGGTTGTTTCGCAGTCTCGTCGGAAGGCCATCACTGCGCCTGCCTTTCGCATCCTTCATTAGTAAGGATGTCTTGGGGAGAGTCGCATCTGAGAGGCGTGACCATGAAATTGACCTGGACAATTCAGAAGTTAGCGAGCTTGGCAATCCTGGCCATCGCGATTCCTTGTGCAGCAAACAAACCAGGCGCTCATGATGCTCTTACTTCGCTTACTCCTGAGCAGTCTGCGTTGTTGCAGAAAGCAGCCACGCAGGAAAGACTTGTTGTGAAAAACATTCAGTTCTATCCGCCTGTTGCCCAGACCTACATTCAGCATATGCGGAAGGATCCTGCACTAGGCGATGTTCCCGTTTCGGACGAATATTTGCTGGGACGTGTCGATTTCGGCGGAACCTTCAATGAGAGCCTCTACGATCAAAGAACTCATCGGAAAGGAATGTTCTCGGGCTCGAAGAACTTTTTGGGTCGTATGACAAGCATGTTCAGCCTGCAGTTCTCAGAGAATGGCTTCATGGACATGATGTTCACGGATATCAGCGGCTTCACTCAGGCCCGCTATAACTTCACGTTTATTCGCAAAGAGTTTATTGGCGAAATCAAGACCTCGGTCTTTGATGTTCAGCCGAAGCCTGGAAGCGGTTTGGGCAGGTTTATTGGCCGCGTATGGATCGATGACGAAGCCGGAAAGGACGCCGGAAATATTATCCGTTTTGAGGGCACCTTCACCGGCGAAGAGCACGGTTTCTTTTCAAGCCCAGGCTCTACTGGCCTTTATTTTCATTTCGACAGCTGGAGAGCCAACGTGCAACCCGGCGTCTGGCTACCGATAGCAGTGTATGTGCAGGACCGTGACTTCCAAGGCCAGACTCATTTTTGGGGATATGGCTTACAACTGCCCTCTAGCCCTGGTGAGATCGATAGCGCCCCAGCTGAAAATGCGACGGATAACGGCCAAAACACACAAGACGTGGGCCCGTTGCAGGCGTTGCGCGCTTGGCGGGGCCAGAGCGAGCAAAATGTTTTGGAGCGGTTGGCCCAGGCGGGTTTGCTTGCGGCGCCCAGCGAATTTGATCAGCTGCTGGAAACGATCACGAAGAACATAATGATCGGTAATAAGATCGACCTGCCATTCCAGGTTCACTGCAGGGTTATGCTGACTTCCAGGCTGGAGTCCATTGCTATCGGCAATACCATCGTCCTGAGCAGAGGCCTCATTGACGTGCTTCCCAACGAAGAGGCTTTCGCAGCAATGCTTAGCTTTCAGTTGGCCCATATTATCCTCGGGCACAACATTGACACGCGCTACGCCTTCAGTAGCGACCTGCTCTTTCCTGACGAATCCACGTTTCAGCGGATCCCTATGAATCACTCTAATGCGCAGAATATTGACGCGGGGAAAAAGGCTGTGGAACTGTACAAGAATTCTATCTATGGAGACAAATCAGGCAATGCGGGTTTGTTTCTGGAACAACTTGTGAATATTCAGCATCAGATCCCTTCCCTCTTAACGCCCCAGCTTGGGGACTCTCTGCTCCAAAGTAGTGGTCAGCCCTGGCTTGCCGAACTCCAGAAAGGTGCGCCGGCTCTGCAGGTCAACAATCTTCAGCAGATTGCCGCTCTGCCATTGGGTAGTCGATTGAAGGTTGATGCATGGGACGGCCGAGTTTATCAGTTACACGCCGCGGCTGAGCCACTCGAGAAAGCCAGCGACAAGATGCCCTTTCAGGTTACCCCGATTTTCTACAAGCTAACGAGATACAAGCCCGTCCAGGCCGGCGCTTCGCCTAGTGTTCCATCTACGCAAACACCTAGGCAATGATGGCTTTCTTATCGCTATAGGAGCTGCCATGAAGGGCGTTCAACTTCCAGACGATATTCTGTGCGAGCTCGGAGAATATCCGCCTTCGCCGCAGGGTAGCTCCATCGCTGGTCATAACGATCCTGCGTTTTGAACCCAGTACTCTGAGGAAGAAGCGCTTCGCCCGGCCTTGTCGCGCCGCTTTGCACCAGCAGATCGAGTTCGACGCGATGCTCGTCGACTGCTCGCCACAACAGATATGGCTCACCGCGCAGCGTCAGGCGAATCCGCGCCGAACTTGTCACACCGGCAGCGGATCGTTTCGTATGTGACCACGGCACCACGCTCGAGCAACAACTCCTCAATGTCGCGCAGGCTCAGGCTGAAGCAGATATACAGCGAACCCCGCAACTGATGACGACAGCGGGCAAGCGGTGGCCGTGATAAAGCAGTTTCGTCTTCTTCATCACTCGATTTCTACTGCCCACTCACCATCAACATGACAGAGCCATTTGCAGTAAGGTCCCTTCTTCGGCGATCAGAAAAAGTCAATTGCTGCTGCGGCGAACAGGGATTGGGTTGGTCGGGTCACGGCGATGAATTTGGGGTTCAGAAAATATGGCATCTGGGAATGCATCATCAAGCTTTTGCAGGCGTTTGAGGAGAGTCTGGACACCGGTCTCTCCCATCAGGCGAAGTGGTTGTGCAAGGGTCGTGAATCGAGGAATTTTGGTCTGCCCCAAATTGCTGTAAGTTGTTTATTTTATTGGTGCGCCCGGAAGGACTCGAACCTCCGACCCTCTGGTTCGAAGCCAGATGCTCTATCCAACTGAGCTACGGGCGCGGAAAGCAGGGAAGTGACTCGTTACAAACTACCGGAAAACGATATCGACGGCAATCTATTTTGCGACGGCAGCGACAGGAGCAGGTTCCTCTGGTGCGGCGAACATCGGCATCTTCTCTACGATGTCGAGCCCGGCGCGTCGTAGCAACTGGTGAATCATGGCCTCGTTCAATCGCGTCGCGTCGTACTCCACTCGGACGGTCTTCTCCGCCTCGTTGAACTCAACCTCCCGAACGCCATAGACTTCGCGAGTCCGGGCAATCGCCAGTGCAGCAGCTTCCGTCGGTGGCACTCCATAGCGGTACAAAACATCAAGTTGTGTCATGCAATCGATCATACCAAGATGGCAGAGTCACTTTCGGACATTGAGAATCAGTGCAGCTCCATGCCACTTGGCCCATTTCCTCCGCAATCCCCTTTATTTTGGAGACGATTGCCTGTGCAAGAGTCGGTATCTTATTGGAAATAGGATATTTGCAAGGCGATTCCGAGGGCCCTAACGGTAAAGAAGCCGCAAGTCCGTAGAATTGGATTATGGCAATCTCGCTCATCGAAGGGACGTTCTCCGCGCTGATCTTCGACTGCGACGGGACGCTGGTCGACAGTGCCCCGGCGCATCTTCGCTCGATCCAGCAGGCGCTCAAGCCACTTGGCCTTACTATGACGCCCGAGTGGTATCAGCCACGACACGGACTTGGACCAGATCCGTTGATCGACGAGTACGAGGCAGCATTCAACCCTCCGCCGATCGACCGCGCCGCCTTATTTGCGCGCAACAACATCGCCTATCAGGCAGCGATCCCTATGATCGAAGAGATCACCTTCGTCGCTGACATTGCTCGCGCCTGGCATGGCCGCGTGCCCATGACGGTCGCGTCGAACGGAGTTATTGAAAACGTGGAAGCCACTCTGGTGAACGCGGGGCTGCGATCGCTCTTCGACTACATCGTCACGGCCGACGACGTGGAACATGGAAAACCGGCGCCGGACGTCTACCTCGAAGCTGCGCGGCGGATGCAGGTCGATCCTGCAACGTGCATCGTCTTCGAAGACTCAGACGAAGGTCTTGAAGCGGCTCGTCGAGCTGGTGCCCGCGCCATTGACATCCGCAAAGAAGCTCCGCTGGCTACATCTTCCGCAGGAATTCCATGATCTCTGGCTTGGTCCAGTCCTGAGATCCAACGAACTTCCGCCGCAGGATCCCCTGCCTGTCGATGACGTAGGTTTCGGGAATTTGCACCGTTCCGTACAACGCATTGACCTTCATCTCCTCGTCTCGCACGGTGAGCACGTCCACATGGTGGTCGACAAGAAACTTTCGGTAAACGTCCAGATCTTGATCCATACTGACCGCGACTACAGCCACG
>CAYVSQ010000597.1:0-4156 GCA_964453815.1 uncultured Acidobacteriaceae bacterium | reverse complement strand
CTTGCGCTTGGCATCGGCGCCAGCACAGCGATATTCAGCGCAATCAATCCAATTCTTTTCAAACCCCTGCCCTATCCTCACCCCGGCCGCATTCTGATGATCTGGAGCACCTGGCAGGGTGCTCGATCCGAGATTGCCTTTGGCACCTACGTTGAGCTTTCACAGCGCAGCCATTCCTTCGAATCCATGGCCCTCTTTGAGCCGTGGCAACCGGCGATTACCGGCGGTACGGAACCCCAGCGCCTCGACGGCCAACACGTGAGCCCCAGTTTCTTCCATGTGCTGGGCATCGCTCCTGTGCTCGGCCGTGATTTCGCTTCTTCCGATGAGGGACCGAACGTGCCGAAGGCTGTCATTCTCAGCGACAAGCTTTGGCGGCGTCTCTTTCACGGTGATCCCGCAGCCCTCGGCCATGCGGTCAACCTCGACGGCGACAATTACACCATCATCGGAGTCATGCCCCGACGGTTTGATGATGTCCTTTCTCCTTCAGCCGAACTTTGGACTCCTGACCAGTACGATTCCAGTCAGGTCAACCGCGAATTCAATAGCTGGGCGTGGGGCAATCACCTGCGCATGGTGGGCCGTCTCAGACCAGGAAGTACGCGCGCTAATGCGATTCAGGAACTGGCTGAGATCGCAAGAACGCGATGGCCACAATTTCCTCGTCCGCGTTGGGCTTCCCTGGAGCGCGGGCTCATTGTAGATTCTCTGCAAGATGACATCGCACACACAGTCAAACCGGCGCTGCTGGCCGTCTTCGGCGCGGTGGTCGTCGTGCTGGCCATTGCATGCGTCAACGTCATCAATCTGGTCCTGGCTCGCAGCGCTCAGCGTCACGGCGAATTTGCGGTGCGCGGCGCATTGGGCGCATCAAGGGGCCGCATCCTGCGTCAACTCGTGACGGAGAGCCTGCTTCTGTCATTCTTTGGCGGCGTGCTCGGAATCGCCGCCGCCGCCGTCGGAGTGCGCGTGATTGTCGCACTCAGTCCGGCGGAGCTGCCGCGCCTCGACGCCATCGGCTTCGATCCGGCGGCATTTGTCTTCGCGTTTGTTCTCATCACGATCATTGGCCTTGCAGCGGGCGTCGTCCCCGCTATCCACATCTCGCGCAATCACCTGCAATCCGGACTGCAGTACGCTTGCCGTCGCATCGCCGGTATGCACCTTTGGACGCGGCGCTTTCTCGTTGTCGCGGAGATCGCTCTGGCTCTTGTCTTGCTGGTCAGCGCTGGATTGCTTCTGCGCAGCATGCAGCGGCTGCTTGCCGTGAATCCGGGATTCAGTCCGTCGCACTTGCTGACCATGCAGGTGGCCACCTCGGGCCACCAGTTTGACGATCTCGCCACGAACCCGGGCGAGGGTGATCGCGTTCGCCGCCGCTTTTTCGAGCAGGCCCTCGATGCCGTTCGGCAGGTGCCCGGCGTCGAAAGCGCAGCTTTTACCAGCCTGCTGACCCTCAGCGACGATCCCCCCGTTATGGGGATGTATGGAGCACAATTCGAAGACCAGGATTCTCAAAGCGGATACAACGTTTTTCGTTACGCGGTCAGCCCCGGTTATTGCCAAACGATGGGCATCCCCGTGATCGGCGGCCGGTTGCTCGACGAACGCGATACTGCCGGTGCACCGCAGGCGGCGCTCATCAGCCAATCTCTTGCCAGGCATCATTTCGGAAACCAAAATCCAATCGGCAGCCGCCTGCATGTCGGCCCGAGAAACCTGCCCTGGTATACCATCGTCGGAGTCGTCGGCGATGTGAAGCAGACTTCTCTCTCCTTAGACCAGGAAGATGCGGTCTATCTGTCGACAGACCAGACCTAGTTCGCCGATGACACGCTTTCCTTCGTGATTCGTACGCGCGGAAACACGGCAGCTCTCGTGCCCGCAGTGAAGTCCGCCATCTGGTCGGTGGACAAGGAGCAGCCCATCGTTCGTGTGATGACGATGGATCGTCTGATGGCAATCACCGAAGCACAACGGCGTTTCATCCTGATTCTCTTTGACGCGTTCGGAGTTGTGGCCCTGCTGCTTGCGGCCGTCGGCCTCTATGGCGTATTGTCCGGTAGCGTTTCGGAGAGGATTCCTGAAATAGGCGTTCGTATGGCGTTGGGAGCCACGCGGAGCGACATTCTGACCCTGGTGCTTCGCGATGGGATGCGGCTGACGGCGTTCGGTATGATGATGGGGCTGTGCGGAGCCTTTGCCGCCAGCCGAGGTACTGCCTCTCTCCTGTTCGGGACTTCGGCGCTCGATCCGGTTTCCTGGCTCGGCATGATGGCGGTGCTGGCCATTGTCGCTGCCCTGGCTTGCTGGATTCCTGCTTGGCGCAGCGCAAATGTTGACCCCTCAAGTGCGCTCCGAGCCGAGTGACTGCCAGCCGTTCAACGCTCACTTGTATTGGCTTGGCAGAGCTTCTTAGGCACGGAATTTCGACTGTCGAGGACAAGGAAATGAACTCATGGACGATTCATTTCACCACCGAATGAATGATCTGAACATGGGGGAACTCGACGGGCTCTACCTAAACTGTTTGGAATGAATAGGTGTCGGTTAAGTTAATGAGAATGAATCAGCCTCAGAATGCAGGAGGGATGGGATACCCTAGTCCAAAATCAGTACTTCCGCATCACTCCCAGAACGCGACCTTGGATGGCGACCTGCGCCGCCGGAACATAAATAGGGTCCATCTCGGTATTCGACGGCTGCAGCCGGACGAGTGAACCCTCCAGGTAGTAGCGCTTGAGAGTGGTCTCCGCCCCGCGAACCAGCGCGACTACGATGTCTCCTTCGTGAGCCGCCGACACTCGCTCGACAAATACATAGTCCCCATCGACGATGTGTTCGTCGCGCATGGAGTCGCCCCGCACCTGCAGTGCAAAGACATCACGGTTACCGACGATGTCGCTCAGCGAAATGCTCTCCGAGGTTTCAACGCCCTCAAGCGGCAGGCCCGCTGCGATGCGTCCCACCAGCGGCAGCCGATCCCCTGGCCGCGCCTTCGCCTTCGGCGGCATCACATCGATCGATCGGCTGCGGTTGTGCTCCCGCTGCAGCAGACCTTTCTGCTGCAGATTGGTGATGTGCTTGTGCACGGTGGCGAGCGACCTCAGATTGAGGCCGTGGGCTATCTCCTCAAAGGAAGGAGAGTAACCATTGCGTTGCACAAAGCTCGAAATAAAATCGAGCACCTCTTTTTGACGGCGGGTGACGGCCATGCGCGAATTATAGCGAATAAAAGGCGAATCGGGGCGGATATTTTTTACTCAGAGATTTCGCGTTATGAAACCCATCAGGCTGCTACTTCCTATTCGCGAACTCAGCGCATTTCCGCAATTAATCTTCTCTTCTGTCTGATTCCGAGGCACGAGAGGTTGTTCCTGCAAGCGGTGAATGCACACGCCTGGGAGAACGACATGCGGTTGCTCGTAGCAGAAGACGATTGAGCGTAGCGGGTTGATGGAAATGGTCGGCCAAAAGACAGCCATGACCCATCAGGGAGAGCCATTAGCGACAAGGCATACACAGAGTGCAGAATGCCCCTTCGCTCTATTCTGCCTTTCTCCTGCATCGGTCAGAGAAACTGCTGTAGGATGTGGGGCGGAGGGCGGCGTATGGCTAAGGCGACGGGGATTGGCGGGGCGTTTCTGAGGGCGGACGATCCGGAGAGGCTATATACGTGGTACGAGAAGCATCTGGGGCTGAAGCGGCAGAATGGCTGCTGGACGTTTGAGGCGGCGGAGCAGCGAGGCCCCGCAGTGGTGTCGTTTTTTCCGCGCGGGTCGGACTACTTTCCAGTGCGTCAGCCGGCGATGTTGAACTTTCAGGTCGACGATGTGGATGCGCTGCTCGATGCCCTGATCGCCGCCGGAGTCGAGGTCGACCCGAAGAGGGAAAGATACGACTACGGCAACTTCGGCTGGTTCACCGATCCGGAAGGGAACCGGGTGGAGTTGTGGCAGCCGGTATGATGGGCACTGACAAACTGACTTCCGACGTATCCGATCGGTAAATACAAGCCGATCAAACGTGCTTTCAGTGACCAACGAGTGGCGCTCGCTTCGCCTGCGCTCAAGCCTACGGCAGTAAGGTACGGCGCTTCGCGCCGGTATCTTGGGGCACGGCTGAAGCCGTGCCCTTTCGAAACTACTCCGGG
>CAYVSQ010000596.1:0-23962 GCA_964453815.1 uncultured Acidobacteriaceae bacterium | reverse complement strand
CCTCACGGCCTCCTTCGTGATGGGTCTCTGGCTTTATCGAATTCATGACCGCATACGGTTCCCCAGGATTGGACTGCTCCTACTTTCGATTGTTCTTGTGGTGTGTTTTCAGATGCCACAGTTCTCGACAGTGAGTGGTCTCTCGTTAAACGGTCTCTATGACGCGGCATGCGTGCTCTTCTTGTTCCCGCTCGTAATCCTTTGTGGGGCGCACTCGAATGCAGGCACAGGCATGATCAGGCTCTGCAAGTTCAGCGGCCGACTTTCCTATCCTCTCTATATCACTCACATTCCGTTCGTATATGTCCTTGCAGGCTACTCGTGGACGAGGCATCCGAGCATGGATGTGAAGCTGATATGGATTTTCTTGCTTATTCCATTTGTGATCTTTGTGGCTTGGATTGCTCTGAAGTACTTCGACGAGCCCGTGCGCGCTTGGCTGACCCGTCGTTACGGCATCAAGCGGAGCTCCAGCATTAAGCCTGTGACCACTTAATTACAGGCAGAGAGGCCATTGGAAAACACGATGGGTCGGACTTCTGAGAGAACTCGATGCTCTGCCGGGGCGGATCTTGATGCTTGTATTGGCGTTAACAGTCCCACTTTTCGCACAGGAACAGAGCACCTCCGCTATATGACCTGGTCTTGTGAAAAACAGCGTCAGAACTCCGATACGGGTGTACCTGCAGAACATCTTGTAGATAATGGGCTAGGTGGACTGTTTAGGAGCAGGTTTACCGTCCACGTAGCCGAGAGACTCGTTGCTTGGTTTTGAGGGTCGCGGCTATCGACCGTGCTCATTTGCGACATTGGCAGCCAACCTCAGTTCTTCATTGGCCTGTGTGAGATAGTCCTTTGCCCTTTGCGCATGGCCGCCCAGCTGGTCATTGTTATCGGTCTGTGCCTGGCTAATCTTCTGCCACGCTGAAGAGATGTATTGCTGTGCGGCGCGCAGATTGCCATGCCGGTTGCCGATGTCTACTGCCGGAGCTTGTGCGAATACTGCTCCACTGCAGCCCAGGATTAGACCCAGAGCCGTTCCGATGAGCATATCTTTCTTAATCATCATGACTTTTCTCCTATAGTGGTTGAAAGTAAGTTGTTGCCGGTAGTCATCACTTGCTAGTTACAACCACCGCGATGGAATGTGCTAAACGGGGGGGTGAAGGCCATAGGATCGATTGTTCTCCCACCTTGGGCTATCCAGTTAGGACTTGATTGAGAAGCTTTTGTCCGACGACTCGTCTGGACGTCGCCAGACTCGCATGACTTGTCCCCGCAACCCGAGGTATTAACCGGTCCGAGCAGGAGCAGTACAGCCAGTAGAGTGCTCCCCGTCGTCATGTTTTGTACCCGAAGTTTCGTCGACTTGTTTTGCATTGTTTTTTTCGTCTATGCGTTCGTTTCTGATTTCAGGATCATCTTGGGCCATTCCACTTAGCGCCGGTGTTCTCCGCCTGAATTGTGCGGAGTAGGGTGTGAAGCGTGTTGTTGAGGATGGGGATGCTGTTGGGGACGTGCATGCTGCTGGGGGCGTGAATGCTGCTGTGATGCCGGGTGCATGCCGGCCCGGCCACGGTCGGCAGCTTGACGGTCGCCGTTTCCTCCCATGTTTGAGCGCGGCTGGTTGGCCCGCTGGTTCTCGCCGCGATCGCGATCGAAGCCGCCCTGATTGCGATCGTCCGCGCCCTGACGCTGGTCACCGAAGCTGCCGGCATTGTGCTGATCGCCGTTGGGATAGCGCTCAACGCCACCGTTGCCACCAATCAAACCGTGGTCGCCGTTGTTGCCGCCGTTCGGCTGGTCGTGAGGATTGGTTCCTGGTTTGTCTTCATGCCAGCCGCCATCGGGCCCGAAATGACCGTTGGGATGATAGGCGCCGTTGGGACCGTTGTGCGTATTTTCACCGGGCTTATAGTTGCCGTCGGGATGATACGTGCCGTTCTTGCCGTACCATGCATCATTTCCCGGTCCGACCATACCCCTGTGGGTGGCGTTGCCGTTCGGATTATTCGGCCCCAACGGATGGTTGTTGTTGTAGTTATTCGTGGTCCGGAGGATGTTTGTTCTGTTTATGATCGTCTTGTTGATGTAGGTGTTGTTGTTATAGCTGACGCCGCCGCCACCGCCCCAGTTCATGCCCCAGGAGCCGAAGCCCCATCCGAAGCCGCCGCCGCCGACAAAGCCGGCGCCGCCGCCCAGGACCGCTCCCACTGCAACACCTGCAGCGAACGACACTCCAGCAGTCGCAACCGCGACTGGGGGGGTGTAAGCGGGCACAACATAAGGAGTGCCATAGATGAAAGTCGGGTTGTACTGCGGAACGTAGACGACGCTGGGGTTCGCCGGCTGAATCACGATCGTCGACGGACTCTGCTGAACCACCTTGATCTGGGGTGAAGACTGAAGAGTTCCCGCAGACTGCGCCTTGGCACGCATCACCTGCACTGCGGCCATTACATCGGACTGCTGATTGAGGTAGGCCTGCCCGAGGTTCGTTGTCCAGGAGAGGTTCTTGGAAAGATCGTTAAGCACGGACGGGAACTGAGTCAGACCTTTGACGCTGGGATCCCACAACTCCTGATTTACAGCCTGGGTTAATGCGCTCCCCGTCAAACTCGGATTTTGCTGGAGCCAGTCTTCGGCGTAGGCAACCTCGTCGGGAAGTGTGGCCGCAGCCAGGACCTGCGCAACCAGCGCGTCGGGATAGAGCGCGATGGGCGCGACCAGAGAGTCGAGTTGATCTGAGGTCTGCAGCGCGACCGCCGGTGCTGTGGGCGCCGCGCCGGATGAAGAATTCTGGCTCGCCGCCGAGGATTGCGAAGAACCCTGCGATGTGGTCTGTTCCTGAAGAGCCTCGGCTGGTGTTCCCGCTACAAGCAAGGTCGAACAGACCAGCATCGATAGAAGCTGTTTCATCAAATTCGCAAGCATCATTTTCTCCAATTTAGAAACGGTGATCGACGTGAAGCGCCCTGCATTATTGGTTGTGCACTCCCGTGTTCTGTAGGAACTATGCGGGATCGAAGGAGAAAGCACATCACTAGATAACGGGTTTTCTTACTACCGCTGCAGGTGGGTTGATGAGATACCACTATTCGGTAAGTGCCGGGAGCAGTTAAGCTCCTGTGAGCCCACACTACCTTTAGAAGAGTTACAGGAACCTCTGATTAACGTCCCCGCTGCACAGTGGTGCGCTAAAGTTGTAGGTGGAGGTGGGAGGGGATATGGCAGCAGACTCTGGGGGCACAGGCAAGCTTTGAGAAGTACGTGAGGAAGTCACGGCGGGAGTTATTTCTGGAAGAGATGAAAGGCGTTTAAAAAATGGCGGAAAGCAGTTCGTAGGAGGGGTTACAGTTTCGAGGAAGATGAAACGCGAGGAATGATAACTTTGCGCCGCCCAAACATGCGGGCGTCAAGCGAGTATGCTCCCGGGCCAAGGCAAGCAGCAGCCAGAGCCATCATGATCGTATCTATGCTCAAGGGGTTACCACTGAAGAAATTCCAACTCGGCGTAGGAAGCCAGGAGAGCGCAATGCCAATGCCAGTCAGGAACGCCAGGGCGCTAGCAACCGGAGTCAGAAACCCGATGAGCAGCGAACCACCAGTTCCGAGCACAAGCAAACATACGGCCCACGGTCCGAATCTCAAGTCCTGCGGCTCATGCAAGTAGGCCGATCCCAGGATGATAAGTGTCGTACCAAGTGCCCCGCGCAACAGCAGCAGCCCTATGCCAGACCAACCGCCCGGAAATGTGAAATACAGTCTGTGCAAGTCCCTTCCTCACGGATTGCGTATGGCGCGCAGCCCATGGAAGCAAGACTAATTGCTGCAATTCCTTAGCGAATCCCTAGTGCTCGGCATCTTGCCATACCACCATCGAGGTAGAGGCTTGTGCCAAAGCGACGCGCTACTCACATATGAATGATCCCGCGACGCACCGCGATTGCAACGGCTTGGGTACGATCGCTGGCTCCAAGCTTTTCCATGATGTGTTTAATGTGGACCTTGACCGTCTCTTCCGAGATGAAGAGCCTTTCGGCGATGTCCCGGTTACGGTTACCGCCGCCGATCTGCTTCAGGACTTCTATTTCGCGGGTTGTGAGAGTTTCATCACTGTAGTGCTCAGCCAGATGTGCCGCTATCTCAGGCGGAATGCGCTTCTTCCCAGCATGGACCTGCCGGATTGCCTCAATCAGATCCTTGGGCGGCATGCTCTTGAGTATGTAGCCGCGCGCTCCGGCCTCAAGCGCCCGCCGGATTTCAACGTCGCCTTCAGAGGTCGTCACCATGATGAAGCGAGCTTCAGCAAAGTCGTTTCGGATCGCAATCATCGCCTCTATGCCAGTCATATCAGGAAGTCTGACATCCATAAGGACGACATCCGGTTGATGCTCTCGAAAACCCTCGACAGCCTCCCGGCCATTGGCCGCCTCACCCACCAGCAACATATCCGGCTGGTTATTGATGAGTGTGGTGATTCCTTCGCGTAGCAGGGCATGGTCGTCGACGCTGAAAACCCGGATGCGTGCCTGATCGCTCATGTTTCTTGCTCCCTACTCGGCTGATGGATCTACTTTGCCTTTCTCGAGAATAATCTGTTGAACCATTTCGGCCAACGGTATGAAGAAACGGACTCGTAAGCAACCTTACCTGGGATAGAGAGTTCAACCTCCGTCCCGGTATCAGCACGGCTTCGGACTCCAAATGCCGCGCCGATCTGTTCCGCTCGTTCCCGCATGCCTGGAAGTCCCCAGTGCCCTTCGCGTCCGGAATCGAGCATCTGAGCATTAATTCCGCACCCGTTGTCACGTACGAGAATGCACAGGTTTCGAGACGTGTATTCGACTTCAACATCAATTTTGCCGGCGCGGGAGTGGCGGAATGCATTGATCACAGCTTCACGGCCAATGCGGTAAGCTTCGTCTCGAATGACTGGATGTAAGGATCGAGGTCCACCTTGCACAATGACGCGAAATTCGACGTGTTTTTCGAGTGAAAACTCGTCCCTGATCAGGGATAACGCCTGTTCGAGATCGTGAGATTCGCGACGCGGCGAACGGAGACTGCGAATCGCATTCCTGCCCTCTTCGCTCACTTGTCTCATGAGTTGGATGACACGCTCCACGAGGGGTTTCGCCGGCGAATCTGCGGGCAAACGATCGTTTGCGACATCGAGCTGCATTGAAGCGCTGGCAAATCCCTGTAATAGGGTGTCGTGCAAATCGCGCGCAATCCTTTCTCGCTCCTCGAGGCGTTCCTCGAGCCTGGTCTGCATCTGTCTGGACACCTGCCGCACCCGTAAGCGATAGAGCATCCATGTGACAAATGCCAAGGCCAGCGCCCAGGAAATTTGAAACCACCATGCCTGCCAGAATGCGGGCTCGATCTTGAAAGAGATGGCAGCCTCCGAACCATCCCACACCCCGTCGCTGTTGGACGATGCTACTCGAAAACGGTACAAACCTGGACCAAGGTTGGTATAGATGGCCTGACGCGCCTGAGTTGCGTCACTCCAACCAGGATCGAAGCCCTCGAGCTTGTATCGAAATCGGATTCGCTCAGGAACGGAGAGGCTGACTCCCGTGTAATTGACCGCAATTCGCCGTGATGGTCCAGGAATGTGAACTGAGCTGCCTGGCATGGCGGCTAGCGTCCCATCGGTCAACAGCGCTTCGATATGAGGAATCGCGGGTAATGAGTTACCTACTCGTTCTGAATCGACAACCGAAATTCCACGATTTAAAGAAAGCCATACATGACCGTGCTGATCCATAATGACGGAGCGATCGCGCCTCACACCTTCTGTCCCGTGCAGACCATCAGCGAGACTATACTCCTGGAAGTCTCCCTCCTTAAGCACCCCGTTCAGAAGCTTGTCTCGATTCACCTTCAGTACATGACTCGCAGTCTCTATCCATAGTGATCTGTTCTTGTCCTCCGCGAGCCCAAAAACTGGCTCGCGCAATGCTTCCGGCAATGCCTGAGTCAGATGAATTTTGTTCGAGTTGAGGAAAGCGAGTCCCCCCGCGGTTCCGATCCATAACGTGCCCCCCGAATCCGTTAGCAGCGAAATTACATCCTCAGACGGCAAGCCGTCACGGAGCGAATAGGTTTGCAACCGATCGTGAGATAACTTGCTCAGGCCGCCACGCGTCGCGAACCACATCGTGTCATCGGTCCCTTCTTCGATCGACGCGATTGAATTCGAAGCAAGACCATTGGCCGTCGTATAAGTTGTGAAGACACCATCCTTAAGCTTGCTAACCCCACCGCTGAGCGTTCCCGCCCAGACGGTTCCATCGGAGTTTCGATGAACTGCGTAAACGCTGTTCTGAGCGAGCCCACTCGTACGCGTATAGGTCTCCGCCTTGATGACTCCCTGACCAAGGATAAAATGTGTAAGCCCGCCCTGCTGTCTGCCGGCCCACAGGTCATCTTTCCCGCCGGATATCGAATAAATAACATCGCTGCCGGGACCAGCCTTCAGCACGGTCGCAACCTTCCCATCCCGCATCCAATACAGGCCGCCATTTGACGGGGCAAACCAGATACGCTCTTCAGAGTCAACATAGATTGGACCATTGCTCTCAGATGGCAGGCCCTCGGAAATCGAGTAGGTTACAAATGAGCTGTCCCGGAGACGCTCGATCCCCTGCGCGTTCCCGATCCATATATTCCCCTCCCGGTCTTCAAGCAAAGTAGTTATCCCGCTGATCGATTGCTTGGCCTGCTCCTGCATTAGGACAGCGCCTTTAGAATTCAGGCGCAGCAGCCCGCGCGATGTGCCAACCCACACATTTCCATCTCGGTCTCGCATGAGGGCTGATATCTGGATGTGGCTCAGGGCTGGCGGAACGTCCTTCTGCGATATCGCAGTCCCGTCCCAAAGCGCGATTCCATTGTCAGTGCCGATCCACAGCTTGTCATTTGCCATAGGCAACAGAGAGTTGATCTTTCGATCGGGCAGGCCTTTTGTAAGCGATGCTAATTGCCCATTGCTTAAATAGAAAAGGCCATCGCTCCGCGTTCCGATCCAGATTTTGCCGTCCGATGTTTGGGCAATCGAGATGATCAGCGCCGTCAGGAAAACCTTCGACGATGCGAGGCTCCTGAAGCCGTTTCGTCCATATAGAATCTCGCCGTTCAACAGATTGGCTAAAAGAACGCCCCCGTCAACCGCTCGGCTCATAGCGGTAACAAAGGATCCAGGCGCCAGGTCAGACATAACATCCTCAAACGTGCTGCCGCGGTAGCGAAGAATTGAACCCTGAGTGCGGACCCACAGACTTCCTTCACCATCCGTCATCAGACCGAGAACATCCGTAATGGGTGGGGACGCCGGATCCAACTGTTGAGCCGTGACAAAATTCAGTCCGTCAAAACGGAACAACCCTCTGGCCGTACCGATCCATAAGTATCCGTCAGGGGTTTGGGCAAAGGCGTTAACCTGTCCCCCCGAGAAGCCATTCTCAGCGCTCCACTGATTCCGTATGTATTGTGAGAAGGCCCTGTTGGGATCGACTGCGTAGGCCGGGTTAACAAAGCAGACGGCCGTGAGGGTCGCCAGTAACAAGCATAGAAGCGGGGCCTGATTGTTCCGGGCATTATGGGAGATACTGAAATTTATCAATGACAACCTCTGCGTCATTTTCCAGGGGCACCTTTGAACGGCCAAAGGCACAAAAGTTCATGCTGGCAGATTCGCTGCCGGGGGAAGGAATACCCGAAGTGAATACGTGGCTTGCCGCTGCTGTGTGTCGCGAGACGCCGTCGGCCCCGCGATCTGCCCGGAATAAAACCTTCGCTGGCTCCCATTGAAATGAATATGTAAGTAGCCCAGGGGGCGCTGTGAACCGCGCAACGTTCTCCGGAACATAGTATGGCTGCATGACAAATTGCGCATTCTGGCCCTCCGGATCACCCCAGCGGCTGATTTCAATATCCATCTCCCGGTGATTTTGCTCCGCTCCCAGGTCGTCCCAGATGAAAAGGGTTAGAGTTGCGGCCGGCGCCAAATGTGAAATGTCTTCTACCGAAAAGAGATATGTGCCATAGCCGAAACTGTGAGTGAGAATCACCGCGGAACAGGTCCAGTGATCGGATCTCCGAGTGATGCTGAGGTGCAGGCGACCATTGGAGTCCGTCGACGCGTTCGCGGGATCATAGACGTTGGGCAACCCATTCCGCACGCTGATGGCATTCACAACCGTCCATTCATACCCGCTGAATTGAATTGTCTTAGAAGCCGCCGGGACGAACTGCCCAACACCCTTGACGATCGATACTGCGAGTACTTTGCCGCCTTGACCGGGTAGCACATCCGTTGTTGCGGGAGGACGATATCCAGGTTCCACGAGAAGCGCAGCATACTCAGTGCCCAGATGGGTTGAGGTGGCCCAACTCGAATCGGGTTTTATCGCAGTAAATGGCTGAATCGCTTGCGGCTGTATCCACCAGATTCCATTCGCGGCCTTGGCAAAAATAACGATTTTTTCCTCGGGACGGGCACCTGCCACACGACCGGCAATAGGGATCAACGGCACCGGACCCCCTTCGCCGGTTGGAGGGACGTTGCTGAACTCGATGGAGGGTCGGATGTTTGCCTGTCTCGGATTGCACCCACCAAGAAGTACAGATAAAGCGAGTATCACCAACGCGTGTGGCCTGACAGAATTCCTTGATACCGCCCGCATGAACAATCTCATTGGCCCCATAGCCGATTCAGAATTTCCCATCTTTGGATGGTTCGTACCCTGCTCCTGAGGTTCTGATCACAATGCTCTTGATCGGGATCCGAGTAGGGAGTCGCTCGAAAGATTCTCTGTGACGTCTACTCGCTGAGTTTACGGTGATCAACCAGGCCGATGCATCCGTTTGAGTCAATATACTGTTCTTTATATAGGGCAGATTTACTTGGGCCTCTTGCTGCGAGTTAATATACCGCCTGCTTTCGCTGACGGCCTCTTTTGGGCATTCGTCCTTGAGACGAGCCACGTGCATAGGTCGCGTGGATTGGAATTTCCCATATAGCTGAGAAGTGCTTGTCTACGCGCGTTGCTTCCGCTAGCATCGGTGCGTACTTTCAGCTCTTTGGCAAGAATCAGATAATCTGCGCGATAGTTGTTGCTCACCGTTTCTCAGCGTTGCGTCCGGGAGCCTATGCAGGCCCCGTTTAGGAGAGTTCCATGTTTCGGAACTATCTCATGCCGGGTTTTGCGCTGGTCTTGCTCGCCGCCTTTGCCTCGCCGAGGTCGATTCCTTCGGCAGAGCTTGAATCTGGACGCCGAGACACGGGCACGACACCTATCCAGAAAGTCACGAGCACTGGACAGGCTGCCAGGAGCAAAGAGCCCCAGATCGAAGGCGGCAAGCAGCTTTTCAGCCCCGATGATGTCTGCGCCGTCGCCACGAACGAGATGCACGAAAAGCTCGGTGAATTCGGCCTGAACCCCGAACTTGCCACGGCAGGAGGAAAAGAGTCGGCTGCGGAGGCCATGATCGCCCTCGTGCCCGATCCTGTGCATACGCATCTGGCGCTGCTCTTCGATCGCTATGTCGATGTCATCCAGCAGGCCCTGCAGGATAGCACCTCCGAATCGGCTCCCGGCTGGATCTACGCAAGCCAGTGGCTTCCCTGGGACCCGGTTCCTTACCAGGCGTCGCAGGATCCGGTGGACCGCACCAACGTCCACGCTTTCGACGCCGATCGAGAGTGCGCTCCCGGCTTTCTGATCTTTCGCAAGAATCGATTTCAAGGCAACAGCGTCGAAGACAAATTCCTGATCGTGTTCCTGGTGGGAGAATCCCCCACCAGCGGCATTCTGCGCCAGGATCAGTTCATCAACGCCATGCGGGGCTGGCGCGAGATCGAGCTGAGAGACAAGGACGAGCCGGGCAAGACATTACGCATCCTTGGCCCGGCCTTCTCGACTTCGCTTACCACACTCGACAGCCTGCTATTGGCCCAGAAGTGCGGCGTGAAGGACGCCGATGCTAACGTCTGCTTCAATCAGGCTCAGGTGGTCAGCGGTGCGGTTTCGACGAGCCGTCCGATGATCCACGGATCGGGGAATTTTCCTGGCCTCAAGGATGCTAATTTTCTTTCCATGAGCGAAAGCTCGGACGCGATCCAGGAAATGCTGCTCAACTATTTCTCCTCGCGGGAACACCTTGCGCGCAGCCAGGTGGCGTTTGTTTCCGAGGACCAGACGGCTTTTGGAAACCTCCTTTCTTCGATGCGGCACACGGCCAATGCTTCGAACAGCGTACAGGATCGTCCGCTGCTTTTTCATTACCCGCGCGAGATTTCGCAGTTGCGCAACGCCTATGAAAAGAATTCGATCCTTCACCACTCGTCGCAGCAGCAGAACACCGATAGCCAGGATCAGTCGGACCTGAAACTCAGCCTCGAAGATCGCCACGAAGAGGAGGACAGCGTTCCGTCATATTCCGACACGCAAAGCCCGATCTCGGAGGAGTCCGTCCTCTCCGCCATGACGCGAGCCATCGACCGCCAGCACGTCCGTGTTGCGGTGATCAATGGCACTGATGTTCTCGATGTCATCTTCGTCGCGCGCTATTTCAGCCGCAACCTACCCGACGTCCGGGTCGTCCTGTTGAATGCTGATCTGTTGTTCGAGCGGTCTCCCGACGTTAGCGACTTTCGGGGAATGCTGATGGCCAACACTTACCCGCTCATTCCCGACAACGCCCAATGGACCGGTCGTTTCCTGCACATGCCGGATGAAGATAAGGCTGATCTTGAGAAGTCAAAGGAGGGTGGTTCCGCGGAGAAGGATACCGGTCATCTCAGCCCCTTCGGTACTTATCTGCCCGAGCGGATTTTTTCTTCGTACGAAACCGTCGGCATCTACAACGCGATTCGCCTCCTGGAGATGGTTCCGCTGCTTCAGCGTGATACCCTTGTTCCCACGATGAGCAGCAGGCCGGCGCCCCTCTGGCTGGCCGGATACACCGATCCATTCCGCAGCGGAAATCATCCCCCTCTATGGCTCAACGCGGTTGGGCGTGGCGGTTTTTGGCCGGTCGCGCTGCTCGACCACTATCCGCAAAATGAGAATTTGCAGACGAAGACATCGCTGGTGGATATCCATTCGGGCAATACGCCCGAAGCTGGCGGCGAGGGCTCGATCCCGCCCGGCATGTTCGATACCTGGTTGATGGAGCCCTTCAAAATCGGCTCGATCAGCACGCACCGTCCCGTGGCGCTGCAGTTGGTGGTGGCACGCCTTGCTGTCGCCTGCCTGCTTGCGCTCTTTGTACTCTTCGGCCTGATCCTCTGCACCTTTGCCCGGCTCGAGCGCTGGCCGGAGTACGTCTTCGATATCAAGGGAACCAATAGCGAGCGGCGCGGCTGGATCGTGCTGGTGATTATCCTCTGTTGCTCCTGGATCGGGCGGCTGCTGATCCTCGACCTGCCGTTAGGGGAATTCTTCAAGGATCCGGTCAACTGTGGACTCATGTTTCTTCAAATCGTTCTTCTGATCTTCGCGCTGTGGCTGATCCGGCGAGCGCTGTGGGAAGGACAAACGTTCAAGAAGGGAAAGTGGAGGCGCTACTTAGCGTGGCTCCTGATCGTGCTTACCATCATGGCGCAGTTCGCCTTTGCCGGGATAAAGCCCGACGAATTCGCTGCCCGGATCTTTTATCTCTACCGCAGCGAGCACTTTTTCAATGGCGTCTCGCCGGTTGTGCCTTTCATCTTTCTCTTTATCGCTGTCGTCTGCTTGGTCTCACGGCACATTCACTCGCTGCTTATCTTTTCTTCTCGCTTAATGCCGCGCATTCCGTGTTACGAGGGAAACCGGTCGCCGGGCATGCTGCTTTCCATACCTCGCTGCGCTGTGAATGACATGCTGCGGGCGTGTTATTCGCCGTGGCGTATGGTCGCTTCGAAGCTGAGGCACATACGCGCTGAGAGGAGGGCGAAGCAGGCGCAGGACCAGAGCCTGCAGCAGAACCAGAATGAGAAGCGGCAGAAGAGCCTGCGGAAGCAAAGCGGATGTCCCCCGGTGGGGAATCCCCCAAAACTGCTCGCCGTGCTGCTGGCCTTTACCTTTGTAATACTGCTAGTAGCTGCCTACTTGCTCTTCCCAAGAGGTTTTGAAACCTTCGAGACCCGAGCTTATGCGATCTGGCTGAGCATTTTCAGCTTCGCGATCCTGGTCCTCCTGCTGCATGAAATCGAATGGGTCATCCTGATGTGGCTCTGCCTGCACAAAGGCCTGCTAAACCCGCTCGAACGGACTACGCTGCGCGCCTGCTTCAGCCGCGTCTCCGGCTTTTCCTGGCAAAGGCTGTGGTTCAGCATCGACTTGTCGCCGACGGTTCGCTTCAAGCCGTTGTTTCGCGCGTATGAGTCTATGCTGCACATCGAAAAGGAGACGTCTTGTCCAGTCAGTCTAAAGCCGGCCTTTGGACGAGCGCGCCTGGAATTCAAGCGACTCATGACGGATCTTGAACCTAAAAACCGCGTGAGCGCATTCTCCAGGTTTCAGGTGGCGTTATGCGGGGCCGCAAGCGCGGTGATCGGGGAGATCCTCTCGGATATGGGCCGGCAGAAAGACCGGCTGGGTACCAGCCTGGATGTTCCGGCAAAGGAGATCGAAGAGGTTTTGAAGGCCTCGGCCGTAGCCGATCCACTCGGGGCGAACGCAGAAGAATTTGTAGGCCTGATCTACATCTATGCCATCCAGCACGTTCTGATGGATATCCGCAGCCACATTCTTGCCTTCACCTTCGGCTATTTCTTCCTGCTGCTCGCTCTTACCGTATATCCCGTCGCGCCGCATCACTCGATTATGGTCATGCTGATCCTGATCTTTACGGCATTCGTTGTTGCGGTCGTTGTGGTCTTTTCGCAGATGCACCGGGATAGCATCCTTAGCCGCACTACCTCAACGGAACCTGGAAAGCTGGACATCGCTTTCTACCAAAAGCTCATCGGGGTGATCGGTGTTCCGCTCATCGGGCTGCTGGCATCGCAATTTCCAGAGATCAGCAACTTCCTCTTCTCGTGGCTGGAACCGAGTCTGCAGACTCTGAAGTAGGTGTTTTCGATTCCAAACAACAAAGGCGCGGAGTCGACCGTGACGAACTCACGAAGCACTCCGCGCCTGAATGTCTTGTCGTCGGGTTTGTTACTCGGTCGACTCGGCGTCGGGCCTGACTGTAACTGCAACGTGCGCCGTCACGTCGCGGTGCAGCTTGACCGGGATGTGGAATTCGCCGAGCTGCTTGAGCGGCTCTTCGAGATGCACCTTGCGGCGATCGATAGCGAATCCCTTCGACTCGAGCTGATGCGCAATATCGGCCGAGGTGACCGAGCCAAAGAGGTGGTCGTGATCGCCCACCTTGCGCTCGAAGACCAGAGCGACGGAGTTGAGCTGAACAACGAGTGCTTCGGCTTCCGTTTTTTCCCTGGCCGAGCGACGGACCGCGGATGCCTTCATCTGCTCAATGACTGCCTTGTTGGCGGCATTTGCTTCCATAGCGAGCTTTTTTGGCAACAGGTAGTTGCGGCCGTAGCCGTCCGCCACTTTCACCACGTCGCCGCGATTGCCGAGGTTGTTGACGTCTTCCTTCAGAATGACTTCCATGCAAATCTCCAATTCAGGGCGCGGAGCAAAAAGCTCAACGCACAGTGCGAATAGCCTTCCTGAGCGGCAACTCCTTTGCTGCGCTCGGGAGATATAACAACCGATGCTTAGTAGCGGGCCGCAAACGGCAGCAGGGCGATGTTGCGTGCCTGCTTGATGGCGCGAGTGAGGCGTCGCTGGTGCGTGGTGCAGACACCGGTGAGGCGGCGGGGCACGATCTTGCCGCGCTCGGCAACGAAGCCCTGCAGCAAACGCACGTCCCGGTAAGGGATTGCGTCGATCTTCTCGGTGCAGAACTTGCAGACCTTCTTGCGCCGGAAGAATTTGCGGCCGCCTGGGCCACCGGGACCGCCTGTGCGGGGACCGCTCGAGCGCGGGCCGGAGCTATGACCAGATGAGGATGGCGCTCCACCTTCGGGAGCGCGGTGAGGTGTTGTTTCGTCAGCCATTATGTTTCCTATCCTTAAAATATTCGAACGATTTTTCTTGGTTCTTCAATGCGTTGCACCCAGTTTCATTGCAACCGGTACTAGGCGTTGGCCGGCGCGGCTTCGACCGGTTCTGCGATCTTGACCGGAGCCTCGACCGCGGCTGGAGCTTCACCCGCAGTCTCGGGTTGAGCAGCAACCGGAACGGCAGCCGGCTGAGCACTCAGCTTCTTGCGTGTAGCGCGAATGGCCTTGATCTTGTCGATGCGCTTTTGCTCTTCATCCATGCGCACGGTAATGAACTTGATTACCGGCTCGGAAACACGGAGACGGCGCTCGAGTTCGGCAACCAGCTTGCCATCGGCATCGATGGTGAGCAGCACGTAGTTGCCGTCGTTGAACTTGCGCACCGTGTAGGCGAGCTTGCGACGGCCAAGCTTCTCAGTGGAGCGGAGCGTCCCGCCGCCATTGACGATCGTATGCTCAAAGCCGGCGATCAGCTTGTCCAGGTCTGCGTCCTCGATATCGGGACGGACGATAAACATTACTTCGTAGAAACGATCCATGCTCTGCTTCTCTTTTCTTTGGGCACGGCGGCAAGTCGTCACCGTGACCGGACAATAATATTCAGGCAAAAACTCTGCCGGACTTCTTTACGGCAATTTCTGCCGTACTTTCTTGGGCGATCTTCCGCCGTACTTCTTTAGGCGGCATTCCGCCGCCGGTTACTCATTCCGCCGGGCTGCTTTCCCTGCGGTTAAACTCATTCATCGCGGCGCTGATTCCCTTCGCCACGACCACTTCTACTGCTCGCGCCACACGGTCGAGCACCTCGTCGAGTGTGGCTAAATCTGTCTTCCGCAGCGGAGTCAGCAAGTAATCCTTGCCGCGCCGGTATGCGTCTTCAGGCCCCGCGTCGGGTCCTACCCCGATCCGGATGCGCGCCCACTCGTCGGAGCGCAATGCCTCGGAGATGGATCGTGCTCCGTTGTGCCCTGCGGCGCTGCCGCGTTCCCTTACGCGAACCACACTCAGAGGTAAATCCAGCTCGTCGTACAAAACCAGCAGATCGCGAGCCGCGTCAATCTCGAACTCGGCCGCGAGTGCCGCGACGGAAAGACCGCTGAGGTTCATGAAGGTCTCGGGCTTAGCCAGGATCACTTCACGTCCGGCGATCTGAATCTTTGCCGTCAGTGCGCGGCAGCGCCGGTTGGCCACGGCCACGCGGTTCTGATCGGCGATGCGGTCGACTGCGAGAAAGCCCGCGTTGTGCGGCGTGAACTGATACTCGATGCCCGGGTTGCCGAGCCCGACTACCAGGAATACGCCGCGAGACAAATCGCGATTCTGGCTTTCTGTCGCAATTGCCAAAGCTTACTTCTTCGCGCTCTTCTCAGCGGACGCCTCTGCTGTCTCCGTCTTACCCTTCTTGACGACTTCGGGCTCAGCCGGTGTGGCAGCGGCCACCACTTCTTCAACAGGCGCAACCTCCTCCTTGATCGCAACTACGTGCGCGACCGTCGCGTCTTCGTCGGTCAGGAACTTGAGCTTCTCCGAGTGCGGCAGATCGGAGACGCGAAGCACATCACCAATTGACATCTGCGTAACATCCAGATCGATGTGGCTGGGAATATCACCCGGCAAGCACTCGATCTCCACTTCGCGCAGCACCTGATCGAGAATGCCGCCCTGGGCCTTGACCCCAATCGCCGCGCCAACGAGCTGGATGGGAACCTCGACACGCATGGCCTTGTCGAGCGCAATGCGCTTGAGATCGATGTGCATGAGGGTACCCTTGATGGGCTCATACTGCCAGTCGACGATCATGGCCTTGGTTTTTGCAGTCGAGCCGTTAATCTGCAGATCGAAAATCGAGTTGTGACCGGTGTCCGAGTGCAGGATCTTCTGGATCTGCTTAGGGTCGACCTCGATGGCGATGGCTGGCTCCGCCGCGCCGTAAACGACTGCGGGAATCTTGCCCTTGACGCGTACACGGCGTGCGGCGTTCTTGTTGAATTTGCCCTCACGGGGCGTTGCTGCAACGATTTCCTGACTAATCATGATCCTCTTCCTTCGGGCACGGAGTGCAGAGATTAGCGATCAGGAATTGGCCGTTAGCCAACCCACTCACGTCCCTGCCCTTTCCGCTCCCTTTTGCCGACCTTTAGGTCCGGCATGTTGTGGCGGCTCATGCCGCGGCTCCAATTGAACTAATCCCTTTGAGCTAATCCCTTTGAACTAATCTTTGCTTCTAGTTGAACAGCGAACTGACGCTCGTCTCCATGTGAATGCTTTCGATGGTTGCGGCCAACAGGCCAGCCACCGAGCGCACCTTGATCTTCGCCACCTTCTGCGCAGGTTCGCACAGAGGGATGGAATCGCTTACCACCAGCTCTTCGAGCCGGGAGTTCGCAATGCGCTCGACCGCCGGTCCGGACAGCACCGGGTGCGAGGCGCATGCATAAACCTTGGTCGCGCCCTTTTCGAGCAGCGCGTCGACCGTCTTCACCAGAGTGCCTGCCGTATCGACAATATCGTCGATGATCAGGCATGTCTGGCCCTGCACATCGCCGATCACGTGCATCACTTCGGTCACGTTGATATCCGTTCTCCGCTTGTCCACAATCGCCAGCGGAGCCCCCATCTTTGTTGCAAAGAAGCGGGCACGTTCCACGCCTCCCGCATCCGGCGAAACCACGGTCAGATCCGGCAGGTTTAACTCCCGGAAGTAGCTCACCATTACCGGGCTCGCGAACATATGGTCCACCGGGATATTGAAGAATCCCTGAATCTGGGCCGCGTGCAGATCCATGAACAGAGCGCGGTTCGCTCCGGCCGTGGTCAACAGATCAGCAACCAGCTTCGACGAAATCGCCACGCGCGGCCGGTCCTTGCGGTCCTGCCGTGCATAACCGTAATACGGAACCACGACGGTGATGCGGCCAGCCGATGCGCGCTTGAGGGCGTCTATCATAATCAGTAACTCGACCAGGTGCTGGTCCACCGGATTGCAGGTGGGTTGCACCACGAAAACATCCGCTCCGCGAACATTTTCGAGCAGTTGAAAGTAGACCTCGCCGTCGGCAAAACGCTGCATCTTGGTCTCACCAAGCGCTACGCCAATGTGCTTGCAGATCTCGTGCGCCAGGAGGCGATTGGCTGAGCCGGAAAAGATCTTGAAACGCTTATCTTCGCTGTACGAGCGAGACCGTTTCTTTTCCGCTGGCGTCTTTGTGTCTGCTGGAGCCTTAGTGTCTACCTGAACCTGAGGCCGCAACACGCTGCTGCCCTGATCCGCATTTACCGGGGTGCCAATTGCTTCTGTGGCTGATACTTCCATCACCGTTTCATTCTTCACAAGATTCTCCCAAGCTGGTTGGCTCTGGTTGTCCTGCACAAGTTGACTGGCGTTCGGGCTGCCAGGGCTTCGGTTCACCGGAGAAGTTAACCCCGGCGATGCAAATCATTTGGCTGGGCGACTAGGATTCGAACCTAGACAAAGTGCTCCAAAGGCACTTGACCTACCATTAGTCGATCGCCCAATACTGCAAAACTACATTGGAGCTGCTCAATCTTTTTTCTCTACTACCATCGTGCGCCAGTACGGGTTGCGCGGCAAGGTTTCCGTCCGTAAGGACCGGATTCCCAGCAACTTGAGCCGTGCTTCGGCTGCCGCCGCCGCTTCCTGGGTCTGGTAAAGACCGAAGACGGCCGATCCAGAACCAGAAAGCGCTGCATATAGAGCCGCATGCTCCGGATGGCCGAAAGCCGCAAGTCCACGCTTGATTTCACCGAGGGAGGGATTCTGTGGGAAGACAACTTCTTCGAAGTCGTTTTCAATCCCGGTTCGGACAAGCGCGAGAAGCGAATTCTTCATCCCAGCGAAATTCGCTGAGGATCCCGAATTCCCGGCCAGGTCTTCTGAGAAGACACCGGAGGAGTGCGGCTCGCATAGTGCGGAAGCGATGACCCGACTCAACCCCTCTAGTCTATCGGAGCCCGCAGTTGCGGTCAATGTGCCACTTGGCGACAAGCCCAGTGCGGGCTTATCGTGTCGCGCGTCCCAATCACGAAAGGCTTGGGGCGTGGAAACACCTATATCGGGCAAGGCCACGACGCAGGCTGTGACCGGAAGATCGGGAAGCGGATAAACCTCTTCGCCCCGGCCAGTGCCCAGTACCGCCCCGCCAATGAGGAAAAGCGGGACATCCGAACCGACTTCGGCGGCGATGCGGAGCCTTTCCGGTCCAAGCAGCGGGGCGATTCCGTGCGCCCCAAGCTCGCGTTCCAGTCCGATGAGGGCCGCAACTGCATTTGCCGAGCCCGCGCCGAGTCCACCCTGTACGGGCAGGCGCTTGTCGATGTGGATATTGACGCTCGCGGTGATCTTCAGGGTTTGCAGGGCGAGATGTGTGGACTTAAAGGCGGTATTGCGCTCGTCCGTAGGAACGCGAGGGTCATTGCTGGCGATCGAGATGCTGATTGTCCCAGCAGGACACGCCTCCACGGTGACGAGATCGTGCGCTGCAAGCGCCTGGTAGAGGGTGGTAAGAGCGTGGAATCCGTCCGGACGAGAGGGGCCAATGGCCACGCCGAGGTTGATCTTCGAAAACGAGCGGACAGTGGTGGACATGTCTGCTTCGATTGTAGTCAGTGCCTTTTGATCTTCGGGCAGAAGCGACAATCACAACACTAAAGTCCTCGATTTGGAAGCATTCCGCGCTAGACTATACCTCCTAGCATGATGCGAACTGCTGCCCTCGCCGCGATTGCCTGGCTCTGCACCGTCCCTGGCCTATGCGCGCAGGACGCCGCGCCTGACGACGCGAAGAACAACGTTATCCCGGCCGCCAGCGAGCAGCCAGTCCGCACCAAACACGCAATGGTAGTCAGTGTTCATCATCTGGCGACGGATGCTGGCGTCGAAATTCTGAAAGGCGGCGGGAATGCGGTGGATGCTGCCGTGGCGACAGGCTTTGCGCTGGCTGTGGTGTATCCATATGCCGGTAATATTGGGGGCGGCGGGTTCATGCTCATCCATCTCGATAACAGCAAGTCGACTTTCATCGACTACCGCGAGAGAGCACCGCTGGCCGCGGCTGCCAATATGTACCTGGACGCGAAGGGGAATGTGATCCCCGACGCCAGTATTACGGGATACAAGGCCGTCGGCGTACCCGGCTCGGTAGCGGGCATGGTCTACGCGGAGAAGAAATATGGCAAGCTCACTCTAAGCAAGGTGATGGCTCCGGCCATCCGGCTGGCCAGTCTGGGCTTCGTGCTTACTGAAGAGGAGGCGGCGGAGTTGCACGACGAAACATTGACAATGTTTCCCGACTCGAAGCGGATATTTCAGCGGGACGGCGATTTCTACAAAGCGGGGGAGACCTTCAAGCAGCCAGAACTGGCAGCAACGCTGAGGACAATCGCGGCGGACCCTGACGACTTCTACCGGGGCCGCATCGCAAAACGACTTGCTGCAGATGTGCAACAGGGAGGAGGTCTCGTCACTGCCCAAGACCTCGCGCGCTACTCGGTGAAGGAGCGCGAGCCCCTCACCGGCACCTATAAAGAATACACCATTTTAAGCGCTCCGCCGCCATCCTCGGGCGGTGTCGCGTTGATTGAGGCCCTCAACATCCTCGAAGGGTATAACCTGAGTCGCTGGGAAGACCGGACGCCAGACGAGATGCACCTCATCGTCGAGGCCTACCGACGCGCCTACATGGATCGCAGTGATTACTTGGGTGATCCCGACTACGTCAAGATTCCGACGGAAACACTGATTGACAAGAGATACGATGCAGCCTGGCGCACCGGTATTATGGCCGAGCAGGCAATGTCTTCGAAAGACCTGAAACGGCCAGCGGGATTTCTCCCGCCACCGCCGACCATGGACGAGGTGCGGCACGAGTCGACGCAAACCACGCACTACTCCGTGATCGATGCCGAGGGTAATGCCATCTCCGTTACAACGACGCTCAATAACGGATTCGGATCAGCGGTTACAGCCACAGGGCTCGGCTTCCTGCTCAACGACGAGATGGACGACTTCGCCGCCAAGTCCGGGGTTCCGAACATGTTTGGGCTGGTGCAGGGGCCGGCCAATACGATTGCTCCCGGCAAGCGGCCTCTCTCCAGCATGACACCCACGATTGTTCTTAAGGGCGATAAGGTTCGCTTCGTGCTGGGTTCGCCGGGCGGCGGCCGCATCATCACAACGGTAGCGAATATCTTTCTCAGCGCAGCGGATGAAGGCCTGAACATTCAGGAGGCAGTGGACGCCCCGCGCTTCCACCACCAGTATTTGCCCGACGTGCTGTATATGGAGCCGGGCTTCTCGCATGCGACCGTGGAGGGACTCCGCGCTCTCGGCTATCAGCTCAGGATCGGGGGCCACTGGAGCGACGGAGAGTGTATTGCAGTCGATCCAGCCACAGGCGAACTGGAAGGCGGCCAGGATCACCGGCACCACTTCGGCAAGGCGGCGGGGTATTGAGCAACCAAGGATGGCACCGAACGTCCTCGTTTTAGGAACGTCCCTCGCGACTAACAAGAGCCTGCGCCGGACCGCCAGTCAGGCCTGGAGAGGCAGTCCAATGAGAAGATAAAGGCAAAGGAGTATTTTCCAGGTCCCATTCATGCTGAAGGTCATCTCGTCGCACGTATTTCTTCGCAACCGCCTGCATCCGGGCCTGCTCGACACATTTCAGAAATCTGGCGCTCAGGGAGTCGAGCTCTTTGCTGCGCGCCAGCACTTCGACTACACCAACCGCGGCGAGGTCCGCGATCTCGCCGAATGGTTCCGGTCGAACCCAACCGAACCCTTCTCAATGCACTCGCCACTCTATTCCGATCTCGAAATGGGGCGTGGCGGGGGGCCCAGCATCAATGTTATCCATCCTGAGAAGGGGCGGCGCATCGATGCCATGGACGAAATCAAGCGCGCACTTGAAGTGGCCGAGCAAATTCCATTCCGGTTTCTTGTCGTTCATCTGGGCGACCGGGAGGACACATGGAGCCCCCGGGCGCTTGAGTTCTCGATAACAGCGCTGGAGCATCTACACGCCTTTGCGAACCCCCTGGGCGTGAAGCTGGCGGTCGAAAATCTGCAGAATGAGGTCACGCGTCCGGCGAATATCCTCGAAATCCTGAGTACCGGACACTTCAAAGACATCGGCGTATGCTTGGACGTTGGTCACGCGCATCTGGGCGATGGGGTGACGCCGGCGTTGACTGAGCTCAAGGATCGCCTCCTTTCCACGCACTTGCACGACAATAAAGGCGACCGTGACGCGCACCTGTGGCCTGGAGACGGCACGATCGCCTGGGACGAGGTATTGGAAGGATTAAAGACCGCTTCGCATGCGCCGGCTGGCGTACTAGAAATTCACTACGGCCTTGAAGAAACGCCGGAAACCGCAATGCAGAAGGCTGCTAAAGCCTTCGAAAGATTTTAGAGATGACAGAAGAGACAAAGACAGAATTTGTAACCGACACAGCGACGGAACCAAAACCAGTCACCACCATTGCAAGGATTGGCGAGTACGAAGGCCAGAGCGTAACCCTGCGTGGGTGGCTCTATAATCTGCGCGAAAGTGGCAAGCTGTTGTTTCCAATTTTCCGGGATGGCAGCGGAACGATTCAGGGCATTGTTCCGAAGGCCGCCGTGCCGCTTGAAGTTTTTGACGCCATTAAGGGGCTGACGCAGGAATCGAGCGTCATCATTACCGGCAAGGTGCGTGCTGACAAACGTGCGCCTGGCGGTTACGAATTGGATGTTGAAGGAGTAGAAGTTGTCCAGCGAGTACCTGAGGATACTCCGTTCCCCATCTCGCTCAAAGAGCATGGCACTGATTTTCTAATGGAGCACCGCCATCTTTGGATTCGCACACCACGACAGGCGGCGATTCTGCGCGTTCGCGCGGAGATTATCAAGGCGGCGCGCGATTTCTTCGATGATCGCGGATTTGTTCTCACCGATCCCCCTATCCTGACCCCAGCGGCGTGCGAAGGCACCAGCACGCTCTTTCCTGTCGAATATTTCGGCGATGAAGCCTACCTGACGCAGAGCGGTCAGCTCTATATCGAAAGCACGGCCCTCGCGCTGGGCAAGGTCTATTCCTTCGGACCGACATTCCGCGCCGAAAAGTCGAAAACCCGGCGGCATCTGACAGAGTTTTGGATGGTTGAGCCGGAGGTCGCCTACTGTGACCTCGATGGACTGATGGAACTCGCCGAGCAATTCCTTAGCTTCATCGTCGACCGCGCATTGGCCCGTCGCGCGCCGGACCTTAAGGTTATCGGACGCGATACGGCGAAGCTGGAAGCCATCAAGGTGCCATTTCCGCGACTTCGCTACGACGACGCTGTCGCCATGCTCGCCGACGCGCACGTGAATGGCTTACTGGACCATCCCTTCGAATACGGCAACGACTTCGGATCGCCGGACGAAACTTATATCTCTTCGCAGTTCGACAGTCCAGTGATGGTGCATCGCTATCCGGCGGCGGTGAAGGCATTCTACATGGAGCCTGACCCCGAGAACCCGAAGTACGCTCTCTGCGTGGATGTACTGGCACCGGAGGGATACGGCGAAATCATCGGCGGATCGCAACGTATCGCTTCCTTCGACCTACTGAAGCAGCGCATCGAGGAGCATCAATTGCCACTCGATGCCTTCCAGTGGTATCTCGATCTGCGGCGGTATGGTTCGGTTCCGCATTCCGGCTTCGGCATGGGCATTGAGCGCGCCGTGGCGTGGATCTGCGGCCTGGAGCATGTGCGCGAGACGATTCCCTTCGCGCGCACGCTGAACCGGATGTATCCGTAAAGTAAAACAGGACCTTTGCATGTCAAGAGTTAGTGAAGCATCGGCCGTCGCTGCTACATCAACCACGCACCCCATCTATAGCGGAGTGCAGTCGCTGCCCCCGCGAAAGATCAAGATTATTGGAGTTCCGCTCGATCTCGGAGCCTCGCGCCGAGGTGTCGATATGGGTCCGTCGGCAGTGCGTGTTGCCGGCCTTGAAGCGCACCTCGAAGCGCTCGGCCATGA
Organism: uncultured Acidobacteriaceae bacterium; assembly: GCA_964453815.1. GTDB lineage: Bacteria > Acidobacteriota > Terriglobia > Terriglobales > Acidobacteriaceae > Silvibacterium. Next base: position 854 of record CAYVSQ010000596.1, on the reverse strand, counting down.
AGTGAGTGACAGCGGCAACATCAATGTGGCTATCGCCGAGACCAAACAATTCGGCGGGCACAGTGCGCGGTATTTGAAGGAAATTACCGAGACTTGCGCCAATGCAGCCGAGATGGTGCTACGGTCGCTCGAAGAAGGCATGACACCTGTCGTTCTGGGTGGTGACCATTCGGTTGCCGCCGGTACGGTTTCCGGAGTGGCCGAGTTCTACCGCCGCCAGAACCAGAAGATCGGGCTTATCTGGATCGACGCCCATTCCGATATCAACACGCCCGAAACCTCGCCCAGCGGCAACGTTCATGGCATGCCGTTGGCGGCTTTGCTCGGCCTGGGCCCCGAAGCGCTTTCCGACATTCTCGGATTTTCGCCAAAAGTGACCCCCGAAAACACCGTGCTGGTAGGTGTGCGGGACATCGATGCGACGGAGAAGGAGAATATCCGCCGCGCCGGTGTGAGCGAGGTCTACACCATGCGCGACATCGACGAGCGCGGCATGCGCACGGTGATGGAAGAAGCCCTGCGCGCAGCGGGACGAGGCACTGCCGGCTATCACATCTCGCTCGATATGGATTGGATCGATCCCGAAGATGCGCCGGGTGTCGGCACTCCGGTGCGCGGCGGGGCAACCTATCGAGAGGCTCATCTGGCGATGGAGATCATCGCCGACCACGGACGCATGCTCAGCTTCGAGATTGTCGAGGTAAACCCGGTGATCGACGAACACAATCGCACGGCAGATCTGGCGGTGGAACTGATTTCCTCGGCCTTCGGGAAGAAGATTCTATAGACGATGACAAAACTCCGCGTAGGCGTCCTCTTTGGTGGCCGTAGCGGCGAGCATGAGATTTCGCTGC
>CAYVSQ010000595.1:0-5142 GCA_964453815.1 uncultured Acidobacteriaceae bacterium | reverse complement strand
AAGCCTTCTAAGGAGCGTAGAAGCGGCTATGAAAAGATTCTTGTATCTATTCGTGACATCTCTCTTTCCTATCGCATTTGCATTCGGGCAGCTTGATACAGGCCAGATTACCGGCGCTGTGACCGATGTCTCAGGCGCAGTAATAGGACAGGCAACGATAACGGTGGTGAATGCGAATACGGGGTTGAGCCGCACTACGGTTACGAGTGCAAACGGCACCTTTATATTGACGGGTCTTCCTGCCGGCGATTACAAGATGACGATTGGCGCTGCCGGATTCGGCTCAATCACCCAGACGGTTACAGTGTCCATCGGCGGCAGCCAGTCTGTAGACGTTAAGTTAGCCGTGCAGAGCGCGGTCACCGTGGTTCAGGTGCAGGCGACTGCAACCACCATTAATACGGAGAGTCCAGAGGTGTCGCAGGTTATTAACTCCCAGGAGTTGCGGAATCTGCCATCGTTGACGCGCAATGCCTATGATTTCGTGGCACTCTCAGGAAACGTTACAGGGGACCCGAATGGTTCTACCAATGCAAATGGCGTCGGCGTGGCGATCAACGGCGGCCGTTCTGCAAGCACGGAGATACTTCTGGACGGCGTTGAAAATGTGAACCTGTTTGCCGCAAACGTAGGCCAAACCATTCCATTGGATGCAGTCTCACAATACCGGGTCATTACCAACGGCTTTTCCGCGGAGTACGGCCGTGCTTCCGGCGGCATCGTCAATCTGGCCACCCGCAGCGGCGGCAATCAGTTGCACGGCTCTCTCTATGAGTACAACCGCATCTCGGCCCTGGCAGCGAACACCTATCAGGAAAATTCGGTCAACGTTCTCAACCGGCTGAATGGAGACCCGCTGGCGCCCAGCGACCACTTCGTGCGCAATCAATTCGGGTACGCGGTAGGCGGGCCAATTCTCCGCGATAAGCTCTTTTTCTTCTCGAACACAGAGTGGATCAGAGTGCGCAGCACCGGCACGCAGTTTGCGTATATCCCAACGCAGGAGTATCTTGCCACCACTGCGGCCAATACGCAGGCCTTCTTTACGCAGTTCGGAAGATTGAAGCCGGGAGCCGTTCTGGGCGCGGCTTCAACCGATTATCCCCAATTCCAGCTTGTGACGTTTCCAGCAGCTACCGATGAAGGCGCAGGCGAGCCGCAAAACACGTGGGAGACCCTGAACCGATTCGACTGGAATATCTCCGACAAGACGACGCTATTTGGGCGCTACGGTCTGGATAGCCTGGATTTTGCCAAAGGAACGGTCACTTTCAGTCCATTTAACGGCTACGATACCGGCGAAACCGACTATAACCAGGCGCTCCTGATCAGTCTTACGCATGTGTTTACACCCCACCTTATCAGCGGCTCCAAGATTTCCTACAATCGATTCAATCAATATCAGGGGCTTTCCACAGCTCCTATCGGCCCGACGCTCTATACAAATGGAACGTCATTGAACTCGATTAATAACAGCACCGTCGTATTCCCAGGTTATTCGGCCTACACCCCCGGCAATTCTGTTCCTTTCGGCGGTCCGCAAAACCTCTACGAATTCGACCAGGACCTGAGTTGGACAAAGGGCGCGCACAATTTCCGCTTCGGCGGCGCCTTCATCCAACTGCGCGATAACCGTGTCTTCGGCGCATATGAGAACTCGGTCGGGGCGCTGGCAAGAACATCGGGCAGCTTCTTTACTTCGAGCTCGGCGGCCATCCCTTCCGGCCTGGAGAATCTGACGAATGGCCAGCTGTATCAATTCCAGGGCGCAGTCGATCCCCAGGGCAAATTCCCCTGCAACTATACCTATAACCCGTCAACGGGTGAAACGACACAGGACGTCAACGACGCCTGCACACTGACTCTTCCCGTGGGCCCACCCAGCTTTGAGCGGCAGAATACCTTCAACGACGGCTCTGTGTATGCGCAAGATATCTGGAGGGTGACGCCTACAGTCACACTCACCGCGGGCCTGCGCTGGGAGTATTACGGCGTTCAGCACAACTCGGATCCGAATCTTGAGTCGAACTTCTACATGGGATCAGGATCCACAATCTATGACCAGATTCGTAACGGGCAGGTTCTGACAACCCCGCACAGCCCTGTGGGCGGTTTGATTGCCCAGAGTAAGAAAAACTTTGCGCCACGGATTGGCTTTGCCTGGGACGTCTTTGGCGATGGAAAGTGGTCCGTTCGCGGCGGTTATGGCATCAGCTATGAGCGAAACTTCGGAAACGTGACTTTCAACGTCATCCAGAACCCGCCAGCTTATGGTGTAGTTTCGGTCGTCAACCAGTCTGTGAATGGCGGCAGCGGCGACGTGTCCTCACTGCCGATCAGTTCCGACAATGCGGGTCCGCTGGCCGGGACAGGCACCAAGGCCCTGCCGCGTGTCAGCCTTCGCGCGGTGGCTCAGAACATCCCGGTGGCATATGCCAGCCAGTACAACCTTGCCGTTCAGCACCAGATTACCAGTTCGGGTGTCCTGTCGGTTGAATACTCCGCATCCAGGGGTATTCACCAGTACACGATCGCCAATATTAATCGTCAATATTACGGCAACATTTTTCTGGGAGACGACGCGGAGAACTCTCCTGGAAATGCCCTGAATTACCAATATTCGAATATCAATTTTCGCGGGGCAGACGGCGATAGCTATTATCAGTCGATGAATATACGCTTCGAAGCCAACAACCTTGCCAGTCAGGGATTGCAGATTGTCACGAACTATACCCTCGGCCGTTCCATGGATACGCTGAGCTCGACCTTCAGCCAGTCGGAAAATAACTTCAACCTCGGCAATCTCGATCCATTTAATGTCGCCTACGACCGTGGAAACTCGGACTATGATGCGCGCCAGAGGATCGCTCTGGGAGCAGTCTATGAACCGAAGTTCCTGGACATGCACAATGCATCGACGGCCATGCGCGCCGTGGCAAGCGGCTGGACATTCGCGCCGATCTTCAGCGCCAACTCCGGAACGGCCTTTACCATCTACGACTGCACGAATGCGATCTATACCTGCCCGCGCATCGTGAATGCTCCGGGGCTCAAGTTCAAAGGAAATGCCCGGCTGGAGCCAGGAGTGGCGAATTCCTTCAACTTCATCGATATACCTGTCGCATCGCAAAATCTGTACGTCGATCCGATTGCAGGAGCTTCCGATATGCCTACCTGCAACGGCGGCGGCAACGCCAGCTGCTGGCTGAACCCGGGACTGGGACGGAACCAGTGGTATGGTCCGGCTTTCTGGAACCTGGATTTTGGCACCTATAAGACTTTCCATCTGGGAGAGAGATACAGCCTGCAGCTTCGTGGTGAGTTCTACAACATCTTCAACCATCACAATCTGTTCGTGAACGGCAGTACTGCAGACTACGCGGAGGTCAGCTCGGTTCAGGCGGCGAAGGGCTCGCCGGGCGGCATCTCCGGCCCCGGAGACGAACGCCGAAACGTACAACTTGCATTGCGGTTTGAATTCTAGCCTCAGCGCAAAACTAAAAAACAAAGGCCTGGAGAAAAGTCCAGGCCTTTGTTTTCCCCATTTGCCGCATTTCGCAACGCATTGTGGCCAGGTTATAAGACTGGCGAAGATATCGAACCCGACTTGTTAAGGCAATTCCCCCTCCTCGAAGATGTCCTCTCAGCTGCAGGCATTGTTGTGGCCGATGGTTAATTTCGAGCCTGACGACGCTCTGGCGGCCGGGGCTTTGTTAGCCGCTCAAGATGCACGGGTCGAACAGGTGATCATCTGCACTGCGGTCAAAGATCTCGCACAACGTGTCAGCGTCACGCGCATTGTCCACTGAATCGCGGGACAGGCGTCACTTACCTACAACAGATGCTTACTGGAGAGCGGCGATGAGGATCGCTTTGAGCGCAGTGTTTTTGCTATCTAGTGCGATGCTGCTGGCCCAGAATCAACCGCCCGCGAAGAGCGCTGATCAGCTTCGCGACCTTGCGAAGCACGCAAGGAAAGCGGGCGATCTGCAGGCGGAGTCCGGGTATCTTTGCCAGGCCGCTGGCCTTGATGGCAAGAAATGCGAGAAAGCCAACGAAGATGCCGCAAAGGCGCTACTGCAGTTCCAGGCAGACTTGAACGTAGGACGCACGGAACTCGAACGCAAGGACTATTCGGGGGCATTGCGTGATCTGGGAAAGATCACCTTTGGTCCCTCAAAGGGCGAGGCACAAGAATTGATACTCCGGGCTCAGATTGAAAGTGGCGCGCTGCCGCCGGAGCAGCTCAGCCAACTAACTTTGACAGGGGCGGAAGGCATTTAGCCGAGGTGACTTTGATCGTGCGGAGGATCTGTTGAAGCGCATCCACTCCCCGACGTTGCAGTCGGCGGCGAGTCCGTAGTTCGTGTGTGTCAAGATTCTGCGAACTATATACCCAGGTATATGGTTCAAAATACTTGCATGAGAATCGGAGAGCTTGCTGCTCGTGCCGAAGTGAATATTCAAACACTCCGCTTTTATGAGCGTGAGGGGTTGCTGCGACCGCCTGCGCGAACTGCTTCCGGATACCGCAGCTACATGGACAGTGATCTTGAACGGGTGCGCTTCATTCGACTCTGTCAAGGTCTGGGTTTCACCCTGCGCGAGATAAAACAGTTACTGGTCCTGCACAAGACCGTCGCCGAATACAAGGGAGCTGTGAAGATGAAACCCTCTGCGGTTCGAGAGATTGTGACGATGGCTAACGAGCGTCTTGAACTGATCGACGAAAAGCTGACGGCCCTTAGCTCAATGCGTGCGGAATTGACGGCTCTCGTCAGCGCTCTCAGCGGTGATCCCTCCGGTACCTGTCCTGTTGCTGCGAGTCCGGCAAACAAATCGAAGAATAGTGCTTGACCTTATACCAAGGTGCAGACTCCAGACTTGTTCTTGAAGGCAATCGACCGCAATCGGTCAAGCCGGGAGAACATGCTTGGACAGTCAACAATTTCGCATCAACGAGGCTTCGTTAAAGTGGATCATCTTTCTGGCAATGCTTGCCGCCGTGGCGGTCTGGGCAGTCCGCGGCGTTCTGGTGCGCGCCCAGCAGATGAGTACTGCCGACACAACGGTGTCGGCATTCGCGTCCATTTCACCGGGTTCTTCAGCGAAAGCCGTGGTGCGTCTCGAGAGTGTAAAGGG
>CAYVSQ010000594.1:0-3213 GCA_964453815.1 uncultured Acidobacteriaceae bacterium | reverse complement strand
GGTGCAACTTTTGAGTAATAGGTGAGCTAAGCGGGGGACGTTACCGTTGCTTACGAAAGTCATATTGCAGTAATGCCACACCTTAAGGAACTTATGACAATTACGTCTCCCCGTTCCCTGCAGTCCCTTGTTCCTTCGTTTCTTTGGAACCGCAAATCCAAACTTTTCCTGATGCTGCTGATGACGCTTGTCACCGGCGCGGCTAATGCGACGCAGGCGCCTACTGTGACTACGCTGGCGATCTCGTCGAATACAGTGCTCTATCAGAGTCCGGTCGTTCTGGAGGCCACCGTCACAGCAGGCGGATCTCCTGTGACTTCGGGGCTGGTGTTGTTCTGCGATGCATCGGCAGCGTATTGCGAAAGCAATTCAGCGCTGGCAACGATCCAATTAACTTCGCCTAAAGCAATCGCCTTTGCCAAGCTGGGCAGCGGGCCGCTGGGCTCGCATAGCTACAAGGCAGTGTATCGGGCAAATAATTCTTATGCATCGAGCATATCGAACACTGTGTCGTATACGGTGGTGGGAACCTATGGCTCTACCGTCGGGATTTCTTCCACCGGTGCGGCAGGCAGTTACACGCTGCAGGGTACAGTAACCGGAATCGGATCCCTGGTCTCCGGGCCAACGGGCACCGTCTCTTTTCTTGATACGAGTGTCGGCAATAATTCGCTGGGGACCGAGGCTCTGGGGACGGCGACACTGAGCACGGCGTTTGCGCAGGCGCCAAATTCTCCTTTTCCGATCGGTGATTCGAAGACGAAAAATTCCGTTGCGATCGCCTCCGCGTATCTGAATTATTTCACCAATAATCTGGATGTTGTGACGGGCGATTCGGACAATGTCATCACAGTCCTGCAGGGCAATGGCGATGGAACATTCCAAGCGGGGAAGAACTATCCGGGTTGCCCGGTGGGAGGGTCGGTCAAGATTCTGCTGGCAGACTTCAATCGAGATGGGGTAACAGACATTGCGCTGGCATGTTCGGATGGCAAGAATGGTGGATTGAGCATACTTCTAGGCAATGGAGACGCGAGCTTTCAGCCCCCTGTCTCTTACTCGACAGGCGACGCCGCGGGGATTGCCCTAGGCGATTTCAATAACGATGGAATACTGGATATCGTCGTTACGAATCGCGTGCAGCAGAATATTGAAGTCTTCCTCGGCAACGGCGACGGAAGCTTCCAGGCGGGAAATATTGTTCTGACGACTCCAATGAGAGTCCATGACGTTGTAGTTGCCGACTTCAATACAGACGGCAGCGACGATATTGCTTACACGGTGAGCCCAATTACGGGTCTGTCCACACTCTATTTTGCCGCGGGCAATGGCGACGGCACGTTCAAAACCCCTGTGGTCGCTGCAACTAATATTGGCGAATTCCTGACCGTGGGTGATTTGAACGCAGATAACAAGCAGGACATTGTGTCGGCCACCATTACGCAGCCAGGCGGGCACTATGTGGGCCCCAGTATGTTTGTTCTGATGGGCAACGGCGATGGAACCTTTATGCCGACGGTGACGTATTCTGCCGATTATCCGTCTGACCCGCATCTTGCCGATGTAAATGGAGACGGGAAGCCAGACATCATCGCCGGAGGAAGCTATGGGGCGCTGGTGTTTCAAGGCAACGGTGACGGTACGTTTCAGCCATACACAGAGCCACACATCGGCGGCTTTGCGCTGACCTATGCTGTGAACGCCGCAGACTATAACAATGATGGGAATGCCGATCTGATAGGAACGGACGCGAGTAATCCTCAGGCGGCGGTGGCTCTCAGTCAGGTGCAACAGGGCGCGAGCGCGGCGGCACTGGCGGGCGTTGCTGTCTTCCCGCTTGGCAGCGGCATTCACAATGTGGATGCGAGCTACTCGGGCGACTCGATTTATGGAGTCAATGTTTCGACGACTATTCCGCTTCTGGCAGCGCCGACGCCAACGACGCTGATGCTTGCGGTGCAGCCAACCTCCGCGACGGTGCCGGGGCAGTCGGTGACTCTGACGGCTACGCTGAGTCCGTATACGGTTGGGCCTCCGACGACGACTACGGATGGCGAGACGGTGAAGTTCTATAACGGAACGGCGTTGATTGGTTCAGGTAAGTTGACGAGCGGTGTCGCTACTTTGACGACAACAGCGCTGCCCGCCGGTAGCGATACGTTGAAGGCTATTTATTTTCCTTCGGCTGCGGATTCGAACTATCTCTCGAGCACGTCGAACACGGTCACAGTTACGGTAACGGGGATTGTGGTGTCGTCTTCATTGAATCCGTCCAAGTATTCGCAGAACGTGACGTTTACGGCGACGGTGGCGACGGGCGATACGGGTACCGTGACCTTCATGGACGGCGCGACGTCGCTCGGTACGAAGACGCTGTCGGGGACTTCAACAACGCTGAGTTTGAGTACGCTTTCGGTTACTTCGCACTATATCACCGGTGTTTATAACGGGGATGGGAGCCATAGTGCGGCTACTTCGCCGGTGCTTGTGCAGGTGGTGAATCAGGCGACGCCGACGGTGACTGTGACGACGTCCGGGGCGAGCTCTTATGGTGACTCGGTGACGATCACCGCGACGGTTGTGGCCGGCGCCACGGGTACGGTGACGTTTACGAGCGGCGGAGCGACGCTGGGCTCGGCGGCGCTGAATGGATCGGGTGTGGCTACGATCTCGACGACTGCGTTGCCCACCGGGAGCGATTCGATTACGGCGAACTATCCGGGTGATGGTAATTACAACCAGGCCAGTGGATCGGTGACGCAGACGGTTGGGCAGAAGGGTGTGACTCCGACGCTGACATCGTCTCTGAATCCGTCTACACAAGGAAGCTCGGTCACATTTACGGATACGCTGCCGACAGGAGCGACAGGCACGGTTACATTTTCGAGCGGTGGAACGGTGCTGGGTACGGCTCCGGTGAATAATGGCGTGGCGACGGTATCGACATCGACGCTTCCGGTTGGTGGCGACAGCATCAGCGCGCTGTACAGCGGTGATACCAACTACAGCAGTGCTACTTCGACGATGACCCAGAACGTAAAGAAGGCTGCGCCTTCGATGACGGCGACGACCTCGGGAGCGAGTACGTATGGAGCATCGGTTACGCTGACGGCGACTCTGACGGGTGGGGCGGGAGCAGGCGTGACGGGTTCGGTGAGTTTTGTGAGCGGCAGTATCCAGCTGGGATCGGGAACTGTGAGTTCGGCGGGTACG
>CAYVSQ010000593.1:0-6134 GCA_964453815.1 uncultured Acidobacteriaceae bacterium | reverse complement strand
ATTGAGTTCTCCGATCTCCATGTCTCGAAACAAGACTCTATAAAACCTGGTGTTATCAACTCAAATCCCAACTCTTCGAAGCGGAATACCTCGCTGATGAAGATTCTGGTTTTGTGCCAACTGATGTCTCCGCTATTGTTCACTCGACGCAACAGAACGCCTTTCGGATAAATGAACTCCGGCAACTTACGTGGCAATCGGATAGAGCTGGGGTGGTAGAGACTCGCGTTTCGCAGAAAGAGCCGGATCCCGCGCGCATTCGACCCGAAATAGCCCGGATTACGGGGTCCATTTGACAAAAAGTAGGTTCCATAGGACAACACTCAACAAAAGAGAACCGCCTATGGAAAACCTGAACACAGATGTCCAGAAGATGATTGAGGAACTGAATCAATACATGCTCCCCAGCACCCTGATGGAATGCTTCGACGCCTGGCGGTAGGAGGCATATAAACAGGCGATCCGTTCGATCCCGAAATCGAGTCTCGGCTGGTTTCTGGATATGCTGAACAGCTTTCGCGGACCGGAAGACAGAAAAGAGTCGCTGCTCAAGGTCTTCGATCCCAGTATGTTCAGCGTCAATCATCCGGCGTGGCAAAGCCCGGCGGGAACGGTGATCGAATTGCCGGCCGGAGCTGTTGGGAACAGTGCGAATGAGACAGACCTTCAAAGTCTTTCGACAATCGAGCCGCGCTTGTCTTGTCTAGCGGCTGGCGTTCAGCTGCCCTCAGAACGCCAATCGACTGGGCGCAACGAGCCTTCACTACCTCGAGCACCTTGGTAGATTGCAGCTGATCAAATAACTTAGATCCACTTTCAGTTCTTCGGTAGTATTCAGAAGTGACGCCGATTCGCATTGAACTGCTGGGCACATTGCGCTTCACATTCGGGCAAAATCTGATCACATCGGTCAACACGAACCGTGTGCGATCGCTGCTCGCGTTTCTTGTGCTGCACAGCGAAGCGGTGCAATCCCGCGAGCAGCTCGCGTCCCTTATTTGGCCAGAGTCGACGGAAGCTCAGGCACGCACCAACCTGCGCCAATTGCTCCACAATCTGCGACGAGCTCTACCCGTCGAATGTTCTCTCCTTGTGAGCGACAACCACACCGTTCGCTGGCTGCCCGATCATTCCTGTGCGATCGATGTGGTCGAGTTCGAGGCTGCGGCCCGAGCGGCGGAGAATGCCAAGGGAGGCGACTCGGCGACTGAGCGTGAAGCTCTCGAACAAGCAGCACGACTCTATCAGGATGATCTGCTGCCTGACTTATACGACGATTGGCTGCGCCCGAAGCGTGAGCAATTACGCCTGCAGTTCGCGGAGATTCTGAGCCGCCTCGCCACATTGTCAGAGAAGGAGGGTGATTTCCCGACAGGTATACGCCATGCCGCGCGGCTTCTCGCGCTCGATCAGCTTCGTGAAGGTTATTACCAACTCCTGATACGGCTTCACCTACGAAATCACGATCGGTCGAGCGCGATCCGTGTGTATCACCAATGTCTGCGGAACCTGCAGCGCGAGCTTGGCGTGAGTCCCAGCAAGGAGACGCAGGACTTATTCAAGCAGGCGCTCAAATCGGAAGCTGCGCCTAACCGCCCGGCAGAGCCCCCACCATTAGCTGCGACAAGGCTGCAACCAATGGTGGGTCGAAAGGCAGAGTGGGAGCGACTCCTCGATTGTTGGCACAGTGCATCCCAGGGTGCGCCGCGTCTCGCCGTGGTCGTGGGAGATCCGGGGGTTGGCAAGTCCCGATTCGCCGAGGAACTTTATGAAGCGTGTTCCCGTGATCCCGGACAGGCTGTAGCGCGCGCGTGGTGCTATCTGGCCCATGGCCAGCATGCCTATGGCCCCGTGGCCGAGTGGCTCAGGACGGAGCCGTTGCGGGTTGCCCGCGGGCTTTTGCCGAAGTCACAAATGGCTGAATTGGCGCGATTGCTCCCCGAAATTCTGGTTGAAAATCCTGATATTCCGCCACCGCAGCCTCTCATTGAGAGTTGGCAACGCCTTCATCTTTACGAGGCTCTGAGTGCGACATTCCGATTGGCGCCAAAACCTCTCTTGCTGCTGATCGATGACCTGCAATGGTGCGATCACGACTCGTTCGACTGGCTGCACTTCCTGTTTCGATCCACGGCAGCCGACCGTTTCCTGGTGCTGGGGACGGTAAGGACAGGAGAAATCAGCCGGGACCATCCACTGGCCAGCTTGATCCGGGAGTTGGGCCAATCAGGGCGTTTGTCGGAATTCTCGATCTTTCCGCTCAGCGAAGAGGAAACCGCCGCGCTCGCCGTCCAGACCTCAACGCGTGAATTCAATGCGGGGTTCTTAAGCGCCCTTTATCAAACGACGAAGGGCAACCCTCTTTTTGTTGTGGAGAGTGTGCGTGCATTGCTTGAAGACCAGGGATCAAAGAGTTCGGTGCCCCCGCGGCTCCAAGCTGTGATCTCTGCGCGCCTTGCGCAACTTTCTGCGCCGGCCTACGAGCTTGCCGGACTTGCCGCCACGATCGGGCGTTCGTTCTCGTCGGACTTGCTGGCCAAAGCCGCCGACTGGGATGAAGACAGCCTGTCGCGTGCATTGGAAGAGCTGTGGCGGCGCCACATTATCGACGGGCAAGGCAGCGGATCCTATGACTATACGCACGGACTGCTGCGAGATGTCGCGTATAGCGAGCTAAGCCCGATTCGCCGGCGAACGTTGCACCGCCGCGTGGCGCGTGCCCTCGAGGAACTTTATCCACCCGATTTCGAATCCTTAAGCGGATGGCTGGCTGCGCACTACGACGCGGGCGGAATGGCACAGGAAGCAATCCGCTCCTATCAGGCCGCCGCCGCAGTCGCCAAGCAGCGATTCTCTGACGCGGAAGCGGCGGGCTACATCAGGCGCGCGCTCGTGCTATGCCGGGATTATCCCGAATCCGCCAAACGCGACAGAGACGAACTCGAACTGCTCGTCACACTCGGTCCTTCCCTGGTCATGACGGACGGCTACAGCATGCCCGAGGTGGGCGAAACCTACGCGCGCGGACTTCTCCTGTCGAGGCGATCGGGCGATCAAAAGCACCTGTTTCCGCTGCTGTACGGAGCCTGGCTATTCCACATCGTTCGCGGCCAACTCGAAGAGTCGAGGCAACTGGCGCAGGATGCCGTCGATGGTGCACGCCACGAAGGTGCTTCCGGGCAGGAAAATGCCAGTCACTTTCTTTTGGGGACCAGCCTGTTTCATCTGGGACGCCTGCAAGAGTCATGGGAACAGATCGAGTTGGCTGGGCTGTCGTCGGGTGGTCCTCCGCACCCCGCACTGGCCTTATTCGCCGGCCCCGATGTCGGCGTCTTCCGCCGCGCCTACGTTTCGCATTTGCTGTGCTTGTTTGGCCACCCCGAGGAAGCAGAGGCGAAGAGCAACGAATCGGTTTTACTCGCCCGCGAGGTTGCGCATCCCTTCACCCTGGGCATCGCCCTGGACTACGCGGCGATGCTCAGCGTTTACCAGGGGGAGAGCGACATCGCCCTGGCACGAGCCAACGAGGCGTCGGAGATTTGCGGAAAGTACGGATTCGTCTATTACCTGGCGGTGGCAGACATCCTGGCCGGATGGGCAACTTGCCGGGGCGGGAACACTACGGCGGGATTGACCAGGATGAGACAAGGACTCGACGTGCTGAAGACGATCCGGGCGGAACTTCGTCTGCCTTTCTACCATGGGCTTTTGGCGGAGGCCTGTGGATGGGCTGACCAGATCGGGGATGCGCTGGCAAACATAGCCTCCGGTTTCGCCTTTCTGACCAAGAACGCCGAAGCCTGGGCCGCGCCGGAGTTGGAACGGATTCATGGAGATCTCCTGCTTCGAAGCGGGAGTCTGTCCCAATCCCAGGCTCGTTATCGGTGCGCAATCGATTTAGGCCGACAGACGGGCGCCAGCTTGTTTGAGGTTCAGGCCCAATTGCGGTTGCGCGAGTTGCCGCCGCTTGAAAACGAAATCTCCGCCGAACGGTGATCGGCACTTCTATAGAACGGTTTCGGAACGCCTCGCATTGCACAGTAAGAATCGAATCCGTGACCGTTCCCCGGATCGGAGGAATCTATGAACCAGGAAGTCGTTACTCAATTCAAGAACCAGCTCCGAGGCGAGCTGATCGAACCCACCGACGCGCGTTACGACGAAACACGCAAAGTGTACAACGCCATGATCAGCCGCAAACCGAGACTCATCGCCATGTGTGCTGACGTGGCGGATGTCATTGCCGCCGTTCATTTCGGCCGCCAGAATAACTTGCTGCTATCTGTCCGAGGGGGAGGCCATAATGCCGGTGGACTTGGAATCTGCGATGATGGCCTCGTCATCGATCTCTCACACATTAAGTACGTTCACGTCGACCCCGCTGCAAGAACCGTCCGCGTAGGCGGCGGATGCACCTGGGGTGACGTTGACCACGCCACACACGCCTTCGGTCTCGCCGTGCCATCTGGAATCATTTCGACGACAGGTGTAGGCGGTCTTACTTTGGGCGGAGGCATGGGATACCTCACAAGACAGTATGGCTTGACCATCGATAACCTTTTGGCTGCCGACGTTATCTTGGCGGATGGAAGGTTTGTCACGGCCAGCGCCGACGAAAATGCAGACCTCTTCTGGGCTATCCGCGGAGGCGGCGGAAACTTCGGCATCGTCACTTCGTTCCTGTTCCAGGCACATCCGGTTTCGACAGTCTGTGCTGGCCCAATGCTTTGGGAGTTCGATCAGGCTGCTGAAATCATGAAGTGGTACCGCGAGTTCATTACGCAGGCGCCGGAAGAGATCAATGGTTTCTTTGCATTCCTCACCGTGCCGCCCGGCCCGCCGTTCCCCGAACATCTGCATTTCAAGAAGATGTGCGGAATTGTCTGGTCCTACAACGGAGGACTCCTTCAGGCGAATCAGATACTCAGCCCGCTGCGTAGTTTTCTGCCCCCTGCGTTCGAATTCTTCGGCCCAATGCCGTTTCCGGTACTGCAAGGGATGTTCGACGGGCTCTACCCACCAGGCTTGCAATGGTACTGGAAGGCGGATTTCGTCAATAAGCTGGGGGACGAGGCAATCGCTCTTCACATTAAGCATGGCTCCCAACTGCCGACCCTGCATTCCACGATGCACTTGTACCCAATCAACGGTGCAGCACACAAAGCAGGAAAGGATGACACCCCGTGGAGCTACCGCAATGCCGTCTGGAGCGAAGTGATTGTCGGCGTCGATCCGGATCCGGCCAACAAAGAACGCATTACGTCCTGGGCCAAGGAGTATTGGGAGGCTCTGCATCCATACGGAGCAGGCGGTGCGTATGTCAACTTCATGATGGAAGGGGAAGGGGAAGATCGTATTCGCGCGACTTACCAGGATAACTTTGACAAGCTGGTCCAGCTTAAGGCGAAATACGATCCCGATAACTTCTTCCGCGTGAATCAGAATATTCGCCCGGATGCAAACGCAAAATACGCAGCCTGATCGGCCAGCTCGTCGATTTCCGGAAGCGTCCCGCAACCTCGAATCTCTACCCTTCTTTTCCCCGCTTCACGCCACGAAGGTCCAGATCGAGCTAATTCGCCCGCTCGACGCTGGCCCTCATTCGAAGAATCGCAGTCCAAGCAAATGGGGGCTGCTCCAAGACATGAAGGGCCGCGTCACCGGCTGCAAGCGAGGAGATTTGGACAATGCCAGATCGTAAGCATAGCCCGATCTCGCGCGACCACCTGCTCAGAATGACAATGCTCGCACAGCGGGCTGTCGACTATTCCATTGAAGCATATGAACTCGGCAGCTGCGAGATTTGCCACATCGTTTGCAAGGCCGAGGACGAGTTGGCAGACTGCAATTGAACATCGGCGATCGAGGCCGCTTGCTTCGCGCAGAAGGAAGGCTGGTTGATACAGAATCTACCGCGGCATCCTGCGCCTTACGCGTGTACAGCGCCCTTCAAGTCACGTACTTTGCGGCGACGGAGATCGCGCAAAATACATTGCCCCTCCTCGCAAGCGGCCGCAAAACAAAATCTCCATCAAAGATGGAGACAGCAAATTTCGTCAACGGGCTTGTGCGGCCGTACACCGTTGCCCTGTTCAAAGAAGAGACACAGCATGCAAGGATGATTCTTCGTTTTA
>CAYVSQ010000592.1:0-17212 GCA_964453815.1 uncultured Acidobacteriaceae bacterium | reverse complement strand
CGGGATTTGCCTCCACTCCGGATCTGCCGATGTCAAAGCGCATCGCGCCCGATAAGGCCGAAAGCCAGCCGACGATTCCGGCAACCCCGCTCTCATATAAAGATGCGGCGCCGATTCTGGAGAGCCTGAAGGGGCCGACAGCTCCGCATGAGTGGCAGGGGGCGCTGCCCTTTACCTATCACGTGGGCGGCAAGGGCGCGGTGAAGGTCCACATGTTGCTCCAGCAGGACTACCAGTACCGAACGATCTGGGATGTGATCGGACGTATACCCGGCACGGAGTTCCCCGACGAGTGGGTGGTTGCGGGCAATCACCGCGACGCGTGGGTATACGGAGCCGTCGATCCCAACAGCGGCACGGCGGCGATGCTTGAGGCGGTTCACGGCGTGGGCGCACTGCTGAAGCAGGGCTGGAAGCCAAAGCGGACAATCGTCTTCGGGAGCTGGGACGCGGAAGAAGAGGGTCTGATCGGTTCCACGGAATGGGCCGAGAACAACGCGGAGAGACTGGCGCACGCGGTCGCGTATCTCAACACCGACGTGGGCGTAGCGGGACCAAATTTCGACGCCTCGGCGGTGCCTTCGCTCAAACAGTTTGTGCGTGAGGTGACGAAGGAGGTGCCGAGTCCCAAGGGCGGCACGGTCTACTCGCAGTGGAAGGTCAGCCAGGCGGAGAGCGAGAATCAGCGGCGCACGAACGGCTCCACTGAACACAACGCGCATAGCAATGCTCACGTGGACGACGACGTGACAGTTGGCGACCTGGGCAGCGGTTCGGACTACACGCCGTTCATCCAGCACCTTGGCGTGCCTTCGACCGATATCGGATCGGGCGGTCCGTATGGCGTCTATCACTCCGTCTTCGACAACTACCAATGGTTCACGATGAACGCCGATCCGACATTCGCCTACGAGCAGCAGCAGGCGCGGGTCTTCGGCCTCGAAGTGCTGCACATGGCCGATGCCGACGTGCTTCCCTACGACTATGTGACCTATGGCAAGGAGATCGAGCAGTATCTCGTAGCCGCTCAGAAGAAGGCCTCGAGCGCAAGCGTGAGCCTCGATTTTGCCGCTGCCAATGCGGCTGCGAAGCGGTTCTCCTCGGCGGCTGTCGCCGTGAGGCAGAAGCAGGATCATCCGGACGGCAACGAAACGGCTCTCAACGCGGAGTTACGGACGGCGGAGGGTGACATGCTCTCTCCCGAGGGTCTGCCCAACCGGCCCTGGTTCAGGCACACCATCTACGCTCCTGGAGAATACACCGGATACGCGGCGGTAGTGATTCCCGGCGTGAACGAGGCCATCGACGCAAAAGATGCGCAACGCGGACAAGCGCAGTTGGCGGCTCTGACGGCTGCGCTGAATCGCGCGGCGGCGACCCTGGAGGACGCGAAGCAGGTTCACTAACCATCTACAAGGAGAACACGGCGCCTGGCAGCAGATATTGCATGTATCTCATCACGCTGTTCAGCGCTGAACGGAGATCACCGAATCGCGGGCCAGTGTAACACCTCAGATCAAGGTGTCAGTTTTGCGTTGAAACCGCCATTCATCGATGTAAGCCTAGGAGCCATCTTCGTTCCGTTCCTCGTTGACGAAGCCAAATAGTGCTCAGTCTTGGGTCATTCGATGACCAACCCAGCCCCGCTATTTTGTTTCTTCAACCACTTCCCTTTCACCGGGACGAGGAAGTTCGTCTTGAGGCGGTGCCCGGCGAAGATAAGATAAGACGAGGGTCGTTTACAAGTAGATACCCGAGATGAGAATTGAATTTCCTGCTGATCGGGTTTCGGATCACACTTGTGATGTGAGGTTCAAGATGACCGATTCCCCGCGCATCCCCTACGTCCTCTGGCCGGTGGCGATAGTGTATGCCTTCGCCATCGCCCACACCGTCAACATGATCGAGAGGAACTGGCACAGGCTTCAACAGAGGCGCTCGCCGGATTGGAGGAGACAAGCAGGGTGATGCAGAAGTAATTCTGCCCAGTCAAACCCTTCGCAGTTCACGAATCCATTTCTCGCGCTAATCGATCGACGTGGGATGCGCGCGCATTACTTTTGCTTCTTCGACCAGGTCGCCTTCACCGGGGCGAGGAAGACATTCGTCTCGAGGCCGTGCCGGGTAAGTGGTCGAAGTCGCCGCTTAAGATATATATACCCTCATGGGTTCCGCGCTCGACAATGTATCCGCCTCTCATCAGCGACGTCGCAGCGGAGTTTCTCAATGGCGCAGCGGCGATTCAGAACGTGAAGCATTCCGCGCATACAGAATGGAGCTGCAAATACGTTTCTCGCACGAAGTTCTCCTGCCTGCGAGCGGCCTCTTTGATCGCCTCACTCGAGCGCTGCTGTCCTTCGGCGATCACACGCTGCTCCGCTGCGCCAAGCCACTGTTGCCTCAGGTCTGAGCACCTGTTGCAAAGATTCATCTTTGATTGGATCTTCTTTGCAAGAGTGCTCGGCTCAAATCGTCGGTCTCGGCCGCCAAGTATCAAAGTTTGTTGCGGTCTCCGGACTTAGCTGCATTTCGCGCTTCCTTATAGAAGGTGATTTGGCAATGCCTGCAACGCCAGGGGTAGACACCAACGAGATTGAGAACGTACCGTTGCAAGAATCCATGGCGATGTAGCCGCTCGAGTGGTTGACCACATCTTCGGCAGGTCACCATAAACCACGTACCCCATTGGTTGATACAGCAAAAGGAGGTGAACTCCTAGACTATCTTTCGGTCAGTCTCCAACGTGAACCTTGGAGACTCGCAGTTCGGGATCGTGGAAATGCCATGATTATGAATAAGTTTCGAGACTTTCTGGATGTTTCGGTTGAAGTACCTGTTCGAGGGGTCCTGCACAGCCCGACGATTGCTGGTGCGGATGGCCTCGTATTGACACACGGCGCGGGAGCGAACTGCGACTCTCCGCTCCTTGTTGCCTTGGCAGATGGGTTCTGCGCTTCGGGCTTGACCGTACTGCGCTGCGATCTTCCTTTCCGCCAATCGCGACCGCACGGGCCACCGCCTCGCGGGAGCGCGGAGCGAGATCAGCAAGGAATTCGCTCGGCCCTTGAGTCCATGCGGCACCATGTTTCGGGACGTGTGTTTCTGGGCGGTCATTCGTACGGAGGGAGACAGGCGTCGATGATAGCTGCGGCCGAACCCGGGCTCGTTGAGCGGCTTCTGCTGCTCTCCTATCCGCTCCATCCTCCGCAGCGGCCGGTTGAATTGCGAACGGGCCATTTCCCGTTTCTCCAGACTCCTGCGCTGTTCGTTCACGGTGCGCGAGACGGATTCGGCTCCATCGCCAACATGGAGGCCGCGTTGAAGCTCATCCCTGCACGAACCAAACTGCTCCCGATCATGGGTGCCGGACACGAGCTGATGACGAAGCGAAATCGTGACGAGGTCTCGCAGTTAGTATTGGAGGCATTCAGCTTATTCGCGAATGACGGTGCTGATTAGGCCGGAAACAGATGTTGAAAGTTTGGCTACAACCTCAACACCTTCTCGTCTTCTCGCCACAATGCCCCGTCTAATTCTTGAGTGGTTCTTTCGTGCCGGTTATTCTCTGTATAGGCAATCTCCGCGCTTCGGGAACTGAGGGCGAGACTGAACGGAAACGACAAACATTTGAACAGCGGATCGAATGGCCCGCGCCGTCGAGTCCTGGAACCGAGCCGGATTCTTGTTTTCATGATGCTATCAGGGCTCGCGGCTCCTGCATGGTCGCAGCAACCCTCCTTTCTGTCGTCGACTCTATTAGCTGATGCCGCCTTACCCAATGCCCCCGAAGCCCAGGTGTCAGCTGCGCAACAGACGCCCGAGCAGCCTTCGCCGGGTAGCATCCGCGGGGTTGTGATTGGTCGAGACGGAAGCGCTTACCAGGGCGTCAGCATTGCACTCGCTCTACCTAACCCCATCGGGCTGCCCGTAAGAACGCTAACATCCGAGAGCGACGGCCGCTTCAATTTCGCCAACGTTCCTCCCGGAGCCTTCAAACTCACCATCTCCTCGAATGGATTTGCTACTCAGATAATTTCCGGTTACTTGCACTCCGGCGAGAGCTTCGAAGTACCTGCAATTGTGTTGCTTGTCGCTGGCGCTGCAAGCGAAGTGCGGGTGACGGCATCGCAGCAGGAGATAGCCCTGGAGCAGTTCAGGAGCGAGGAAAAGCAGCGTATACTCGGCGTCATTCCAAACTTTTTCGTCACATACGTACCCAACGCACCTCCCCTCACGAGTAAGCAAAAATTCAATTTAGCCTGGAAGTCATCGATAGACCCGGTCACATTCCTTTTGACTGGAATCTGGGCGGGATCTCAGCAGGCCAACAACACTTTCAGCGGGTACGGACAAGGTGCGCAGGGCTATGCCAAGCGGTATGGAGCCAATTATTCCGACGGCTTCATAGGTACGATGATAGGCAGCGCCATCCTACCATCTCTTCTGAAACAGGACCCGCGCTACTTCTATAAAGGGACTGGGACGATTCGATCACGAGCGCTCTATGCCGTCGCAATGTCAGTCGTCTGCAAGGGCGACAATGGACATTGGCAGCCGAATTATTCTGCTATCCTTGGTGGCCTCGCGGCGGGTGGGATCTCGAACCTCTACTATCCCGCAAGCGATCGAGATGGAGTAGCGTTGACCTTCGAGAATGCGCTCCTCGGAACCGCGGGTGACGCCGCCCAGAATCTCTTTCAGGAGTTCCTCCTCCGCAAGCTGACCCCGAAAATCCCCAATTACGGGGCGGCGAAGCAGTAGAGCGAAACAAAACTCCAGCATACGCTCAGATTATTCTGTGAAGATTTTCGAATCGTCGCATTTCGGTGGTCGAAGATCTCGTCGAGCTCGCGACGAACAAAGAGCTGCTGACGAGCGCTCCCAGCGGGCCCAGGGGCACTTCGTATTCGACTTGATCTCGCATCAGAGTGCCGCCCGGCGCCTCCTCAAACTCATGCCGATGATGCCATCGCCGATAGGTGCACTGACCTGCGCGTCGATGAACGACGATATGGGCGTGAACTCATCGATGCGCGTTTGCCAATTGAAACGCACTTCATAGAGACACAACTCGTAGTCGATGAGAGTTCTCTCGCCTTCATCGTGATGGGCTGGGGTGTGAGGATAGGTAGATGGAGGAATGCGGGCGTTATCCGTTCGAGGTTTATAGGCATCGGAAAAGAAAGCAAATACTTCTGCTCTTGGTTTGGGAATGAAGAGCGACCGTTCGAGACGATAGGGCATCGATTCCGCTCGTTATTTCTATCCAAGCTGTTGGCCCACATCTAAATTTTCGGGGCGCTGGGGGTGCCCCATATCTGGCAGTTTCATCGCCAGGTGTGGCCTGTTGCGCCTCAGCGCAATCCGTCTTCTACAACCTCCTGATGTGGACGGGCGCGGGTTCGTTCAGAAGATGGTGCCGGTAGGATGACCGCGCGCCCAGCCCTCCGGGTTCTCCACCAGCCTGCGTTTGACCGGGTTGCGGTGCATGTAGCGCAACTTCTCGATTCTTTTGTTGTGTATGAAGACATTGAAGTCAAAGTGCCTTCTCTGCCAGAAGGGACGCTCCGTAAGCCGGCGCGAGACGGAGATCTTCAGCGCCTAAATCGCGGTTGCAAATGACGTTTCGTGATCGGGTGGCTCGGAATACGAGAAGGTGAACGTGCCCGGCATGACTACAAAGCCCAATCCGTCAAATCCGTAGCTCTGCCGGGTCAGTTCCAGAGACAGCAGAAACGCGTCCTTTGCAATTGGCGTGCCGAGATGGGGTTCGCGACCATAGCAACTGAAGGTGAGAAAGTGGTCTTCACCTTCATGCTGATAGCGCTTTAGCCCCAGTGCATAACGGAGTGTATCGACGATGCCGACATCTGCGATAATGCCGCCAGATATGGGGCACCAATTCACTCAGGGTATCAGCACCCGGCTCTACTTCGTTTCTTCCACCACATCACCCTCACCCGGCGCGAGGAAAAGGTTCGTCTCCAGGCCGTGCTGGCGGGTGTAAAGGTCGTAATACCGGCCGCCGAGTGCGTAGAGGCTTTCGTGGCTTCCCCGTTCGACGATCGATCCACCTTCGACAACCAAAATCTGATCAGCCCGGCGAATGGTCGAGAGCCGATGCGCGATCACGAAGGTCGTCCGGCCCTGCATGAGGAAGCTGAGCCCCTCCTGGATCATGGCCTCGGATTCGGAATCAAGCGAGGAAGTCGCCTCGTCGAGAATCAAAATGCGCGGATTCGCGAGGATCGCGCGCGCAATCGACAGACGCTGGCGCTGGCCTCCCGAGAGCTTTACACCGCGCTCGCCGACGATAGTGTCGTAGGCCTCCGGGAAGCGCTCGGCGAACTCGTCGACGCGTGCGATGCGACAGGCGGTGAGGAATTGCTCTTCGGTCGCATCAGGATCCGAAAACAGGACGTTGTCGCGAATCGTCCCGTCGAAGAGGAACGATTCCTGCAGCACAACGCCCAGTTGTGCGCGATAGTCGTCGAGGCGAACAGTGGAGAGATCGATGCCATCGACGAGGACCGCGCCCTTGTCCGGCTTGTGAAAAGCGCAGATGAGGCTGATGATGGTTGACTTTCCCGAACCAGACGAGCCAACCAGCGCAGTGACGGTTCCGGGCCGCGACTCAAATGAGATGCCATGCAGCACAGGCTTGTCGGGCTCGTAGGCGAACTCGACATGATCGAAAGCAACGTCGCCGTGAATCTCGCCTAGCGTGTAGGTGCGCGTGGGATCGGCGAATTCGTCGCGCTCACCAAGGATCTCCATCGTGCGGTCGAGACCGGCGACAGCCTCGGTGAGCTGCGTGCCGATATTCACGATTTGAAAAACCGGCGCGATCATGAAGGCCAGCAGCATCGTGTATTGGAAGTAGCCGCCGGTTGTCATGTGGCCCGCCAGCACCTGGTGGCCTCCGAGCAACATCACCAGTCCGCCGACAACGCCCAGCACGGTGGTCGCGGCAAACGACAGCGTGCTGGTCGCGGTGAGTGAGCGCATCACGTTGTCCAGCAGGCGCTGCACCCCGACCGAGAAAACATTGGCCTCGCGCTCTTCCGCGTGGTATCCCTTGATGACGCGCACGCCACCCAGCGACTCGGTGAGACGCCCTGTAACTTCGGCGGTGATTTTGTTGCGCTCGCGAAAGATGGGCCGGATCGTCTTGAAAGCACGCTGCAGAACAAATACAAACCCCGCAATGACTGCGAAGACGATCAGCGTCATGGTATGGCTGCTTCGCAGGAGAAAGAAGAAGCACAGCACAGCGGTGAGCAGACCTCCAACAAACTCGACCAGGCCGGTGCCGACGAGATTCCGCACCCCTTCAACGTCGGTCATGATGCGCGAGACAAGAACACCGGTGCGATTGCTGTCGTAAAAACTGACGGAAAGCCGTCCGACATGCTGCTGCACTTGCCTGCGCAGGTCGGCGATCATCCGCTGCGCAGCCTTGGCCAGGAGCTGAGTAAGGGAGAACGAGGTAGCCGCCTGGATGGCGGTTGCAACGAAGACGACTCCGACCAGCTTGAGCAGTTTGTCGCCGTGATGATTGTGGAGAACCACGTCGATGAGGTACTTGGTGGAGAGCGGAAGCACCAACCCGGCCACGCGATTGACCGCAACCAGCAGGAGTCCGAACAGGAGCAGCCAGCGCAGCGGGTGCACCAGGCGCCAGACCTCCGGCATGACCTTCTTCAGGTCGGGCTTGCGCTTAGGCTGATCGCCGCCGGCGGCGCGTATGGCTCCGCGAGAAGAAGTGGTGCGCTCTGCCTTCATGGATATGGACCCGGGACGCATAGTGTTCCTTAAAATTCAGGCTCGTGCACGGCGCCCGGCGATAAAAGAGCGCACGCAGAGGATGACGAACACCAACAGCAGCACGGACATGGCTGCCATCTCTTCGACGGCCTTGGGGTGCGGAAACTGGACGCCAAAAAGCATCCTTATGTAATCGACGATGCCGCTGACGCTGTAAAGAAATCCAAGTAGGCCTACGGTGACGGCGATGTGCATGTAGAGCATGCGCTTCTTAGAGTCTTCCGTTGTAGCGAGAAATCCGAGAATTGCAAGGACGGCCCCGAACCACGTGGGAATGAGCGCGCTCGGCGGGTGAACGCCGGATGCGACGAATCCCAGGACACCAAGCAAAACCAGGACTAGGCCGAACATGATGGTGAGTCTTGCCATTCGTAACTTGCCTCCCAAAGTTTGAAAAGAGCTTTGAGCTTGAGGATAAAGCATTTCTCCGATAGGCAATATCTCTGAAGCCTGATGGCCTATTGGATAGCTATCCTAACCCGAGTTGACTCAAAATCTTGCCCGCCACAATTGCGGGTGGCTCGGTGTCGTCCACGCGCAAAGCATCCTCCGGTGTCTCCAACGTCTGAAGCTGGCTCGCGAGCAGCGCGGGATTCATGAAATGGCCTGGGCGCTGATGCATGCGGGCTTCCAGCGTTTCGACCGGAACATCGAGCAGCACGAAGCGGAGTGAGCCGGGCGGTAGATCGCGGATCAGCACGTCACGGTAGGACTGTTTAAGAGCCGAGCATGTCAGAACTCCGTTGTCGCCGCTGCGCTGCCAGCCAAGAAGAACATCATGCAAACTGTTGAGCCACGGGATGCGATCTTCGTCCGTGAGGGGGATACCGGCGTGCATCTTCTTGCGATTGGCTTCGCTGTGGTAGTCATCGCCCTCGGCGAACTTCCAGCCCGTGAGCTCTGCGAGTGCGTTGGCGATGGTGGATTTTCCTGAGCCGGAGACACCCATCAAGATAACGATCATGCGTGCGGTTTTCCTGACTGTAATTCTTTCACGTCCGCCAGCAGCTGCTCGGGCGTCCAGTCATTCGTGGGATACCACTTATAAATCTTGCCGTCAGGGCCGATCATGATCGTCGAGAGCGAGTGCGTGATGGTGCGATCCTTCTCGGGAGTCGCGCCAACCAGAAAGAACTGAAGTACCTTCGCGAGTTCCGCTCTTGGCGGAGCGGCAAAGTCCCAGTGTGCGAACTTTTCCTGGGTGTAATTGCCGGTGTAGGAGCCGCCATAACTTCGAAGCACGGCGGGGGTGTCGTATTCCGGATCGAAACTTACGCTCAGCAAGTGCGTTTTCGTGTCGAGGGCCGGATCAGCAGCGAGTGCCTTGTCGAGCTTAGCAAAGTTACGGCTCATGCGCGGGCAATAGTCTGCCAGCGGACAGCGCGTGTAGATGAACGTAACGAGCAGTACCTTGCCACGGAATTGGCCGATGTGAATCAGCTTGCCATTCTGGTTAAGCAGCTTGAAATCGGGAACGGGATCGCCGGCGTTAAGCGGCCGGTAGGCGACAGGTGGCTTGTAGTCCGCCTTTGCGTGGCCGACGATAACGATCTCGTCAAGCACGCTGCTGCTCTTCGATGCGAACAGCGTGGCGGTGATGGTGTCGGCCGGGTGTAGCTCGCCGATGACGCCGGGATTCTTCAGCGTATAGGGCATCATCATCGCGTCCATGTAGCCGGGAATGGCTTCGGCGTCGAGCGTGACAACGCCCTTTGCCGTATCCGTGGAGACGACGACTCCGCGTACTTTGTATTGTTTTACGTCCTGGCTCGCGGACTCAACCTGGTTAGGATTTTCCTGTAAGGAGCCGCCACGGCAACCAGTAAATCCGGCTATGGCGGCAAAAGCAATGAAGGAAAGCAGGGGGATCGGATGACGCTGCACCTCTCAGTTTACACTTAACGTTGCTCCTTCCTGCGATGCAGCTTCCTGGCGAAATCGAGCGCGCGTTTGAGAGCGGTGCGACCGTTCTCACAGCCAATGTACGTGCTGCGCGCTGGCTCAAACGTGAATACGCATTGCTGCAACGCGCCGCAGGACGCCGGGCGTGGGCGACCCCGCCAATCGAGGATTGGGAGAGCCGGCTGCTGCGTTTATGGCAGGCCCATAGCATCGCGGATCCCGACGAGCCTCTGCTCCTCACCAGCCTGCAGGAGCGCAGCGTGTGGACACGCATGCAACGGGACGATGCGGCGTTGCTGGTATCGCCTGCCGGCATGGCCGCGCTTGCCGAAGAAGCCTATGCGCTGCTCTGTGCCTACGAGGCGCATGCGGAACGCAATCGTCCCTGGGGGCAGACAGATGCAGAGAGCTTTCGCCTATGGGCTGACCTCTTTGACCGCGAGTGCGCCCAACAACGCTGGATGAGTCGCGCGCGTCTCGAGTCGCACATACGGGAAGTCATAGGCAAGGGAGGATTACCGCTGCCCGCCGAAATTCTGCTGCTCGGCTTCGATCGCATTACGCCAGCGCGGAAGAGGTTGATTGCGGCGATGGAAGCGCGGGGCACTGAGGTGCGGTTTGCCACATTGGACGCTCCTCATCAGCCACGTCGCCTGGTGAGTGCGACAGATCGTCGCGATGAGATTACGACCTGCGCGCACTGGGTTCGCAGCCTGCTCGAAGAGAATCCTTTGTTCGAAAACGCGCCGCGGCGGGTCGGAGTGCTCGCGCCCGATGTGCGTACAGTGCGCAGCGACGTTGAGCGCATCTTTCGCCGCGTGCTAATGCCAGAGACGGATGACATATCCACCCCAACCACCCGCATGCCTTTTGAGTTTTCGCTGGGAAAGCCACTCGACAGCGTGCCGGTGATCCGCGCCGCAATGTTGCTGCTACGCTGGGTTGCCAATCCATTGAGCGAAGAAGAGGTTTCGTGGTTCCTGCTATCTGGGTTCTTCAGCGCGGATGCGTCCGACTATCTTGTGCTGGCGAGCTTCGACGCCAGCTTGCGGAATTCCGGCTCACTCTCGCTCGAAATTTCGCTGCGCAACACCGTGAGGAAGATGAGAAGCGATCGCTTCCCTTCCCTTGAAGACCTGCGGACGCGGTTGGAGAGCATCTTGAAGATCGCTGCCGTAAACCACGTCGCCGAAGAAGCCCGCGTGCCCGGCCGTTGGATAGACCTGGCACAGCTTCTGTTACAGCAGTCGGGCTGGTCGAGCTCGCAACGCAGGGACGAGATCGACTTCCAGGCGCGGGTGCGATGGGAGCGGATGCTGGATGAGATAGCTCTGCTCGATTTTGATGGGCGGCGTATGCAATATCACGAATTTCTCGACGTTCTTGAGACGTTGGCGCACGAGACCATCTTCGCTCCGGAATCCCACGGCGCATCGGTGCAGATCATGGGCGCACTTGAAGCATCGGGACATCAATTCGACGCAGTGTGGTTCCTGGGCGCAGACGATCAGAACTGGCCAATGCGTGGAAGACTGCATCCGCTGCTCCCAAAAGACCTGCAGCGCCGTGCCGCGATGCCCCATGCAACGGCGGAAGATGACTGGGAAGTCGCAAAGGCGGTGACGGAGCGCGTTACGGCGAGCGCGCCGATGGTGATCTTCAGTCACGCGGAGCGGGATAAGGACGGCGAACTGCGGCCGTCGGCATTGCTCGCGCATATTGCGCCAGGCGCGCGGTGGGAAGCATCGGCGAAGCTGCTCTCCGAGCTCGACGTTTGGACATCCGCGCACGCGGCGAGCAGGCTGGAAGAGATCACCGATGCATCCGGAAAGATTGCGTGGCCGCGCGAGCAGTGCGCCGGCGGAGCGTCAGTACTCAAAGATCAGGCGGCGTGTCCCTTTCGCGCCTTCGCGGCCAAGCGGCTGTACGCAGAAGAACTCAATCGTAGCGACTGGGGCCTGTCCGCCGCGGAGCGTGGGCTGCTGCTGCACAAAGTGATGGAGCGCCTGTGGTCTCCCGAGAATGGTCGGTTGCATACTCTCGCTGATCTGCAGGTGGCGATTGCCGAGGGCCCGCTTCAAGCTGTGATCGAAGGGGCGATCGGGGATGTTTTCGAGAAGCTTGTCGCAGAGCAACGCGGCGACAGGTGGATGGAGGCGTATCTCGCGAGCGAGCAACGCAGACTGCTGACACGCCTTGATGAATGGCTTCGCAAGCACGAGGCGGAGCGCGTGCCCTTCACTGTGGAGGCGACCGAGAGGGTGCTGGATGACGTGAGCGTGGGCGGACTGAGGCTGCGGTTGCGCGCCGACCGCATCGATCAAGTGGCGGATGGCCAGCAACTGCTCGTCGATTACAAGTCGGGAAAGGTATCAACGAACGATTGGGATGGCATGCGGCCGAAGGAGCCGCAGCTTCCTCTCTATGCGACCTTCGGCAAGGTCGAGAACGTGTGCGGCGTGGTGTTCGCGCGGATCAACGTGGAAAAGACCGGCCTCGAAGGCTGTTTGAGCGATGTGCGCGCGCAGTTGTTTGCGGACAAGAGCACGAGTTCGAAGCTGATGAAGAATCCTTATGACGACGCGACGCGCGACGAGTGGAGAGCGGCGCTATTGAACCTGGCCGAAGATTTTTTGTCCGGCCAGGCGCAGGTGGATCCCAGGGATGGCATGAAGACCTGCAAGTTCTGCGCTCTGCCGGGGCTATGCCGTGTGGCGGAATTGCGAGAGGCGTCGACCCAGGACGAGACAGAACCGGGTGAAGGCGATGAGTGAAGCCGTGGTCCGACTGATACACGAAAGGAATGGGGATCTTGACCAGCGTGCGCTTGCCCTCGATCTGTCGCAGACGTTTATTGTGCGCGCTCCGGCGGGATCGGGTAAAACCGATCTGCTTACGCGTCGTTTTCTTAAACTGCTCGCGGTCGTGAGTGAGCCGGAAGAACTTCTCGCAATCACCTTCACGCGCGCGGCGACGGCGGAGATGCGGTCCAGAGTGTTGAATCACCTCGAAGAATCGGCCCGCACACCCGAGCCCGCACCTGATGAGGACGAGCGGATAACGCTGGCACGTACTGCACTGGCCAACTCCGAGGCGCGGGGCTGGAGAATCCTCGAGCAGCCGCAGCGGCTGATGATCGAAACTATCGACTCGTTGTGTCTGCGCATCGCGCACGGGCAGCCGCTCCTGTCGCGGATGGGCGGAATGCTAAGTCCCGTAGAGCGTGCGGATCTGATGTATGCCCAAGCGGCACGGCGCACACTGGGGCAGCTCGGCGGCAATGACGCGGCGCTCAATCATGCGCTCATGCATCTGCTGGCGATGCGCGACAACAATTTGCCGGACTGTGAAAAGCTCCTCGCGGAAATGCTGGCGCAGCGCGACCAGTGGATACGAGCCTTTCCACTGACCGGCGACTTGGAAGAGGCTGAATGGGACAAGGTGCGATCGAATTTGGAAGCTCCTTTCCGGCGTGAGGTGAAGCGGGCTCTGAGAGAGGTATACGATTTGCTCGCATCCGAGCCGACGCTTGCCGACGAGCTGGTGGAGCTGGCCGATTATGCGGCGAGCAATTGTCCCGAGAATTTTGGATTGCTCTCAGGATTAGGAGCGCTCCCTGCTCCGGAGAAGCTGGCGATTGAGCACTGGAAGTGTATTGCCACGTTTTTATTGACCAAGAACTACGACTTTAGAAAGTCAGTGACCATAAGTCAGGGCTTTCCGCCGTCCGGGCTGCATGCGAAGGAGCAGAAACGGCGCATGGAGTCGCTCCTCGGACGCCTCCAGGAAATCCGCAGCCTGCGCGAAGCATTAGAAGGATTGGCCAAGCTCCCCCTGCTGCGGTACGACGAAAATCAGTGGCAGACACTGCGGCACCTCTTCATGACGCTGCGGCGCGCGGTCGCCGAGCTGCGCGTGATTTTTGCGGAGAGCAATGTCGTCGATTTCACGGAGCTGGGAATTGCGGCACGGCAAGTGCTGAGTGATACGGAGGTCAATCCTGACCTGCTGCTGGCGCTGAGCGGCGGTCTGCGGCATCTGCTGGTAGATGAGTTTCAGGATACCTCGCGAAGCCAGTTCGATCTGGTCCGGTTGCTGGTGCGCGCGTGGGATGAGGGCGATGGGCGGACGTGCTTCCTCGTTGGCGATCCCATGCAGTCCATCTACATGTTTCGGCAGGCTGAGGTAGGGCTGTTCGGACATGTGGAGCGCTGCGGCATTATGTGGGATGAGTCGACGATCGCGTGTCAGTTGGTTCAGCTCTCGACGAATTTTCGTTCGCATGCGGGATTGACGGAGGAGTGGAACCATATCTTCGCCGCGGTCTTTGACGCAAACGCGCCGGTTCCCTTCTCTCCGTCGTATTCCGCGGAGCCGGCAATGATCGCGGACGCGCTGCGAATCTATCCGCAGGTCATCTATCCGGAAAGCGCGGGCGGGCCATCGCCCGAAGAAAAAGACGAAGCGCAAGAGCACGAGGCGCAGCAGGTGCTGGAGATTGTCGAGCGTCATCTGCCGGAGATAGCACGGGCCCAGGCGGCGGGCGGCGAGTATCGCGTAGCCATCCTGGTGCGCGCAAGGTACCACCTGACGAAGATCGTGTGCCTACTGCGTGAGCGCAGGATTCCCTTTCGCGCTCTAGAGCTTGAGACGCTGGCGGAACGGCAGGAGCTGCTGGATTTGTTATCGCTGACGCGAGCGCTGTTGCACCCAATGGACCGGGTCGCGTGGCTTTCGGTCCTGCGCGCGCCGTGGTGCGGCTTGACGCTCCGCGATCTGCACACGCTCACTGGCGCGGACAACCGCGAGCTGAGAAACAAACCGATGCTGGAGTTGATCGACGCGCATCTGCATCTTCTGGGCGCGGATACTACGGAGCGGGCAGCGCGGACGGTGGCGATTCTGAAGCAGGCCTTGGCAACGCGATTCGAGGGAATGCACGCAGCTTCGTTCTCGCAATGGATCGAGCGCACATGGCGCAGCCTGGGCGGAGCATTTTGTGTGGATGCCGCTGCGTACGAGAATGTGCAGACATATTTCTCCATGCTCAATGATGTGGCTCCGGACGGCGTGGCGTGTATGACCGGGGATTTTGACGCCGAGCTGACGTGGCTGTTTGCGCAGCCCGATCCTATCGTGAGCGAACGTGCCGGCGTGCAGTTGATGACCATTCACAAAGCCAAAGGGCTGGGCTTTGATGTGGTGATCGTTCCGGGACTCGACAGAAAAGCAGCGGCGGACCAGTCGTCACTGATCGTTTCGCTGGAGCGCACAAATGCGGACACGGGCGAGGACGAGATGCTGGTGGCGCCAATCGATGCCAAGGGCGACGACAGGCATCCAACCTATCGCTGGGTGCAGAGGCTGCGCGCGGCACGCTTTGATGAGGAGATCAAGCGGCTGCTCTACGTGGTCTGCACGCGAGCGAGAAAAGAATTGCATCTGCTGGGGACGGCCACCATGACTGCGTCAGGACTGAAGGGTGGCGACTCCAAGAGCCTATTAGACGTGGGATGGCCAGCGTTCGCGAAGACGTTTGAAGAGGCGGCGGAGAATCGGGGCGCAGAGAAGGTCGTCGATTTCCCGCTGGCTCAGGCGGTGCAGGCTTCATTTTTCGAGTTGTTCGATCTTGCTGCCGGTACTGAAGAGCGCGGGCCCCGGCTTACCGTGAAGCGGTTGCCTTCGGATGCGGAGATAAAACCGCGAGCGAAGAATGTACTTGTCGCTGGTACGATTCTGGCAGAAGCCGAGACAGCCGAGTCGGTTCGTCCGGAAGGCTCGCGCCACGCGCGCGTTATTGGGAGCACAGTCCACGCGCTGCTCGATCAGTTAAGCCGTGAACCGGACTTCTCTACGTTAGTGGGGCGGACGCGAAACATGCTGCGTGTGGCGGCATTTTTAGGCAGGGCACTCGACGAAGCTGCCCAGGAGGTGCTGACGGCTGTCAAGAATTGCACGAATGATCCAACAGGACGCTGGATTCTCGAACTGCATTCCGGCGCCCAATCGGAAGCGTCGTGGACCAGCTGGGGAGATGACACGCCGCAAACCTTGCGCGCCGACCGCATCTTTCGCGCTGGAGCCGCGCCGCTTGAAACGGGATTGGATTACTTGTGGATCATCGACTACAAGATGAGCGCTCCCACGGGCGTGCCGGTCGAAGAGTTTCTCGCAAAGCAGAGGGGCTATTACGCGCCACAGCTTGCGAGATATGCGGACGCACTCAGAGATCTTGAAGGGACCAACATGCCGTTACGTCTGGGTCTTTATTATCCGCGCGTGGCTCGTTTCGACTGGTGGAGCGACAGCGACTGACGCCCTCAGACCGGCTTGGTTTCGTTCACATGCATGTGGTGGCGGACATCCGCGCCGCGCACCCAGAAGATCACATCTTCTGCGATATTGGTCGCGTGGTCTGCCACACGCTCCAGGCTGCGCGAGATCATGAGCGCAGTCAGGGCCTGGGGCGCCAGTTGGGGTTCGCTCTTCATCACGTTCAACAGCGTGAAATAGGCAGTCTCGTTCAGCTTGTCGACGCTGTCATCCATGGAAAGTACGGAATCGGCGATAGCAGCGTCGCCTTCGATGAAAGCCTGTAACGACTTGCGTACCATCGCAGCGGCAAGGCTGGCCATCTTGGCCGTGTCCACCGGGAGGTCGACGACGGGGAAGGCCTCCAACTCGCGGACCCGGTCGCTGATGCTGGTAGCCGCGTCGCCCACCCGCTCCAGGTCGGCGTTGATCTTGATAACGGCAAGGATGAAACGAAGGTCGATGGCCATGGGCTGTTCCATGGCGAGGAGGTCGAGGGCCATCTGATCGATCTCGCGCTCGAAGCGGTTGATGGCCAGCTCACCGTGATCGACAAGATCGCAGACCGAGAGATCACGCACACGATAGGCTTCGACGGCGCGCTGAATCGACTGCTCGGCCATTCCGGCCATGACCAGTAATTTTTCTTTCAGATCGTTCAAGCTGCGCTGAAACCGAAGTCTCGTCATCCGAACCTGCCCGTAATGTAATCTTCTGTCCTTTTGTCGCCGGGGTTTGTGAATATCTTATGAGTCGAATCGAATTCGACAAGTTTTCCGTTCAAAAAGAATCCGGTGCGCTCTGCTACACGTGCCGCCTGCTGCATGTTGTGCGTCACGATGACGATGGTGTACTGCGACTTCAACTGAAAGATCAGATCCTCGATCTTTGCCGTGGATACAGGGTCGAGTGCCGAGGCAGGCTCATCCATCAGTAGCACTTCGGGGTCGACAGCCAGCGCGCGGGCAATGCACAGGCGCTGCTGCTGGCCGCCGGAGAGACTGGCTCCGGATTTTTTCTTCAGGTCGTTCTTTACTTCCTCCCACAAGGCGGCATTCTTAAGCGAGCGCTCGACGACCTCGTCGAGAATGCGGCGATTGCGAAAGCCATTGAGACGCAATCCCGAGGCGACGTTGTCATAGATCGACATGGTAGGAAAAGGATTGGGGCG
>CAYVSQ010000591.1:0-6515 GCA_964453815.1 uncultured Acidobacteriaceae bacterium | reverse complement strand
GAGCAAATCAAGAAGGCGGCGAAGGACAAGCTGATCTCGGCCGATGACGAGAAGCGGGCGAACGAAGAGGTTCAGCAGCTGACGGACGCGGAGATCAAGCGGGTGGAAGAGCTGTTCAAGGCCAAGGAGAAGGAAGTGATGACGGTCTGACGTCCTGAGGTCTGCAGCGCTCTGCCGTTGCGATAGGACTGAAGATTTTGCGGTGGCCGCCGATGATGGATTCGGCGGCTTCACTTTTTAACGGCTGCCTGAGAGCGCGATGAATCAGGAGACGGTGACGAGGAGCGGCGGCGAGGGTCGAGAGAGGCGGCGGCATAAGCGCTATGCCGTGGAGGGCGACGCCGAGGTGATTGTAGCCGGCGGGACGCTGCTGTTTCGCGGCAGCATTGCGGATATTAGTCTGTCGGGGTGCTTCATCGAGACGCGGGCGCGGCTTCTGCTGGTGCCGGGAACATCTGTGCAGATGATCTTCCGGGCCGACCGGTCGACGCTGCGCATGACCGCGACCGTGCGGGCAGTAAGGCCGGGGGCCGGTGCCGGGTTTCTCTTCGAGACGATGAGCGCTTACATGCAGGCGGAGTTGGAGGGGTTGATCGCCCAGATGCAGGGGCGGGCTAAAGTCTCCCCCGGCAGACTGCCTGCCTGTTAGGATTCCTCGCGGGTCCTCGCACAGCCATCACCCTCGGTCTAAACTGGCTAGCATGGATCTCGCGCAGTTCAACGAGCACTTCGCCCTCCCTGGCATCCTTGCCTTCCACCAAAAGCCCAGCGGTCTCATCTACGCCGACGTGACCACACCGCAGGCGAAGGCTACTGTCTATCTCCAGGGAGCGCACATTACGGCGTGGCAGCCGGCTGGCCAGCAGCCAGTACTCTTCCTCAGCCGCAGGACCGATCTCGCGCCCGGCAAGGCCATCCGCGGCGGGGTGCCTATCGCGTTTCCGTGGTTCGCCACTGATACGAATGCCACCCGCTTTCAGGGCAAGCCCGGCCCCTCGCATGGCTTTGCACGTATTCAGGACTGGGCGCTGGCCTTCGCCGCGCTCTCGGGCGATGACCTCCACCTCACCTTCACCCTCGGGCCCACGCAGATGAGCCGCGACCTCGGCTTCGACCACTTCGCCCTTGCTTATCAGCTCACTATCGGGCGCAGCCTCACCATGCAGCTTACGGTCGCGAACAGGGCCACGACGCCGCTGGTCTTCGAAGAGGCGCTCCACACCTACTACCACGTCATCGACGTCCACGAGGCCACCGTCACCGGCCTTGAGCCAA
Organism: uncultured Acidobacteriaceae bacterium; assembly: GCA_964453815.1. Classification (GTDB taxonomy): domain Bacteria; phylum Acidobacteriota; class Terriglobia; order Terriglobales; family Acidobacteriaceae; genus Silvibacterium. The sequence continues at coordinate 5,240 of CAYVSQ010000591.1, read as the reverse complement.
CGCCCTTCATCGACAAGACCGACAACATGCGCGAGAAGCCCGCTGCCAATGCGCCGCTCACCTTCACCGGCGCAACTGACCGCGTCTATGAAAACACCGTGGCCACCTGCGTCATTCATGACCCGCTGGCGAAGCGCAACATCATTGTCGCCAAGACCAACTCCGATACGACCGTCGTCTTCAATCCCTGGAAGGAGATGCCCGACCTGGGGCCCGACGAGTGGCACGAGATGCTCTGCGTCGAAACCGTCAACGCCGCCGCCAACGCCATCACGCTAGCCCCCAACGGAACCCACACCATGCAGGCCCACATCACCGTTGAACCCGTTGCGAGCTAGTGCAGCAGGCCGAAGACGGCCACTCCATTCGGCGTTCCGACGTAGACTTTGCCGTTCACGATCATAGGTGTGATGAACTTGTTCCCGTTGCCGAAGCTGTCGCGACCGTTCGCCGCCTGCTTGCTGTTGTAGAGCTCGTTTGCGAGATTAGTCGCGTCATAGGCGTGAAGAACGGCGGGAGATCCGAGGGTGCTTTCGAGCGCCCATACGATGCCGTTCGTGTTGCCGTTGGAGCTTATGCTCGGCGTCGCGCCGGGATAGCCGAACGTCGTCGATGAGGTGCTTGACGGTTTGCTGGCCAGCCTTGCGTTGGTGATGGGATAGGCGCGGAGAACGTCGCTGACGCCGGCGTAGTAGATCGTGTTGTTGAAGTACGCGGGCATCGACCATGCGCCCATGTAGAGCGCGCCTTCAAGCTCCTGATAGAGATTGCTGTTGTCCGTGGGATTGAACTTGCCGAGGTTGTCCCGGTCTCCGATGTAGATGTTCGTGTCCTTGCCAGCGCCCACAAGCAGATGCCGCACGTTGCCGTTGACGTCGGTCAGGTCAGGTAGCAGCAGTACGCCGCCAGAGCCGAGGTCGATGTCCTGATCGGACTCTTCGTAGGTGTTGTACGGTTCGAAATAGTCGGCTACCGATAAGCCCCCGCCCGTCGTCGACAACCGGATGATGGCATTGCCGTAGTCGAAGCTCGCAGGAAACCCATTCGTATCGAATGTCGTATCCAGCGTGCCGTTGGCGTCGAGCAGGAAGATATTTCCCGCAGTATCTGCGGCAAGGCCTGCACCGCTCATCCACACGGCGCCTTCGTTTCCGTTCGGTGTAAGGTTCAGTATCTGCGTCTGCAGCAGCGTGTTCTCGCTGTAGGCCATCACCCAGCCGGTGTAGGGCTGAAAATCGCAGTGCGAGGTCCAGCCGAGGTAGAGGGTCTGGTTCATCAACAGCAGACCCACGCGTTCGGCGTACTGGCCGGGATCGAAGATGACCCTGCCGTTGGTAGTGTTGTCTCCGGTGCCGGGAAAGCTGCCCGTAATCTCGGTCGGGCTGCCGGCGATCTCAAGCCCCGTAGTGATGTCGAGCGCATGCAGGCGCTGATGATAGGCGCCCGCAGCATCCTTCGACATGGCGACTGTAAAGATCGTACCGTTTGCTCCCTTGCGGCGATCGATCACTGGAGTCGAAGTGATGCCAATCTCCGGCGTGATCTGGCTGCAATGATGATCGTCGCTGGTCGTCTCGCCAGCACCCAGGGCCGAGGTCGTCCAGAGCTGCGCCCCGCTATCGGCATCGAAGGCGTAGATGCTCGCGTGCTCTGTCACAACGTACAGAACGTTGTGCGTCTGCCCCTTGATGGTGACTCCGGAGAGATAGAGCGGTTCGCCGTCCACCAGTCCATCGACCGGCAGAAAATTCAACCGGCCGAAGCTGGCCGAGCCCACATTGGCCGGAGTGAGAATGGTCTCGTTCGGGTTGAGTCCGGTGCGAGCGTTGTCGTAGTGGTAGGTCGTCGCGTCGATGCCGGTCGGCGCGGCAATTGTGAGGGCGAGGTTCACCGAGTGCGCGATGTTCCCGGACTGCATGCCGGATTGCCCGTTGACGCTGATGTTAAATGTTCCAACGGACGCATCTGCCGCTGCAGTAAACAGGATTGTCTGGGGCATGCCTAGAGCAAGTGTCAGCGTGGATGGTGTTGCCGTGACCTCCGCCGGAAGACCGGAGAGCGAGACGCTGACCGTGCCGTTGAATCCGTTGTTGCCCGTGGCCGACACAGAGATCTGCTGCCCCAGAGTTCCGGTCGTAAGCGTAAGGGTGGTCAGAGAGAGACTGAGCGAGTAGTCGGGAGCGGCAGTGACGCTGAGCGTGACCATCGCCGCATGGGTCAGAGCACCAGCGGTCCCGGTGAAGGTGACGGCTGCCGGGCCGACTGCTGCTCCGGTTGACGCGGTCATCGTAATGGTCTGGGGCATGCCCGGTGTAAGCACTGGCGAGAAAGGCGAGACCGTGACTCCGGCGGGAAGGCCGCTGATGGCAACGGTCACCGCAGAGTTGAAGCCGTTCATGGCGGCGTCTGTGAGGGTAATCGAGCCTCCCGTGCCTGCGACGACGCTGATGGTGCTGACGGAGGTGCTCAGGGAGAAGTCTGCCGTGGGCTCCATTGCGCTCTTGGACGACCCTGAACTACAACCCGTGACGGCGAGCGCGAGGCACAGGGAGAGCGATAGGTATCCCGATGGATGTTTTCGCAGAGGGTAGGGCGAAGCGATGAGCATACGCTGAGAGAACATAACCGTCCCCGATCAGGTCGTTGCTTTGAAAGGGCGGGCTTCAGCCGGGCCGCAAAGGAAATCAAATCAATGGGACTTTAGTCCCTGAGGGAATCTTTCTGCCGAATCAACCTCTTCCGCAGTTTTGTCCCGAGGGGAACACTGATACCGGTCAATGGAACGGCCGCGGCTTCACATTCATAAAACGCCCTTACTATCGCAGGTATCCCTGATAGCTGGCAATGCGAGTGTCCGGAGGCCAGAAACTCGGCAAAAACGGTTGTCGAGTCACAACTGGAGTTATCCCCTTGCTTATCAGTAAGAAACGCGGGGCATATTCCCCCCACCAGCTAAAATAGGTACCGGTGGGCCCGAACTCAGTTCAACGCCGGACTGTAACAACTCTGGTTCGCCAGGCGATTCCTGAGCCGTCGCCGAAATCCCGCCGCGCATCTGGCAGAAACTTGTAGAGGACGATCTAACAAGCAATGAAGAAAAAACTACGCATCGGCGTCCTCTTCGGTGGCCGCTCCGGCGAACACGAGGTCTCACTCCTCTCCGCTGCCTCCATCCTCAAGGCCATCGACAAGAAGAAGTATGACGTCGTCCCGATTGGGATCACGAAGCAGGGCCGCTGGGTCACGGCGCACGACGCCCAGGCGCTGCTCTCCGGCAAGCCCGCCCCCGAGAACCCGCGCCTCGCCGGAGACCCGCAGGCCACCCCGACTGCCGCTGTCCTGAAACGCGGCGACGAGGCGATCATCATCCCGCCCGTTCCGGCTGAATCTCTTCAACCGCTGCAGCTCAACGCCAGCGCCGATTTAGCTCCGGCGCACTCCGCTCTCGACATCGACGTGATCTTCCCCGTCCTGCACGGGACGTTCGGAGAAGATGGGACGATTCAGGGGCTGTTTGAACTTGCGGACATCGCCTACGTTGGCTCCGGCGTTCTCGGCTCCGCCGCTGGGATGGACAAGGATGCGATGAAGAAGCTCTTCTCCGCTGCCGGGCTTCCGCAGACGCCCTATCTGGCCCTTCTGCGTAGCGAATGGCGCAATGACCCCCGGAAGGTCACGCGGCTCATCGAAAAGAATCTCAAGTACCCGATCTTTGTGAAGCCCGCGAACCTGGGCTCTTCCGTCGGCATCAGCAAGGTTCATGATCGAAGTGAGCTGGCTGCTGCGATGGATTTAGCGGCAAGCTTCGACCGCAAGCTGGTCATCGAACAGGGCGTAGGAGGCCCGGGAGCCAAGCCACGCGAGCTCGAAGTTGCTGTTCTTGGCAACGACGCACCAGAGGCTTCTGTTGTAGGCGAGATCGTTCCCGGCGCTGAGTTCTACGACTACGAAGCGAAGTACCTCTCCGACGCCAGCGTTCCTATCATCCCGGCCAAACTTACTGTTGCCGAATCGAAACAGATTCGCAAGATGGCGATCGAAGCCTTCCGTGCCTGCGACTGCTCGGGTCTCGCCCGCGTCGACTTCCTGATGGAGCCCGCGCGCAAGGGCAAGAAAGCGCGCATTTACCTGAACGAGATCAATACGCTGCCCGGCTTCACCAGCATCAGCATGTATCCCAAGCTGTGGGGAGCCACCGGCCTGCCCTACAAGCAACTCATCGACCGCCTCATCGCTCTGGCGATCGACCGCCACAAGGAAAAACAACAAACCGTCTTCAGTCGCAGTTAGCCGCTCTCATGATCAATCGGAGAAGACACATGATCGATCCAATGCTCGGAATCGCGAGATTGAAACGTTTACAAATGGCGGACACGAAGCGATTGATCTCGGCCTTAGCACTGGCCTTAGCAATTCCGGCGGGCGCTCAGATAGCGATGCCGTTAGCAGGAGCAACGACGTTCAAAGACACTTCTGCGCTTAGGCCTCCGGCTGGTGCGAAGGTAGCCATCATCGAGTTCGAGGACCTGGAATGTCCTTTGTGTGCTCACGTTTCACCAATGGTTCGAGACGCGATGAACCGTTACCGCATCCCGCGAGTTCACTATGACTTCATTATTCCAGGCCATATGTGGTCGCGCAGCGCAGCATTTACGCCCGGTACCTTGAGGACAAGGTCTCTTTTCAATTGGCTGAGGACTTTCGCCGAGACGTATTCGCAAACCAGCGATTGATATCGAGCCCGGATGATCTGCAGCAGTTTGCGGGGAGATGGTTTCAAGCCCACGGACAGCCGATGCCGTTTGTCATGGATCCCACCGGAAGATGTGCAAAAGAGGTGGAGGCAGATTGTGCGCTCGGTCGGAAGATCGGTGTCGCTCATACGCCGACGCTCATCGTAGCAACAGCGCGACAGTGGATCGAAGTAACGGACCCCACTCAGCTGTATGCCGCAATCGATCGCATCGAAGCGCAAGAGAACACACCTGCAAAGCGATCACGCCCAAACATTGTTTCGAAGTAATTCAGTTCCACCACTAAATCACGCGACTATATACATATCCGCCCGCGTTCAACGCCCCGAGCAACTCGTGCACTTGTTCCGGCCCGCGTGTTTCGAGAGTGATGTCGATCGTTGTATCGCCAAGGTTCACACCGTAGTACGCACGGTTGTAGAGCGTATCGACGATGTTGGCGCGATGATGAGCGATCAGCTTTGTCAGCTCCGCAAGCGCACCCGG
>CAYVSQ010000590.1:0-26571 GCA_964453815.1 uncultured Acidobacteriaceae bacterium | reverse complement strand
GTGATGAAGGGCGGCGTGGTGGTGAAGCAGGAGTCGGCCAGTAGGCAGTAAGACAGATAGATGTGCCCGGTGGCTGCTGGGTGCTGTCGCGGTTGAGGCGCGACGGTGTCTCCTGGGCTCTCCTTTGCCCCCGCGTGTCCGGCGTGGTACAAGAAGGTACGTTTCCCCGTCTGAGGCGTGAACGGTTTCCCCGTCCGAAACGGATAAAACCACTCGGTTGAGCCTGGCGAATTCGGAGAACCAGGCATCCGAATAACGGACTGGTATGACAACGACACCTGTACGGGGAGCGCACGAGCACTCGCTGCTCCGCGAATATTTTATGGACGCCGCCTTCGACGAGATGTTCGATGGGGACGGGGCGATTCGCCCGCATTATCAAGCGCTATTCCATGAGCTGACGACGCTGCCCCCGGAGGAGATCCAGCGACGGAAGCAATCGGCGGATGCGTCGTTCCTGATGCAGGGAATCACCTTCACGGTTTACGGGCGCGATGAGGGGACCGAGCGGATTTTTCCCTACGATCTGATCCCACGCCTGGTGACGGGCGAAGAGTGGGACCGCATCGAGCGCGGACTGACGCAGCGAATCACAGCGCTGAATCTGTTTCTGCACGATGTGTACAACGATCAGAAGATTCTGGCGCAGGGGGTGGTGCCGCGCGAGGTGGTTTACAGCTGCCAGCAGTTCCGGCGGCAGATGCGCGGTCTGCGCGTGCCGCGCAACGTATATGTAGCCATCGCCGGCACCGATTTGTTGCGGCTGGAGAGTGGCGAGTACGTGGTGCTCGAGGACAATCTGCGGGTGCCGTCGGGCGTGAGCTACATGCTGACGAACCGGCGCATCATGAAGCGCACACTGCCGAGTTTGTTTCGCGATTATGGTGTGCGACCCATCGATCATTATCCCCAGGCGCTGCTGGCGACGCTGCGCTCGCTGGCGCCGGAGGGGCGGCCGGAGCCCACCATCGTGGTGCTGACGCCGGGGGTGTACAACTCGGCGTATTTCGAGCACACCTACCTGGCCCGCCAGATGGGGATTGAACTGGTAGAGGGCCGCGATCTGGTCATCCATGACAACGTTGTCTATATGCGGACGACGGGTGGCCTGAAGCGCGTGGATGTGATCTACCGCCGCGTGGACGACGACTTTATCGATCCCCTGGCCTTCCGTTCGGATTCGATACTGGGCGCTGCCGGTCTGTTCAATGCATATCGTGCCGGCAACGTGACGCTGGCGAATGCCTTCGGCACAGGCGTAGCCGACGACAAGGCGCTCTATGCCTATGTTCCGGCGATTATTCGCTACTATCTAGGCGAAGAGCCCATCATCAACAACGTTGAAACGTACCTGATGACGGACAAATCGCAGCGCCAGCATACGCTCGTCAATCTTGACAAGCTGGTCGTAAAAGCAGTGGGCGAGTCGGGCGGTTACGGCATGCTGATCGGTCCACACAGCAGCGCCGAGGATCGCGAGGAGTTTCGACGGCGGATCGAGGCGAATCCGCGCAACTACATTGCGCAGCCCACACTCGATTTTTCGCGCTCTCCATGCCTCCTCGAGGACGGCAACATCGAGCCGCGTCACGTGGACCTTCGCCCCTACATTTTGTTTGGAGACAAGGTCACGATCGTTCCTGGCGGCCTGACGCGCGTGGCCTTGCGCAAGGGATCGCTGGTGGTAAATTCATCGCAAGGCGGCGGCAGCAAAGATACCTGGGTGCTGGGATAACCTATGCTTTCACGCGTTGCAGACAGTCTTTACTGGACCAGCCGCTACCTTGAGCGCGCCGAGCATACCGCGCGCCTCGTCGATATCAACATGGGCCTCATGCTGGATAAATCGGCAGTCAGCGAGGAACGCAGATGGCAGCGTGTGCTGGCGTCGCTCGGTCATCCGCGCGACATCGAGTGGAATGACGACGTATATTCGCTCGTTCACACGTTGTGCTTCGATACGTCGAACGGCGCCTCAGTAACGGCTTGCGTCTTTGCCGCGCGCGAGAATGCCCGTCAGATTCGCGAGGCGATCAGCACCGAGCAGTGGCAGCGACTGAACCGGCTGTTTCATGAGATCTCACGGCTGCGGCCTGCTTCGCCTTCCGATACACAACTCGCCGAGTTTCTGCCTGCGTTGATCGACGGCGTGCATTTGTTTCAAGGCGTAACGGATACAACCCTCAGCCACGGTGAGGGTTGGCAATTCCTCCAGGTCGGACAATTCCTGGAGCGCGCCACGGCGACCACAAAGCTGCTGGGGGTCTATCAGCAGGAGGTGTTCGCCGACGTTGATGATACTGCCGACGCGTACGAATACCTGGAATGGATTGGTTTGCTGCGCACCTGTACCGCGTTCGAGGCATATTGCAAGGTCTATACTGCCGATCTAACCTACGAGCGCATTTTGGGATTTTTGCTGCTGGACCCTGAATTTCCACACTCAATTCGTTACTCGGTCGACCGGCTCCACCAGTCTCTCGATTGCATCCAGCAGGAGTCGCACGGGCACCATGCGACGGAGTTGATGCGCGTTTCAGGCAAGCTGAAGGCATCGCTCGGATATGGACAGATTTCCGAGATACTGGCGCAGGACCCGACACGCTACCTGCGCCGGATTCTCGAGCAGTGCCGCCAGATTCACGACCTCATTTATGAGGTTTACATCCAATACTCCGTGCAAACCGCGCTGGCTATGTAGGGGCAACGAGGGCGATTAATGCTTTTCTACTCTATTCGACACCTGACGAAATTCGTGTACGCGAAGGCGGTGAGCGAGAGTGTGATGGAAGTGCGCATGCACCCCCGCAGCGACAGCAACCAGCGGTGCCTGACATTTTCGCTCTCCGTAAGCCCGCGGTGCCGCGTATTCTCCTACCGCGATCACCTGAGCAACAATGTGCACCACTTTGACATTCCGGGTCAGCACGAGCAACTGGTGATTATCGCGGAGTCGCTCGTGGAGCACCAGCCGCTCGCGGAGGTGCCGACCTTCCTCTCTCCCGACGCGTGGCGCGAGCTGGATGCGATCGTGGCCGAGGGAGATTACTGGGAGATGCTGTTGCCCAGCGAGTTCACTATTCCCACGCCGGCACTCGACGAGCTGGCGCGCGAGCTAGCCGTATGCCGTCGGGACGATCCTATGGTGCTGCTCCGTGAGCTGAACCAGAAGCTGTACGACCACTTCAGCTATTCGCCCCGGACAACGCGCGTGGATTCGCCCATCGATGAGGCTCTCAGTTCGCGGCAGGGCGTCTGCCAGGATTTTGCCCACATCATGATTACCCTCGTCCGACAGTTGGGCATTCCGTGCCGCTACGTGAGCGGATATCTCTACCGTCGCAAGGAAGACAAAGACCGCTCGATCTCCGATGCGACTCATGCCTGGGTGGAAGCATTCCTGCCGCATCTGGGCTGGGTGGGCTTTGACCCGACCAATGCCCTCATTGCGAGAGACCGCCACATCCGCACCGCGTTGGGGCGCGACTATGCGGACGTTCCACCGACCAAGGGCATTTTTCTTGGCCGTACGGATAGCGATCTCTATGTTGCCGTGCAGGTGACCGCGTCGGAAAAAGCCCCGGCGCTCGATCAGGAAATGCCCATTCCCGAAGACTGGTCGATGCTGGTCGAAAAAGCCCAGGCTCCACCGCCGCCTCCAGCCGAGCCGTTGTTGCTCTTGCAGCAGGCCCAGCAACAACAGCAATAGAAAACCGAGCCAGCAGGAGCCGCAGCTGGTGAGGCTAATGCTGCCGCGAAGGTGGGTTAGCCCTTGGTTCAGGTACTTGCTGGAAGTGGCTGTAAAAACGCTTGTTACAGATCAGGCACCGATAGGGACGACGTCGGAAAAGCAGATGCGGAAGGTCGATCGTGCGAAGATGCGACTTCCGAAGGGCCTTCTCTTCATAGCATGAGGGACAGGAAAGCTGCGAATCGGCCATGAGAGTATTGTCCCCAAGAAAGGTGACGGCAGAATAAGCTCAGGAATACTGGAGGTAATGTCTCATAGATTACTTTCGGGCGCAATATTTGGTTATTTGACGGAATCGTTGGTAACAACCAGACCACAGCTAAATAGCTGACACACGCTGCCCAAGACGGATGGTCGGGAAACAGCCAAATCACATCCCGTCGTAGTTAGGGCCGCCTCCGCCCTCCGGTGGAACCCAATTGATGATCTGGTAGGGATCCATAATGTCGCAGGTTTTGCAATGGACGCAGTTGGCGAAGTTGATATGAAGCTGCTTTGTGGGAGCGCCTTGGACGTCTTCAGATGAAGTCTCGACCATCTCATACACCGCGGCAGGGCAAAAGTACTGGCAGGGGTTGCCATACTCCTCCACGCAGCGCGTGCTGCAGATATTCAGATTCTTAATTACCAGATGCACTGGTTGGTCGTCGTCATGTCTGGTGCCGGAGTGGTAGACGTCTGTGAGTCGGTCGAAGGTAAGCTTGCCGTCGCCTTTCGCGTTGCTCAGGAAGTGGTCACGCCCGTCGCCGTAGAAGCTCAGCTCATCCACGTGCCTCATGCGAAGATACCCCGCATGATTCGTCGAGTCCGGCCCCAGATTACCGCCGCGCAGCAACTGCTGAATGCCGGCACGAACCAGTCCGTCATACAGCCCGTGCTCAAATCCTTGGTGGAAGTTGCGCACGGCGTACATCTCGTCCTTGATCCAGCTGGCATCGATTGCCGCCTTGTACTCGCTCAGCGTATCAGCCGAGCTGTCACCTGAGAGCATCGCGTCGAAAGCCGTTTCCGCAGCCAGCATGCCGCTCTTGATCGCCAGGTGAATGCCCTTGAGCCGCTGCGAATTGAGAAAGCTCGCTGAGTCCCCAAGCAGCATCCAGCCGTTTCCGTAAATACGCGGCATAGTGAGCCAGCCGCCGTAAGGGAGGCTTTTCGCGCCATAGCGAACCATCTTCCCGCCTTCCAGGATGCGGCGGGCTAGCGGGTGCAGCTTGAAGTCCTGGAAGACGTGGTGAGGATCAGTGCGCGGGTCTTCATAGTCGAGGCCCGTCACGTAGCCGATTGAGATGAGGGTGTCGCTGATGCCGTAAATCCACGCTCCGCCATACTCGTGTGTCGTGAGCGGATAGCCCAGCGTGTAGATCACTTCACCCTTGGCCACGCGGCCCGCGGGAATCTCCCAGAGTTCCTTGACGCCGACGCCATAGGTCTGCGCGTGGTTCGGGTCTTCCAGGCGAAGGCGCTCAATCAGCTGCTTCGCGCAGTTGCCCCGCGTGCCCTCAGCCAGGATGGCGATCTTCGCGCGCAGGTCATATCCCGGCACGAAATTGGCCTTCGGCTGGCCCTGCTTGTCTATGCCTTTATCGTCCGTGCGCACTCCGGCGACACGCGTGATTTCTGCGTCGTGACTGTCGTCCTCAAACAGAAGCTCCGACCCCGCAAAACCGGTAAAGACCGTGATGCCCGCCTCCTCGACCTTCTGCCCGAGCCACTTGACGAACCTATTGATGGAAATAACGTAGTTTCCGTGGTCGCGCAGTGGTGGAGGCATGATAGGGAACTTGCGCGCCTTGTCCTTACTGAGAAAGTAAACGGATTCTTTCGTGACCTCCGCGTCGATCGGCGCTTCGTTTTCAAATCCAGGCAGGAGTTCGCGCATCGAGCGTGGATCTAGCAGCGCTCCCGACAGGCAATGCTGTCCAACCTCACGCGCCTTCTCAAGAACGTAGACGTTCTCCTTCGAGATCGGCGACTGAGGATTGTTAGCATTATGCGTATCGATAAGCTGCGAGAGTCGCAGCGCGCACGCCATACCCGCCGGGCCTCCGCCGACGATGACAACGTCGGCCTCCATTTGCGGGCGATCGATGCCTTCGAGCGGTTTGCGAAAAGTGATCATGGGCGACTGACTATAGTACAAGGTTCAGTGGACAGCGATCGCCCCTCGCATCCACAATCAGGACGAATTATGAGATCGATACCGAAGAAAACGCTGACACTCACTTTCTTTCTGACGCTCGCCACCCTGAAGATCGTAGCCCAGGTGTCTGGAGCTCAGGGGAACTGGGTGGGATCTTGGGCCGCATCCCAGCAGATACCCGAACCGGCCAACTCCCTTGCGCCCGACGATCTTCGCGACGCGACGCTCAGGCAAAACGTGCATCTTTCCATCGGCGGTCCGACTCTGCGCGTCCATCTCTCGAATGCTTTTGGAACCGAGCCGCTGCACTTCGCAGCCGTCCACATTGCAAAACCGTTGTCTGCTGCCTCGTCGAGGATAAATCCTGCCACCGACAAGGCGCTCACCTTTTCCGGCAATCCCGACGTGATCGTTCCCGCCGGCGCTGAATATATCTCCGATCCCATCGATTATCCGATGGCCCCGCTCTCCAACCTCGCCGTCTCGTTGTATCTCGACACGCCGCCGGCGCAACAGACCGGGCACCCCGGCTCGCGCGCTACCTCCTATTTAGTTCACGGCAATCTTGTCTCCGCCGCCGACCTTCCCGACGCGAAAAAAGTAGACCACTGGTATTTGCTCTCGGGAGTGGATGTCGTCCAACCGTCTGGTGCAGCCTCCATCGTCACCCTGGGAGACTCCATCACCGATGGCCATGGCGCGACAACCAACGCAAACGATCGCTGGCCTGATGTGTTCGCACAGCGCCTTCAGGCCAATCCCGCCACGCGCACCCGGGGAGTCCTGAATCAGGGCATCGGCGGCAATCACCTTCTCATCGACGGTCTGGGTCCAAACGCACTCTCGCGTTTTGACCGCGACGTGCTCGCGCAGCCCGACGTCCGCTATCTGATTGTGCTGGAGGGTGTGAACGACCTAGGCGGCCTTACGCGCATCGCAGAAGTGAGCCCGGCCGAACACAGCGCTCTTGTTCAGCGCATCCTGGCCGCATACGAGCAAATCATCGTCCGCGCACATGCTCATGGCATCAGGGTGATTGGCGCAACCATTCTTCCTTATATGGGATCGGACTACTATCATCCGGGACCGGCCAGCGACGCCGACCGGCAGGCCATCAACCAGTGGATTCGCGCTCCCGGCCATTTTGACGCCGTCGTCGATTTCGATCAGGTGACGCGCGACCCCAGCCATCCCGAGCGCCTTCTGCCGTTATATGACAGCGGCGACCACCTGCACCCATCGCCCGCAGGCTACCGCGCAATGGGCGAGGCGATTCCTCTGTCACTCTTCGCGCAATGATCGGTCGATTGTCTCGTCTGGGTCAGGATATAGTGTCCAACGAGCGGGGAACCAGGACTTGGGTAACATGGCCTTCGTCTTGAGGTACTTGCACTGGCTGGCTTGCGGGGTTCAGATCGTTGTCTTCGTCTTACGCAGAATAAGAAAGACGCTCATGAGGACGAGAGCCGTTCCGATAAGCGTTCGCGTGGTGATGATTTCCCCTGCAACAAAATAGCCGAGTGCGACCGCGACGATCGGGTTGACATAAGCGTGACTTGCAACGCGAGTTGCCGGCATACGCGCGAGCAGCCAAACGAAAGCTGTGAAGCCAAGAAGAGATCCAAAGACAATGAGATAGAGCAAGGCAAGTACAGCGCGGAAGGAAACGTGCGGGAGCGAGTGCATCTCCCCAAACGATGCCGACAGCGCGAGAAGCATTCCGCCCCCCAGCATCATCGCCGCACCCGCGGTCAGCGGTTTCGATGCTGGCAACTCCAGTGAGCGGTTCAGTACTGAGCCCAACGACCATGCAGTAGCCCCGGCGAGGATCGCGATGCAGGGGAGCACACCGACGTGTTGCTCCCCGCCCTGGAGCAGCAGCACTCCGACTCCGCAGAAACCCAGCAATGCAGCAACAAAAAGACTCCAGCCAAACCGCTGTAGTCGAAAGACGAAAACCTCCAGCACGATCGTGATGAGCGGAAGCGTCGCTTCGAGGACAGATGCGATTCCGGACGGGACATATTTCTCCGCCCAGAATAAAGGCCCATACTCGGCAACGAACATGAGGAGCCCTAGGATCGCGAGGCTACGCCATTGAGTCGTTGTTGGCCGGGAATGCTGTCTAAGGCGCACGAAACCGTAAAGCACAGCCCCTGCTATGAAGAATCGCGTTCCAGCTGCAAAGAGTGGCGGCAATTCCTGTACGGCTATCCGGATGGCTAGGAATGTTGTTCCCCAAAGAACGTAGATCGCGAAGAAGGCCGACACGACGCGGATATCAAACAGCCTAGATGGGGTGCTCGTCTGTGGTTGGATAACCGTTGTATTCGCCATAGGTGGTTACTATATTTACAGTGCTCATGGTAACCTGTCAATATGATTTAGAGGGTTATTTTGAGGTGATGAGCAAAGCCAGCCCATATCCAGTTTTTCAATTGATTGCAGCCCACCCGACGCTTGATTTCATCAACACGCTGGACTGGCGCTTCCGCGAGGCCGGACCTGAAGAATTGTTGAAAAGCTACGACGATCTTCTTCGGTTTGCTGAGCAATCGAAACTATTGACCCCGACACAGGGGCAACAGCTCATGCGAAGCGTAGGCAGCGGCACAGGCGCGCAGGTACTGAAGAACTGCACCGAGCTTCGCGAGGTCATAGCTGAGGTTTTCTATGCCGGATTGGATGGGTGGATTCCCTCTGCCGCATCAGTCGGAAAACTGGAGCAATACTTCAAAGCGGTACATGCCCATCAAACACTCTATTGGGAGGATTCAAGTCTGGCGTGGGAGTGGTCGGAGACGACCGAGGCAGCTGAGCTTCCTCTTTGGTTAATGTCACTGAGCGCATCCCAGCTGATGACATCCACAGAGGTGCGCAGCGTGCGAGCGTGCGCTAGTCCAGAGTGCCGGTGGCTCTTCCTGGACACCAGCAAGAACCACACCAGAAGATGGTGCGATATGAAAATCTGTGGCAACCGGATGAAGGCTCGACGATTCAAAGCCCGACAACAAACATGAAAGCAGTTTGCTACGCTCTCGCCTTCTTGATCTCTTCCGTCACAGCAGGCACTACATCGAAGAGATTTCCCACAATGCCCACATCGGCGATCTCGAAAATCGGAGCCTCAGCATCCTTGTTGATGGCGACGATGGTTCGCGAGCCCTTCATTCCGACGATGTGCTGGATGGCCCCGCTGATACCCAGCGCGAAGTAGAGCTTCGGAGCGACCGTCTGCCCCGACGACCCGATCTGCCGTTCGAGCGGCAGCCAGCCGTTGTCGCAGATGGGGCGGGACGCAGCAACTTCTCCGCCAAGCGTCTTCGCCAGCTCTTCCGCCAGCGAGAGATTTTTCTGTTCCTTGATGCCGCGCCCCACGGCGACGATGACTTCGGCCTGAGACAGATCGACCGCCTGCTTCGCCTCCTGAAAAACTTCATGCGGAGTCACCCGTGCCGGACCATCCGCAACCGCAGCGGTTACATTTTCGACAGGTGCCGAACCGGCTTCAGCCTGATCGCCTCGGAAAGCCCCAATCTGGATGGTCGCAAGCCAGGGACTTTCTCCCGCAAACGAAACATCCGCGGCAAATTTCCCCTGAAACATCTGCCGCGTAAACAGCAGCTTACCACCTTGGTGTTTGTAGCCGACGGTGTCTGAAATGAGCGTCCGGTCCAGCCCCAGCGCCAACCGTGGCGCAAAGTCGCGAACCTGGTACGTATGCGGAAAGAGCACCAGCTTCGGCTGCTTGTCCCCAATAAAGCCTTTCAGCGCGTGGACGTAGGTGTCGGATGTATAAGCTTCGAGGGCCGGCGCTTCAAGCGCGTAGACTTTGGCGGCGGCCTTCTGAGCCAGCTCCTGAGCGAGAGCGGCTACGCCCTGGCCGGGCAGTACGACTTCGACCTGCCAGCCTGTATTTTTCGAGATCGCCTGGGCCGCCGCGATCGTCTCAAGCGAAACCCGGTTCAGCTTGCCCTCGCGCTGCTCCGCAACCACCAGAATGCTGTCCGCCATTGCTTCCTCTCAAACGTAAGGCAGGGCCGAAGCCCTGCCAGATCATTGTGCAGCTGGATGCTGAGTCAGAACTCCTGTGAGCCCCGCTTCAAATAGGTTCCGTAAATACCGAAGATCACCGCCAGCACGCCGGTAAGCACGTTGTAATAGAACATGGGATGCACCCCGCGCGGCGAATAGGTCAGGTCCTGGCCGGTCCAAAGCGTCAGCAGTACGGCAAAGAAGGCGAGTTGTCCGGAGATCACCTGAAAGGTCAGCCCCCACTGGCGGCGCTTGTCTATGGTTTCGACCTGCTCGGGTGTCAATCCGCGCTCTTCTGCAGGTATCGTCAAATTTGCCATGGTGTCCTTCTCTCCTGACCCTTTCTCTCGTGACAGGCATTGCCAGACGCTGCGACGCCTCCTATGCCATTAAATCACGCGAGCTTCATTTTTCAAGTACTCAACCAGCTTTCGTGCCGCCTCACCTGCCGACCCCTGAATCATTTCCGTCTTCTTCTGTTTTTGGGGAATGTAAAGGCGTTCGATCTCCTGCTGGTTCTTGCTCAGTTTGGCCTCGATGTCAGACCAACCTACCTTGCGCATGGGCTTCATCTTCGCCTGCTTTATGCCTATCAGTGTGGCATAGCGCAGCTTGTTGATACCGCTCTGAATGGTCAGCACGGCAGGCATTTTCATATCGATGAATTGGTAATGCCCTGCCTCTAATTCGCGCTTGAGATGCAGGCCGTCATCCGTCTTCTCGATGCCGATGATGATGGTGGCGTGGGGCAGGCCCAGAATCTCAGCCAGCAGGACGCCGGTCTGCGCGCAGCCGTAATCGTCCGACTGGAGACCGGTGACGATGAGGTCGAAATTCTCCTCGGCTGCAGCCGCGGCGATGGCGCGCGCCGTGTTGGCGGAATCCAGCCGGACGAATTTGTCGTCTTCCAGATGAATAGCCCTGTCCGCGCCCTTGGCCAGCGCCTCGCGGAGCACTTGCGACGCTCGGGCCGGTCCGGCAGTGATCACCGTCACCTCGCCGCCATGCTTTTCCTTCTGGCGCAAAGCTTCTTCCAGTGCATAGGCGTCCGGCTCGTTGACTTCATAGGAGACGTCCTCGCGAATCCACGTGCCGTCATCGTTCAGCTTAAGCGGAGCGTCCTTTTGCGGGACCTGCTTGATGCATACAAGAATCTTCATAGCAAACGCGTCAGTATAGCGTGTCTGTCCCCTTGGTCGCCAATGCGCCCGCTACCGGCCCACAGAGGGGTCTGCTTCGTTGCTGGTGTTCACGTCGAGCATTGTCTTATCAGATTGCGACAGGCCCTGGCGCATAGCAGTTGTTGTCGGCAGCATAGCCAACTTTACAGGAAACGGCGAACCGCGATCGAGGCGACTGCGCAAACTGCCAGACGAGGGCGTTCTCGATTCCGCCTTTGGCCGGATTGCCAGCTTTGGCGACGCAGCCGGGCGACGGCGGACATCGGTCGTTGAAGATCCATTGCTTTACTTCGGGAAAGCGCGCCGCTATGTCTTTTGATGTGGAGATGACGCTCTTGCCATCCTCCACATCGATCCCGGAGCAATAGATGCCGGCGCGCAATCCGGCTCTGACCACGCCTGCAAACCAGGCGTCCAGATACGCCGCCTGCTCGGGCAACAGTTTGCCGCCCTCTTCCTGGTCGATAAAAATGAGGACATGCGAAGGAAAGCCTTCGCGCTGTACGGCCCGGACTGCTGCCTTGGCATCGGCCGTGCCGAGCGCGATTGCATCCTGTCCTTTGAGTTGTGAGTCAAGGCGGCCGTTAAAGAGAATCAGAAATCCGAAGCCTGCTTCCTGGAGAACCGCCCGCTTGCTGGCCCAGGGATTCGAAGTCATTCCCGGAGGATTGTTCAACCAGAAGCCGGTATATGCGAAGGTCCTGTGCAGGGTAGGAAGCAAGTCGTCGCCGGGATAGTTGTTCTTGTCGAAGCCGAGATACGGTCCGCGATTCTGAGCTGCGCAGATTGTGGCCAAGAGCACGAGTCCAGTAAGAATTGTTCTCAACATCTGAGCCAGTTTCCTATGCACGTTTCGATGCTATCCTTTCCCATCATGCGATACATGTTTCTACTTTTTCTGGCGTCAGCCCTGGCTGCGACCGCCTCAGCGCAGACACTTTCACCGGCAGAGAAGGCGATCGCTGCATACGTCGACGCGAACCAGCCGGCGGCGGATGCGTTTCTCGAAAAGCTGGTGGACATCAACAGCGGAACGCACAATCTGGAAGGTGTACGTGCCGTAGGCAAGATGCTGATGCCGCAGCTCGAAGGGCTGGGGTTCAAGGTCCAGTGGGTCCCTATGGACGAGGTTCAGCGTGCGGGAGCGTTAGTGGCCGAACACCCCTGCCCAGAGCCGGGCAAATGCGGCAAGCGCATGCTGTTGATCGGCCACATGGACACGGTTTTCGAGAAAGACAGCCCCTTCCAGACCTACACCGTGAATGGGCATATTGCGATTGGGCCGGGCGTCAACGATATGAAGGGCGGCCTGGTGGACATGCTTTATGCGCTCAAAGCTCTACAGGCGGCAGGGGTGTTGGGGCAGATGGACATCACTATCGTTCTGAGCGGCGACGAGGAAGAGCACGGCGAGCCGGCGGAGATTTCGCGGCGGGACATGCTGGCTGCGGCGCGTCACAGCGATGTTGCCCTGGAGTTCGAGGGAACTCCCCGGCTGGATGGCGTTTTCTACGGCAGCATTAGCCGGCGCAGTTCTATTTCTTGGACGATTGAAGCATCGGGCGAGTCGGGTCATTCGTCGGCAATCTTTTCCGACGGTAAGGGCTACGGTGCGATTTACGAGGTTGCACGCATTCTCGACACATTCCGAACGCAGTTGCCTGAGCAATACCTCACATTCAACGTGGGACTGATTCTTGGTGGTACGACCATCAAAGTCGAAAAGGACGGAATCGCGGGCAGCGCAACCGGCAAGGACAATGTGATTCCCCCCGTGGCCCATGTGAGCGGCGACATTCGGACGATTTCGAACGAGCAGAGCGATCGCGTGGAAAAGAAGATGGACGCGATCGTTGCCCAGCACCTCCCGAAGACAAATGCGACGATCAAGTTTGGCGAGGGTTATCCAGCGATGGCGCCCACGGCGGGAAGCCGAGCTCTCCTGGGGATTCTGAATCAGGTGAACAGCAGCCTGGGTTTGGCAACCATGCCGGAACTCGATCCGATGAAGCGCGGAGCGGGAGATATCGCCTTCGTTTCCCCGCCGCTTCCCGGATTGGCAGGTATTGGGGCGACGGGCGAGGGTGCGCACGCGCCGGGTGAAACCATGGATCTATTGGCACAGCCCATCAATACCAAGCGCGCCGCATTGCTGATGTACCGGCTGAGCCGGTTGGATATCAAAGCAAACCTCGAAAACGCCGCTCAGGAAAAGTGAGCAATCATTAACAGTTAGGACTTGAGTGCACACAAGAGTACGTGCGATGAAGTGATAAGTGGATGGAGCCAGCTCCCCTTAGCAGAGCCTTCACACGTTGGCACGAGCCAAATCTTATCTGCCCAGCTCGCCAGCTGGTCATACGAATCAAAAACGCTGTACGAGTAATACAGCCCGTCGCCTTCGGAGATGCGATACATCTTCCCTCGTGTTTGAACCAACCGCACGGCGTTCCAAAGATTCGCCTTGTAGAGTGCAAGCTTCAGCAGCCGCACGAAATGCGATCTTCCCTGACCGAAGCGATTTGAGTCAGACAGGAACACGGCCTTTTTTGCAACTCGCATCATTTCCGCAACGACTTTGTTCGGCTGCGCGACATGATGAAGCACCCCGCATTCAAATACTGCGTCAATTGAATTGTCCCCGTAGGGCAGGGCTGCGCCACTTCCGACCGCAATCAGACCTGCGGGAATACCCCGACGTTCCCCCTCTTCGATAAGCTTGCCTACCGGTTCAATGCCCCGAACGTCTTTTCCGCGAGACAAAAAAAAGCGCACGCCTCTGCCTGTTCCAGCGCCAACATCCAGAAACGTTTCGAGCTTCAGTGACGCGCTGAGTGCATCGATAAATTTGAGTGCAGCGAAGTGCTCGCTGTCTTCACACGAAGTGTGGACGTCATCATAGCCTGTCGCGGTTTTCTCATAGTACGCTGACTGGATTTGCTCGGGGAATAGCGGCATCGGAAGCCCTCCTGTTGCTCGAACGGTATGAAATTTGATGCCTGACAAGATTTCGGACGAATTACGTCCGGCTCCGTCGAAAAGTCAAACTGACGCAAAGCCGAACAGACGAGGTTTCCTCTGCAAAAATACGCTATTTATAGTTCAAGCCGATTGCAGAAACGCGACGGACTGCAATCCAGCGACATCGAAGCGCTTACGGCAGCGCAGGTTCTTGCAGGCGGCCACATCGTCCTTGCGAACCATGTAGGATTGCGCTTTCGCGAAACGGGCGCGGTCGCGCTCGTCCGCATTGCGGGGTAGGGAACTCTTCTTGCGCCGCACCAGCCATGAGAGTTGGTATTCATCCGCCTTGCCGCAGTGTGGACAAGTCAGAGTATGTGTCTTTTGTTCGGATTTTTCGTCGAAAAAATCGCGCTCTTCCATGGTAGCCACCCGTCGCTGTTACAAATGCATTGTATGGATAACAGGGGCCGGAGGGGAAGTGTTACGTTAGGCTGTATCCCTGAGACAATGACGAAAAAGCGAGCCCAAAAGAAGACGTTCTCCACAGTAAAGGCAGTAAAGGCAAACGCGCGTATTCGTGTGGGTCAGCCCAAGCCGGAGCGGGTAATCGAGGACGCGTCGCGCGAGCAGAGGCGCAAGTTGAAACACAAGACCACGCTCGATAAGTTGCTTAACGCAGACGATTAGGCCCGTACACTGCAATAGGAATCCCAGGGCTGGCTGGGCCGCGATTTCCCTAGGGAAAGCGGGCCTGGCGGCGTATGCTGGTATTTAGCAGCGCTCGACGGGCGCAGCAGGGTTCTTCACCCTTTTCGGCTCTCCTCGTTTCTGAGTCTGGCCCTCTGAAAATCATCGGCAAGAAACGAGGCAACATGCGATCTGAATTGGTTTATTCCGCGGGAATGCAGATTCCTAACCGCTTTCTTTTGTCTACGGTAGCGATGATCGCCGTCCGCAAGCTCCATATCAACACAACCCGGGTGGAAGAAACCGCGAATCAGGTATTTACCGATGTCGCGAACGGGAGTTATGTGCAGGTAACGCTACCTGAGCTGAAGCCGCTACCACATATCGATCATTTGCTGATAGCTGCCGCCTAGTATCCGAATCTCGGATTGCAGATTCTGGACCGAGCCGAACGCTCACTACCCAGAACCACCCAGAGCCGCACCCGCATAAGGGGTGCGGTCTTTGCTTTTGGGGGATGCACGGCCTTTGACACATCCCCGACCGTGTATCGTCGCTATACTCGGGGCATGAGCCAGCACTTTTTGAACCTCATTCGCAAAGGGGAGACAGCCGCGATAGCGGCTGCGGTCGAGGAGTCGCCCGAGCTGTCGCGCTGCCGGGATGCACAGGGAGTGTCGGCCCTGATGTGGTCGATTTACACGAGGCAACCGGTGATCCGCGACTTTTTACGCGAGCGTGCCGGTGATCTGGATGTTTTCGAAGCTGCCGCGCTGGGCGATTGCCAGCGGTTGCAGGCCATCATCGCGGCCGATGCGATGATGGCACGGGCCGCCTCCGCGGATGGATGGCTTCCGCTGCATTTGTCGGCGGCATTCGCCGGACCCGAAGCCGTGACCCTGCTGCTGGAGCACGGCGCGCATGTCCACCAGGTGTCGCATAATCCCTTGCGCAACCAGGCGCTGCATGCGTGCATAGCGCTGGGCAATTCGGTGGAGTCAGTAAAAGTCTTGCTTGACGCCGGCGCGGATGTGAACGCGGCGCAGGCCGGAGGGTTCGCGCCGCTGCATCAGGCGGCGGCGAACGGAAAAAAGGATGTGGTCCTCCTGCTGTTGAAGTATGGAGCGGACCCTAGAGCCTGTTGCGACCAAGGGAAGACCCCGGCTGCTTATGCCCGCGAGCGTGGCCACACCGAAGTCGCTGGGTTGCTCTCCTGAACGACGATTCCATCGACTAGATGCAGGTCGACGGCTGTGCCAAGGTTCGTTGTCCGGTCCACACAGGTGAGCTTATGAGCAAACTGAATCTTCGCATTTTCGACGGCACACGCCAGCCTTTCGCGGCACCCGCTCAATTCCTTGTGCGGATCGTTGACGGCAATCAGACGCAACAGCTCTGGCAATACTACCCGCAGAACGACATCACGTTTGATCTGCCGTTCTTCGACAACTTTGGCGACAACTATAGCGTCCTGGTTTCATCCGAGGGCTATAAGCAAGCAGGCTTTGTGCCCGTCAAACTCTCCGACTCCTATGACCGGACGCTGGATATCATGCTCATCAAGAACGATCCCGGCTTCAACTTCGCAACTGCCCCGTGGCCCGTAGCGAAGACCACGTATCCGTTCATAGGCTCTGATGGCGACGATGCCACGGGCGAACAGCGATATGACAATCTCCTGGAGGACGAAAAGCCTCTCGCCTGTCTTCTCAACCTCGGCGAAGCCATGAGCCAGATTTACCTCTCCCAAGGCACTCCGCTCGACTACATGAAGCAGCTACGCTGGGACGATCCCTACGCTCCCGCGCAAGACCGCTTCTTTGCCTGGTGCGATGCCGCCCTCGTCGACCAGGTCAGGATCGCAGCCGCCGCAGGCAACTTCGCGGTAGAAATCGATCCCGGGCTCCTGCACCCCGGCGCGACGCGTAGTTGGAAACAGGTCCAGTTTGGGGAAGCCAATGTGCAACTCACCTTCCACGAGAATGACAAGGCCATTATCGGTGGCGTCAACTGTGTGATGATCGAACTCGATATGGACTATTACAGGGACCCTGCAGCCCATATCCTCCTGGAAGTCATCCCCAATGCCCTGACCCACACGTTGACCGACCCGGCCGAGGTATACGTCCTGCGCTGGATCGCCGGGCAGACAGCCGGGATACCCGAGTTCGCGCCTCTCTACACCATTACATGACGCTTCGGTTCTAAGCGCCGATCATGCGAAGAATCAACCCCGCGAAGATTCCACCGGCCGCGGGACCGAGAATCGGAATCCCCGCATACCCCCAGTCGGAGCCGCCCTTACCTGCAATGGGCAGTACCGCGTGCGCGAGTCGCGGGCCAAAATCGCGGGCGGGATTGATGGCGTAACCGGTGGTTCCTCCTAGCGAAAGACCGACGCCCCAAACGACGCAGCTTACCAGGTAGGGGGTCAGGCCAGCCGCTCCTCCCGTCGAGAGTACGAGCTTGGAGCTGATTGCGCCTATGACCACAATGAGCGTGGCCGTGGCGAGAGCTTCGCAGAAAAAATTGACCGCAAGGCTCCGGATGGCAGGCGCGGTGCAGAAGACGCCCAGCTTGAGCGTGGGGTCTCCCGTGACCTTCCAGTGCGGCAGATAGTGGATCCACACCAGCGCTGCTCCACAGAACGCCCCCGCAATTTGTGCCAATGCGAAAGGCGCAAGATTGTGGAAATTTCCGGTCTTAAGTGCGAAGGCCAGTGTGATGGCTGGGTTGAGGTGCGCGTCGGCGCTGCCAAAGAGGTTGGCGGTGAAGATGCCGCAGAGCACGGCAAATGCCCAGGCCGTTGTAATGGCCAGCCATCCGGCATTCTCTGCTTTGGTGCGCTTCAGCAGCACCCCCGCCACAACGCCGTCGCCCAGCAGAATCATCACCATGGTTCCAACAAATTCACCTAAAAACGGAGATCGCATCAAAGGGGTCTCGCTTTCATGATCTGATCCTGTTTTACAGCGGAATCCGGCTGGTAACTGACTGCCAGCGTGCGAAAGGCTGCCAGTTGAGCGCCGACCCATGCATCGTCCTGATTCAATTCCCTGGCCATCAGTGCAGCGACAGCCGGAGCCATCGCCATCGCCGCGCCTGAGTTCAGAAAGAGTGTACGCGTCCGCCGGGCAAGCACATCGTCGAGTGTTCGCGCCATTTCGTGACGGACGGCCCACACCACTTCGGCGGCAATATAAGGCAGCGCTGGATGCAGCGGTTTCCCCAGTTCCGGATCGTCATCCACCAGCCTCTGAATTGCCGACGCGTCCGATCCGTATACGCCCATGCTGCTCAGGCCATCGATTTCGTCGTCGTAGCCGTGGATTTTCAAATGATGGGTGAGGCACTCGGTCTCGGGCAGGCTGCCGAGCGTAATGGCGTGATCAACACAATCCTGAGCCATGCGCCGGTAGGTAGTCCATTTGCCACCCACGATGGTCAGCAAACCTGAGTTGTCGACGTGAATGGTGTGATCGCGCGAGAGCGCAGAGGTCTTGCCGCCCGCGCCGCCGGCCTTCACCAAGGGACGAATCCCTGTATAGACGCTCAGAATGTCGCCGCGCGTGGGAGGCCGGCTCAGGTAAAGAGATGCCGTGTCGAGCACGAAATCGATCTCCTGCTCGAAGGGCAGTGGATCGTAGGATGGGCCATCGATAGGCGTATCGGTCGTGCCTACCAGCGTGTGCTCATGCCAGGGAATGGCGAACATCACGCGCCCGTCGCTGGTGTGCGGGACCATGATCGCGGTCTCGCCGCGCAGGAACGAACGCTCGAAGACCAGGTGAATGCCTTGGCTGGGCTCAACCATGGATAGCGCTTCGGGCTCACACAGTTGCCGTACCCGGTCGGTGAAGATGCCAGTCGCATTTACTATGACCTTCGCTGTGGCGGAGAACCGATCCCCATTTTCCCGATCAACGACCTCAACGCTCTCGACAAACCCGTCGCTCCCTTTACGAATCTCCGTGACTTCAGCGTAGTTCACGACTGTTGCTCCGTGCTCAGCCGCCGTCATGATGAGGTGAATCAGCAGGCGCGAATCATCGAACTGGCCGTCGTAGTACATCACGCCGCCGCGAAGCCCTTCCGTCTGGATCGTAGGCAGCCGTTCGAGCGTCTCTTCCCGGGAGAGGATGCGCGATTTGCCAAAACCGAATTTGCCGGCGAGCAGGTCGTAGACCTTCATGCCGATTCCGTAAAACGGCGCCTCCCACCAGGAGTAGTTGGGCACGACGAAGGCCAGGTCATGCACTAGGTGAGGAGCATTTTGTCGCAGCAGGCCCCGCTCCTTGAGCGCCTCCATCACCAGCGACACGTTCCCCTGTTCGAGGTAACGCACGCCGCCGTGAACCAGCTTGGTGCTGCGGCTGGAGGTCGCTTTACCGAAGTCTTCGCGCTCCACGAGCAGCACATCGAAACCACGGGAGGCCGCGTCGACGGCGACGCCGGCGCCCGTTGCTCCGCCGCCGATGATGACGATATCCCATTGCGTGCTGTGATTGCGTGCCCGATCGAGCATCGCGTGCCGGTTCATTTTGACGGTATTCATGACTTAGCAGGGCTCCAGTGTCTTGACCGTTCCACGGCATTTTTCCACCGTTCGCGGGCTTGGGCCGCTTCCGAGGCTGGCATCTGCGGCTCAAATCGCTTGCTGGCGTCTCGCAGGTTCCGGATCTCTTCCGGGCTCTCCCAGAATCCAGTAGCCAATCCAGCCAGATATGCCGCTCCCAGCGCTGTCGTTTCGATCACTTCAGGGCGAAGAACCGGAACACTGAGCAGGTCAGCCTGAAATTGCATGAGCATGTTGTTGGCTGCGGCCCCCCCATCCACGCGCAGCCCCCGGCAAGGCGCTTGGGTATCGGCGTTCATCGCCTCAAGCGCGTCGGCGACCTGGAAGGCGATGCTTTCGAGCGCGGCGCGCGCAATGTGTCCCGGCTGCGTGCTGCGGCGCAGCCCAATCATTAGCCCGCTCGCGTAAGGGTCCCAGTACGGTGCGCCCAGTCCCACGAAAGCCGGCACCAGCACGAGGCCATCGCTGTTCTCAACGGTCGCAGCCAGCCCTTCGACCTCGGCTGAAGTGCGAATAAGACGCAGGTTATCCCGCAACCACTGGACGACGGCGCCGCCGATAAAGACGCTGCCTTCAAAGGCGTATTCAAGCTTCTTATCGAGGCTGCATATAAGCGTGGTGATCAGGCGCTTCTGCGACAGGACAAATTTGTCGCCGATATGCTGGAGCAGGAAGCAACCGGTCCCGTAAGTGTTCTTCGCATCGCCGGGACTGAGGCAGAGCTGCCCGAATAGGGCCGCCTGCTGATCTCCGGCAATGCCGGCAATTTCGACGGAGCCAAGGCCGAGCGTAGTAGTAACCGCTCCGACTCTCTCGCTCGACCATAGGACCTCCGGCATCATGCTTTCAGGGATGCGGAGCAGCTTCAACAGTTCTGTGTCCCACCGGCCCTCGACGATGTTGTAGAGCATCGTGCGAGAGGCATTCGTTTGATCGGTAACGTGTTTCTTCCCGCTTGTCAGGTTCCAGATGAGCCATGAGTCGACCGTGCCGAAGGCGAGTTTACCGGCTTCGGCGCGCTCCCGGGCGCCGGGCACGTTGTCGAGAATCCACGCAACCTTGGTGCCGGAAAAATAGGAATCGATCACCAGGCCGGTCTTGTCCCTGACAGTAACCTCGGCGCCCCCCCTGATGAGCTTCTCGCAGGCTTCGGCGGTGCGGCGATCCTGCCAAACGATGGCATTGTAGACAGGCTTGCCCGTCTCGCGATCCCAGACGATCGTGGTCTCACGTTGATTCGTGATGCCTAAGGCCACGATGTCGCGCGGCCTCACCTCGGTTTTTCCCAGAACCTCGACGACAGAGCTGAGCTGCGACGTCAGAATCTCGAATGGATCATGCTCGACCCAACCCCCTCGCGGATAGATCTGCTTGAATTCCTGCTGTGCTTGCGCATGAATTTTGCCCTCCCGGGTGAAGAGGATGGCGCGCGAACTGGTGGTCCCCTGATCGAGTGCGAGGATGAAGGCCATGGGCTATCAATGTTCTCCGACGCACCTGTGTTTCATAGATTGGGACTAAAAGGCAAGTCTTCTGCAAAATGCTCCGGAATCCTGCAGGAAAGGGGGAGCATGGCCACGATCAGCACTCGTCTTCGATAGAACACTGGGTCAATGATAACCTTTACAGTGAGTTTGCCTTGCAACCATCTGGACCGCTGCACCGTCCATAACAGAACGCCAAATTTGGCACAGTAAGTATCTGGTCTGACGTCGATGCTGTGTCCCTTCTTAAGCCGGGTGCAGAAGTGCTTGCACCGCGAAATTAACAACATACGTCCACGGGAAGCGATTTTCACCGTGGATCGCGCCACACTCCAAAACTTTCACCGCAGCCAGCTGCGGTAATCGGTGCAAGAAGACAAGATGGAAGAAAAACCGCCTGATTCGCCTATTTCACCCGATCATCAATTGCCCCCTCCCAACGGCAATCCGCCGAAACAGTTGAAAAAGCGCCGTACATGGGTTTGGGTCGTCCTGTTGCTTGTGTTTGCCTTGATTTTCGTGCTCGTTTTGCGCCATCACGACAAGACGGCGACCAGAGCGGGCGGCCGCGGCGCCTTCGGTGGGCCGGTAACAGTTACAGTTACAATGGCAAAAAAAGGCGATATCGGCGTTTATCTGGACGCCATCGGCACGGTAACTCCGATAGCTACGACCACCCTTTATAACCAGGTAACGGGAGTCGTGACCGCGGTCCACTACCGCGAAGGGCAGATGGTGCGCAAGGGTGACCCGCTGGTCGATATCGATCCCCGGCAGTTCCAGGCGCAGGTACTGACTGCGGAAGGCAATCTGGTGCACGATACCAACGTGCTGGCGTTGGCGCGGATGGACCTGGAGCGGTATCGCCAGGCATGGGCGAAGAACGCTATCCCCAAGCAACAGTTGGATGATCAGGAAAAGACGGTTCTGCAGGCTGAAGGCCTGGTTAAGGCCGACCAGGGCACGCTGGATTTCAACAACGTGCAGCTCAGTTATTGCCACATCACATCGCCTATAACCGGGCGCGTCGGTCTGCGCCTTGTAGATCCGGGGAATCTCGTTCAGTCCAGCGGCAGCACAATTCTTGCCGTCGTCACACAGATGGAGCCGACCACCATTGTCTTCACACTGGCGCAGGATAACCTGGGGCTGGTGCTGCCCCAGGTGCGCAGGAAGGCCGGGCTGACTGTGGACGCCTACGACCGCACTCAGGAAACCAAAATCGCAACCGGGAAACTGCTGGCACTGGACAACCAGGTCGACACCACAACCGGAACCGTAAAGTTGCGCGCCTTGTTCGATAACAAAAAGGACACGCTCTTCCCGAACCAATTCGTAAATACGCGGCTCCTGGTAACGACGCAGCATGACATGACGCTGATTCCGTCATCGACAATCCAGCACAACGGAGAGATCTCCTTCGTCTATGTCATCGTGAACGGCGTCGCCCATGTCCACAATGTGAAGCCGGGCACGACCGATGCCGGCATAACAGCGGTTGAGGGTGTAAACCCCGGCGACGTACTTGCTACCAGCAGCTTTGAGAGGCTGCAGGACGGCGCAAAGACGATTATTGCTAAAAAGCCGGCTTCTCCAGGCACGAGTGAGAGCAACGCCCCGTGAGTCCGTCCCGCCCATTTATTCTGCGGCCTGTCGCAACTTCGTTGTTGATGGCCGCAATTCTGCTCGTCGGCCTCGTTGCGTTCACTCAATTGCCGGTCTCGGCGCTGCCTGAGGTTGATTACCCGACCATCCAGGTTGTGACATTTTACCCAGGCGCCAGCCCGCGCATTATGGCGACGACAGTGACGGCTCCGCTCGAGCGCCAGTTCGGCCAAGTGCAGGGGTTGAGCCAGATGACCTCGACCAGCGCGGGTGGCGTGTCCGTCATCGTTCTGCAGTTCAGCTTGGAGCTGAACATCGATGTCGCCGAACAAGAGGTGCAGTCGGCCATCAACGCGGCGCAGAGCCTTTTGCCTGCGGTATTGCCCGCGCCTCCCGTCTATAGCAAGACGAATCCCGCCGACGCGCCCGTACTGACTCTGGCCATCACTTCGAACCTGATTCCGTTGCCACAGGTCCAGGACTTGGTCGACACGCGGCTGGCGCCGAAAATTTCGCAGCTCAACGGGGTAGGACTGGTCAGCATCGGCGGCGGACAGAAGCCTGCGGTGCGCATTCAGGTGAACCCTGCCGCATTGTCCTCCTACGGAATCGATATGGAGAGCGTGCGCACGGCTTTGACACAGGCCAGCGTAAACGGCGCAAAAGGTAATTTTGACGGGCCTCGCCAGAATTTCCAGATCGACGCGAACGATCAGCTCGAAACCAGCGACGATTATTACAACGTCGTCGTCGCCTTTCGTAATGGCGCTCCAGTCTTTTTGAAGGACGTGGCGCTGATCGTCAACGGCGTCGAGAACAACAAGCAGGCAGCATGGATGAATCAGACTCCCGCCGTGATTCTGAATGTACAGCGGCAGCCCGGCGCCAACACCATCAGCGTCGTCAGGAGCATCAAGAAGTTGCTGCCCCAGCTGCAAGCCAACTTGCCCGCCGGCATTCAGGTCAAAACGCTCACCGACCTCACCGTCCCCATCCAGGCCTCGGTTGATGACGTCGAGTTCGAGTTGATGCTGACCATCGGGCTGGTGGTGATGGTCATCTTCCTTTTCCTGCGCAATCTGTATGCCACCATCATCCCAAGCGTGGCTGTGCCGCTGTCGCTGATCGGCACCTTCGGCGTGATGTACATTTTGGGCTACAGCCTGGACAACTTGTCGCTGATGGCTCTCACCATCTCTACCGGATTCGTGGTGGACGATGCGATCGTCATGATCGAGAACATCTCCCGCTACCTCGAAGAGGGTCACAGCCCAATGCAGGCGGCGCTCATCGGGGCCGAACAGATCGGCTTCACGATCGTGTCGTTGACCGTTTCGCTGATTGCCGTGCTCATTCCGCTCTTGTTCATGGGCGATGTGGTAGGCCGTCTCTTCCGTGAGTTCGCTGTAACGTTGGCGACCACGATCATCATCTCGGCCGTGGTCTCGCTCACTTTAACGCCTATGATGTGCTCGCGCATTCTGCGTCACAATCCTGAGGCCGAGCAGGGGCGATTCTACCGGGCATCCGAACATGTCTTCAACCGCCTGATCGCCTTCTATGGACGCACGCTCAAGTTTGTCCTGCGATATCAAACCATCACGCTGCTGGTAGCCCTGGCCACGCTGGCGCTGACGGTCTTCCTCTATATCGTCATCCCCAAGGGCTTTTTCCCCACTCAGGATACCGGCGTGATCCAGGGCATCTCGCAGGCTCCACAGTCTATTTCCTTCACGGCGATGGCCCAGAGGCAGCAGGATCTGGCGAAGATCATCCTTGAGGATCCGGCGGTTGAGAGTCTCTCTTCCTTCATCGGAGCCGACGGCACCAACACCACGCTCAATAGCGGACGCTTCGCCATTAACCTGAAGCCGCTCAATCAGCGTGACGGAAGCGCTTCTGACGTGATCCGGAGATTGCAGAAAAGTCTCGCGAAGGTGCAGGGCATCACGCTCTACATGCAGCCGGTGCAGAACATCACGGTCGACGACCGGGTGAGCCGCACGCAATTCCAGTACACGCTTGAAGATCCTGACATCGATGAGCTGAACGACTGGACCAACCGCTTTGTGACGAAGCTCAAGCAGTTGCCCGAGCTGGCCGACGTTGCCACCGACCAGCAGACCGGCGCGAGCGCCGTTTCGCTGATGATCGATCGTGCAACCGCCTCGCGGTTGGGCGTAGCCCCGGCAACCCTGGACAACACGCTCTATGACGCTTTTGGCCAGCGACAGATCAACACGATGTATACGCAGCTCAACCAGTATCACGTGATCCTTGAGGCGATGCCTCCCTTCAAAAAGGATCCCGATGAGCTTGACAAGATCTACATTCAGGCAGGCGCAGCCACGGGAACAAGCGGCCCAGGAGCCGCGACGTCGTTTGCCGCCTCCGGTTCGTCCTCGGCAGGCTCGAATGCGACCACCGGTCCGTTGCTCTACACGCCTTCGGCAAATACGCTCACGCCTCCGAGCAGTGCTATACCTAATTCGGGCAACAACGCACCAAACACCTCGACTTCATCGACAGGTGCAAATGCGGTGCCCCTCAGCGCTTTCAGCCACCGCGAGCGTACGACGGAGGCTCTCTCGATCACGCATCAGGGGCAGTTTCCAGCGGTCACGATCTCTTTTAACCTGGCCCCCAGAGCCGCATTGGGCAGCGCGATCACTGCCATCGACAGGATCGCCCAGGAAATGAACTTCCCGCCCAGCCTGCAGGCCGATTTCCAGGGAACAGCGGCCGCTTTCAGAAATTCGCTTACCAATCAGGCGTTGCTCATTCTGGCCGCGCTGGTCACCGTCTACATCGTGCTCGGCGTACTCTACGAAAGCTTTATTCACCCCATCACGATTCTTTCCACGCTACCCTCCGCCGGCGTCGGTGCGCTGCTGGCTCTAATGCTCTTCGGTGAGGAGCTCAGCGTCGTCGCCATCATCGGCATCATTCTGCTGATTGGCATCGTCAAGAAAAACGGCATCATGATCGTGGATTTTGCGCTAGAAGCGGAGCGCGAGCGCGGCAAGACCTCGACGGATGCGATCTACGAGGCCAGCCTGCTCCGCTTTCGCCCCATCATGATGACCACCATGGCCGCGCTGCTCGGCGGACTTCCCCTGGCATTAGGGCACGGCATCGGCTCGGAGTTGCGTCGTCCACTCGGTATCTGCATGGTGGGTGGATTGCTGCTTAGCCAGGTGCTTACTCTCTACACCACGCCGGTCATCTACATCTTTTTCGATAACCTTGGGAAGAGAATCTCAGGCAAACGAGCGGAGAGAGCCGAAGGGAATCCGCCGCCGGCAGAGGCCGAGGCTCGGCCATGAACATTTCAGCGCCATTTATTCATCGGCCGGTGGCGACCACCCTGCTGACCTGCGCAATCGCCATTGCCGGGGCGATTGCATTCACTGTGCTCCCCGTCTCTCCTCTGCCGCAAGTGGATTTCCCCACGATTTCTGTCCAGGCAAGCCTGCCCGGAGCGAGCCCGGAGATCATGGCGTCCTCCGTCGCTACGCCACTGGAGCGGCAGTTTGGGCACATCGCGAGTGTCACCGAGATGACCTCGTCGAGTTCGCTGGGAAGCACCTCGATCACGCTGCAATTCGACCTGAACCGCAACATCGATGCCGCGGCCAGAGACGTCGAGGCCGCGATCAACGCAGCACGCACATATCTGCCCGCAAATCTTCCTGGAAATCCGACCTACCGAAAAGTGAATCCGGCCGATTCGCCCATTATGATCATTGGGCTCACTTCCAGTGTCTATAGCAGAGCGAGCATGTATGACTCGGCCTCTACCGTCATCCAGCAGAAGCTCTCGCAGATTCAGGGAGTCGGGCAGGTGGTTGTGGGCGGAGGCGCGCTGCCATCCGTGCGCGTTGAGGTCAACCCCACGCAGCTCAACAGCAAGGGGCTCACGCTGTCGAACGTGCAATCCACGTTGAGCGTACAAAATTCGTCTTTGGCGCGAGGCCAGTTTGCCGACGATAAGACCACAAGCGACATCCTGACCAATGGCCAGATATCCAACGCCGCCGAGTACGCCCCTCTCATCATCGGTTACAAGAATGGAGCTGCGGTCCGCCTCTCTGACGTCGCCAGCGTCACGGATTCCACGTCGAACCTCCGCAGCGCAGGCTATCTCA
>CAYVSQ010000589.1:0-10917 GCA_964453815.1 uncultured Acidobacteriaceae bacterium | reverse complement strand
GAAGGTGCAGCCGGTGTTCCAACGCGTCTTCGGTCCCGGTTGAATCAGATCGGCCTGCTCGGTCACATCGGAGAATTTTCCATTGCCGTTGTTGCGGTAGAGCACATTCTGGCCGTAGTAGGTAACGAACAAATCGTCGCGGCCGTCATTGTTGTAATCACCAACACAGCAGGCCTGTCCCCAGCCGGTCTTGTGCTCAAGGCCTGACCCCGCCGTTACATCGGTGAACGTGCCGTCGCGATTGTTCTTGAACAGGTGGCAATGAGGCTCCTGTCCCGCGGGGAATCCTTCCAGCCGCCAGCCATTGACGAGAAAGAGATCGAGCCAGCCATCATCGTCATAGTCGTAAAAAGCGAGGCCACATCCGGTAGTTTCAAGCAGATATTTGTTGGTCCCTTCCGGGCCATAGATTGTCTTGGCGTTGAGACCAGAGTCCTTCACGACCTCGACGAAACTGACGCCCAGCGGCGTTCCTTCGATGGGAGACTTCGGCCCGGGTGGCGGCGGCGCAGGCTTCGCCTCGTAGACGCGCTCCTGCGGACCGATGGGCTTAGGTTGTTCAGGCGGCGCTGCCTGCTGCTGCCAGGGTGAGGCCAGAGCCATGATGTCGGCGAAGGGCAGAACGAGCGCAGTACGGCTGAGCGAACGAATAAACTTGCGACGATTCACCGAATGGCCATCCTCAATGATTATGGTTGTCCGCCGGCGCTTCTGGATTCGTGCGCCGTGTCGGTATGCACGTGCCACGGCACGCTCTCAGTTGAGATTTCAGGATGCTTGCGCAGATAGTCCAGCGAATAAGTCGGCGCGCCTGGGTCGATCCTTTTTATCGTGTACTGTGCGGCTTCGTCCGAGGCCTGCTTCTTCATACCATCACGCCGATACAGAATTGCCAAGTTGTAGTGCGCGGCCAGATCATCCGGGTCGATTGCCTGGAGTGCCTTGAACTGCTGCATAGCCTCATCGCCGCGATGCTGCTGATAATAGGAGATGCCAAGCTCACGGCGGGCATCCCGCGAGTACGGATACTGCGCAACGACCTTCTGCAGATCGGCAATCTCTGCCTCGGAGCGCCGCGAACGGCGTTCCACTAACGCCATGTAGTAAAGAGCACGTGCATCGTCAGGATGCAGCGTGAGTGCCTTCTCCAACGGCGCGCGCGCCTCGGCATATTTTTCCCACTCAATGTAAGTGAGTCCTATGTTGATAAAGCCATCCTTGTAATCGGGACGCAGGCGCACGACCTGCTCAAAGGCATGCATTGCATCTTCATACTGCAGTTGATCGAGATATCCGATGCCGACATTGTTCCAGCGCATCCAATCTTGATTATCTGTCGTAAGCGGCGCAGTCGCCGGATTGTCGCCGATGTTAAGCGTCCGAGTGCGTGAAGCAAGCTCTATCACTGGATAAGCTGGATGATCCTTGCCGAATACATTGTTTATATAGCTTTGCCGCAGGTGGCGATAGTTGACGCGCGCGGTGATGGTCAGCGGTCCTTTCACATCGGCAGGTACGTGGAACTGGTAGCGGATGAGCGCTGAGCGTCCTGCCTGCACCGTGTTGTCATACGCCATCGAGTGAATCGTCCAGACCTTGTGGTTGTCCACAAAGCTCCCCGTCAGGTCCACTGGCCGATTCGTGAAGCTATGAGCGCCTGGCTCAAGCATGCCATCCGGCTTCAGGAAGCCGCTGTCGTAAATCATGGCTCCGGAGGCGTCCTTCACTGTGAATTGTGTCCAGGCCTCGTAGAGATCCCGGACCTCCGGAATGAGCGAATGGCCGATGTTCTTGTTCTGCACGACAACGTAGGCTTCGACGGTGTCATCCGCCTTCAGCGTGAAGGGTGTCGAGCCCAGAGGAGCGATCATCGCGTTTGAGCCGTTTACTCTCAACGCAAAGAGATCGACGTTGAGATAGTTGCCGCTCTTCAGAAACTCAACTGTCTTGCTGAGTTGCTCATCGAAACCGTAGTAGAACGGCACCGCCGTATTGCCCGCCAGCCAGCGATGCGAAGCCAGAGTGCCGTGCTTGGCTCCGTAACCGGGTAGGGTGATCGCCTCGCGTTTCATATGGCAGTTCTGGCAGGTAGTGAAA
Source organism: uncultured Acidobacteriaceae bacterium (assembly GCA_964453815.1). Lineage (GTDB taxonomy): Bacteria > Acidobacteriota > Terriglobia > Terriglobales > Acidobacteriaceae > Silvibacterium. The sequence goes on along the minus strand of CAYVSQ010000589.1, from coordinate 8,820 downwards.
TCAGCCGAATAGAAAGTAAGCGGATTGCGCTGCGAAAACTTCGAATTCTGCCATTCGTCATAGGCGGTAAACGCGCGAATCCATTTATATGTATTGAGCGGCGGTGGCAGATTCGCCTTGTGGCATGCGGAGCAGAACTCCGGCGTGTGGTAGAAATCCTGCATCACGGCCTTCGAGTGCCGGTCTAGATGGGCGAGGATTTCCGAGTCAGGCACGATGCCCGGCATGCGGTTGCCTTTCTCATCCACCATCACTGCCGGCACGCCCATCATGAAGCTACCATTGCCCAGCTTCGTCTCTACGCTCTGAATGGAGTGGCAAGTGGCGCAGGTCAAACCATCGCGGTCGAAAGACCGGTCGAGTGTGGAACCGGTGTTAAGCGCGCCACCCAGAACGCCGATCGGATTGTGGCAGCTGTCGCAATGCCGCGCAAATTCAATCCCCTTTGTCCGGATCAGGATATTGACGCTGGTGCGGTAGAACGGTGTCCGGAAAGCATTGGAATGCAGCGCCTGTCGCCACTCGTGATATGCCTCCTGATGGCAGTGCCCGCAATAGGCAGCGTCTGGAAAGGCGGTCGGTTCAAGAAAATCGCCACCCTCAGCCGCGGCATTTCCGGGTAGAGAAATCCTGTCTTTTGCAAAGGGGAAGTTATAGGTCTCGCGAACCTTGTCCGCGTAGGCTTTGCGAACATAAGCTTCCTGGGCGCGCTTATCTTCGTCGCCGCGAATCGCCCGCAGACACAAGATCGAGGCTCCTGACAGGATCAGGACAAGAATAAGCACGCGCCTGCCAAAGACGTTCATACGAGGTCCGGCTGGAGGAAAACCGCCCATTCAACCGAGACTGACACAACTGAAGCGGCCTCAGTCAGCACCTGAACTATAGCGAATCCAATTAGCAGTTGTATATAGATCGAACGGTTGACTGAATGCATGGCGATTTACGTGATGCATATGCGTTCGTTAGCGTGGGGCTGTTATGGGGAGGCTTTCTCCAGAGCCTCTGCTTTTTGCCGCTCTGCAGCCGCTTCGGCAACCTTTCCCTGTTGCTCCAGCGCTTTGGCCAGACCCGCATGGGCCTCGGCGTAATTCGAGTCATAGGTCAAGGCCTCTCGAAATTCTGCGATCGCGTCGTCCAATTTGCCGGTCTTCAGCAGGGAGTTCGCCGAATTGCTCGCCACCTCGGCGCGCTGATGATTCATGTTTACACGCATCAAATCGGCCGCCTTCTTGCGCTCCGCCGTGGCTTCGGCGGGCTGATTTTGTTTCACCAGCACAGCCGCCAGCGTCAGGTGCGGATCGGGTTGCTGCGGAAGCTGGCGGATTGCCTCTTTCAGGGCCATGTCCGCCTCGGGCAGCTTGTCCAGATGGTTGTCCACACTGCCCAGCGTTGCCCATCCGTCGCCATTCTCAGGCCGCAGCTTCAACGAAGTATTCAGTTCTCGCGCTGCATCGGTATAACGGCCAGCCTGCATATACAAAACCCCCAGAACATAGGGAGGCTCTGGCGCAGATGGATCGAGTTTCTCAGCCATCTCCAGTTCTGGGATCGCATCCCCGGCATCGTCCTTCATCTTGAGCGTCAGTCCCAGGTTGTAGTGCAATTGCGGCATGTTCGGAGACAGTTTCAAAGCCGCGCGCAATTGGCTCACCGCATCGTCAAACTGGTTGAGCTGGATGTAAGCGGCTGCAAGATCCTGATGAGCCGTGACATTATCCGGCGCTAATGCCACTGCGCGCTGCAGGATAGGAACCGCATCCTTGGCCTGCTGCGCCTGGGAAAGAGCCATTCCGAAATTGGTCAGGACCTCAGCATTCTGAGGGTCCGCCGCCGCAGCTTTCTGAAGCAAAGGAATCGCATCCTGTAATTGATTCGCCCCTTGCATAGCCAGGCCCAGTTGGTAAGCTGCTGCGGTCGAACCTGGATCAAGCTCCAACGCGTGCTTGAGCACCGGAATCGCCTGCTCATCCTGACCCGCGGCCGCCAATGTCCGGCCAAATTCCACAGCAATTACGCGATTCTCAGGTGCCAGCTGATATGCCTTTGCCAACTCATCCAAAGCCGGCTGTTGCTCCGCTTCCAATGTCATTCCCAGGTGCAAATGCGCCATCGCCAGCTCTGGATTTGCCCGGAGAGCAGCGGTAAACGCCTGCTTTGCGTTGGTCCAGTCCTGATGCTGTGCGTAGAGAGTGCCCAGCTCATCCTGCAATTCCGCATTTCGCGGATCACTTGCGATGACCGTCTTCATTTTTGTAATCGCCGCCGGAAACTGCTGCGCAGCCGCCAGCGCTCTCGCATAAGAGGCGAGTACGTACGAAGGCAGAAGGCGATTTTCGGCGTGAGACGCGGCCTCCAGCTTCGCAAACCACGGCAGCGCCTTTGCGGCTTCACCGCTCTGTTCGTAGGCCAGCGCCAGGTTCAGCTGGGCGCTGCTGTCGCTCGACTTTATGGCCAGCGCTTTTTCCAGTTCGCGAATTCCTTCGGCCGTTCGTCCAAGCCGAATAAGGACAGCGCCCCGCGCGCTGTGCCCCTGTTCGGCTGAAGGCGCAAGATGGACAACCTTCTCGAAGTCCGCGAGCGCGGCATTTAAATCATTCTGGGATAACGCGGCCACTCCGGCCCGATAATCGGCGTCAGCCTGTTTCAGGTTGGGCGAGGGTTCCTGTGCACGGCCAGGATACGAAAGAGCCGGCCACGCGATAAGCAGGAAACCAGCATTCAGCCGCGCTTTTCGGAGGCACACAGACATAGCGATCCAGCCTCAACATCTTACCCGATTCTTGCGCCAAGAAACCCTTCCGTCCACCACCCGCTGCGGGCAGGCCCGCTCGCCCAAGAGTTGTTACTTGTGTGGCTGGCTCACGGCAAAGAGAAACCATGCTGCGTGGGGCAGCCATTGTTCAGTCCAGCGCCAATCGTCATCCGCTCCGGTGACGGCGTAGCCCAGGTCAAAGGCAATCCCGTCTTCGTCATTGGTTGCGGCGGTGATTCCGTTCACAATTCCACCCGGCGCGCCCGTGTACTTGTAGGAACGAAAGAACATGTAAGGCGCATAGCCGTGTCCGCTGCCCATCAACATGCTTGAGTCAAATGGATTCCGCCCGAGGATCCAGTGCAACTGATTCCAAGCGTAATTCTGTAACTGCGCCTGGAATACCGGATCGTCTTTAAAGAGCGGCGCAGCTAAGCGCGCGGCAGCCGCAAGCGAAGCCAGTCGCGCGTTCTCGCCCTGCCACCAGGGAGCGGCCTCTGTATCGTGCGGGAAGAAGTAGACCGTGCGCACCGAGCCGTCTCCCATGCGCACCAGTTGTCGCGCGTAGCCGAATGGGTTGTTCACCTCTGAGGTTGTGTGCAGCTCGAATCGCAGCGAACGTGCCACAGTATCCCGCACCAGCTTCTGCCGCGCGGGCGTAGCGACACTTGCATACTCGAGAAGGCTGATGACGGGAAGCCCGGCATCCGATGGATGGAAGAACGGGCGAGTGCCGTCGTCGGCACGCCAGTAATCACGATAGTTGCCGGTTGTGGTGAGACGCGCCATCAGATGATTGGCGCGACGGTCGGCGGCGGCAAGATAAGCGGGATTCTGCGTTGCTCGATAGAGCTCCGTGGCAGATAACAAGGCGCAGTAGTCGTCAAGAATATTTTCTTTGCCGTCGTTCAGCAGTTCGCGGTTATGCGCTTCGAGAAACGCGAAGGCGTCCTTGGCTGTCTTTAAATAGTCAGCCCGCGTGAATTCGCCGTCAGCCGGCATGGTGCTGGCAAGTGCGAGCGCGGCGATAGCCATGCCGCCGCCTGCACGGTAACTGGCTTCGTAGGCATGAGGGCCTGCTGCGACTTCGAGATGCTCGGTCGAATCAGAGGCGTTCTTCTTGATCTGCGTTCGCCAGTTCGGATTTCCAATCACACGATCCTTCGCCAACTTCTCCTTGCCGGGCGCGGTAATGCTTTCGAAGAAAGAGCCGTCCGGCCGCTTGATGCGTACTAGAAAGTCTGCGCCGAAGAGACCTTCATCAAGAAGCCGGCGCTCGTACTCGCTGAAGTTATCGTCCTGTCGTGCTTCGAGCGTGCGATAGCTTTTCAGCAGAGTCCAGGCAACGAGCGGTACCTGCTGTGGATTGAAGTACGAAGTCGGGTTCTGATGCGAGAGGTGGATTCCGTAGTCACCGGTCGCATCGTACCAACCGCCTCGGACATCGACTAAGCCACTGCCATCTGGCAAGGGAAGATGACGATCGGCGCGATCGATGTCGCCGCTTGCGCGTTGGCCCTTGAAATAATAGAGCACGTTCGAGAGCGTGTTCCGTTCCAGCAGGTCGTCGTCGATAGAGAATTCACAGGAGCTAACCGGTCCGGCCTTGGCCTGCGTGGTAAGCGTGTAGTGGCCAAGCGTTTGCCAGGCCGAGAAGTCGGCAAGCCAGAACGTGTGTCCGCCCCAGCGATCCACCTGTCCCGACGCCTTCAGAGGCCCGCTCAGCACGACCTTGCCGGTCGCGGTGTCGACGAGTGAGAAATTTTGCGGGAGATCTCCATCTTTCTCATCAGTCTCGTTTTTCTCATCCGCAATGATGAGTGCCTGTTTGGAGGCCTTAGCCTCGTATCCCACCTGATCAACCAGCACATGCAACTGGGCGAACGATACCGGGGCCAGCGGCACCAAGGAACAAAAAGTGAGAAGTTGCGTAAATGTACGTCTGATTTGGACACTCTCTCAGTGAATGATTTGCGTATCTAAATCATCGCATATAGGCTGAGTCTGGTTGCTGGTGGCGGAGCATTCGCCCTGCAATGGAGGACAATTGGAAACACCTTTTCAGTCGAATCATCCGGATTTGCTTCACACCTCACTACACCAGGGAAGGTTTCTCGGTAGCAGACCCCTGCTGTTGCTGGCCGGCGTCATCCTTATACTTCTACCTGCATTGAACGCCCGCTGCGCCCCCGATAAGCCGGTTGTGACCGCATACGTCTTCACGCGGAGTGCTGCACTCGCTCCGGGCGAAGTAAATGCACGCAAGCTCACGCGGGTGAACTACGCCTTCGCGAATATCGATAAAGGCCGCATCGTCGAAGGGTCTGCCGCAGATGCTGGTAACCTGGCCGCGCTCAACGCCCTGAAGCGCAATAACCCGGATCTCACGGTTCTGGTCTCTGTCGGAGGGTGGGTGTGGTCGGGGGGCTTCTCCGATATGGCCTTGACCCAGGCCAGTCGCGCCGCTTTCATCGACAGCGTGGCCGACTTCGTGACGCGCTATCAACTCGACGGGCTCGATATCGATTGGGAATATCCGAGCATGGCCGGTTCCACCCAGAACTTTCGGCCTGAGGACAAGCAGAATTACACCCTGCTGATGAAAGAACTGCGTGGGCGCTTCGACCAGATGGAGAAGCTACTGCATCGCCGTCTGTACATTACGATCGCGACCGGCGCCCAGAGCGATTTTCTAGACCACACGGAGATGGGCGAGGTGCAGAAGTACGTCGACACGGTGAACCTGATGGCATACGACTACTACGAGCCTTCTGATGGCAAGATCACCGGCAATCATGCGCCGCTCTTTACCGATCCTGCAGATCCGAAAGGAATCTCCGCTGACCGGTCTGTGCGAGAGTATGAGCAGGCCGGTGTACCTGCGGCGAAGATTGTGCTGGGCGTGCCGTTCTACGGTCACATGTGGGGCAAAGTGCCGCCGGCAAATAACGGCCTCTTTCAGCCCGGTCAGCCAGTACCCAATGCTTATGCAAACTATGGCGCTGTGACCGGCACGATGCTGGGACACGGCTACACCCGGTATTGGGATAAGGCTGCTTCGGTTCCGTATCTATACAACTCGGAGAAGCAGATCTTTGTGTCATATGAAGATCCTGAGTCGCTGGCCCTCAAGAGTAAATATGTGCTCGATCATCATCTTGCGGGCATGATGTTCTGGGACTATGAAAGCGATCCCTCGGGCGCTCTGCTCAATGCGATCGATGAGGGACTCCAAGCCGGCAGCAGCCAGCACAAGGCTCAAAAGGCCAGCGGACAATGAGCGTCGCACCCTCACTTGCGCCCACGCCTACCGCGGCCGGCAGCGTTACGCAGCGTGTTGTTTCCATCGATATTTTTCGCGGGTTGACGATGCTGGTAATGATCTTCGTCAACGATCTGGCAGACGTACGCGGTTTGCCGTGGTGGACTTATCACGCACACATGCAGCAGGACCTGATGACCTATGTGGACATGGTATTTCCTTTTTTCCTGTTCATTGTGGGTATGTCGATGCCGCTGGCAGTGGCGCGGCGGCTCAAACAGAATTCATCCCACGCAGCTCTTTGGCTGCACGTTGGGCTGCGGTCGTTTGGGCTAATCGTGCTGGGGCTCATCCTGGCAAATGCCGAGAAGGGTGACCCGGCGCGAATGGGGCTATCGAACGCGGCATGGGCGCTGATTGGGTTGACCGGCGGGGTCCTGGTCTGGCTCGTCCCCAGCCGAGAAACCCGTCACGCTCGGATATATCGTATGCTGCGCATCGTGGGCATCCTTCTGTTGATTGCCGTCTTTGCCATCTTTCGGCGCACGACGAGCAACGGAGACGCTGCGTGGATTGACGGTTCCTATCCTGAGATACTGGGCCTGATCGGCTATGCCTATTTCGCGGTATCGCTGCTCTACATCCCAACGAGGCGCTGGCTTTGGGCGCCGTTCGCCTGGTTCGTAGCTCTCACTGCGTTCTGCTCCGTGTTGACGGCTCGCCATATCCAGGTGCATTTGCCGCTTTACATCTGGCCGTTCCACTCGGGCGCTTCGGCTTCGATCATTATGGCGGGTGTTGTGACCTCGACGATTCTTCTGGGAGCGCATCGATGGCAGGGGCTTCGCGAGAGGATGTTCATTGCACTTGGTTTTGCCGTTGCGATGCTGGCGACCGCGTGGCTGCTTGCACCTCTCGGCATCTCTAAGATTCGCGCTACGCCGACCTGGTGCCTGGCGAGCGCAGGCGCAAGCGTGCTTGCCTTCATGCTGCTCTACTGGATCTGCGATGTAAGATCCAAAACACGCTGGGCTGCCTTCGTAAAGCCCGCGGGCGAGAACACGCTATTGACCTACCTGCTGCCTGACTTCTACTCCTACCTCTCAGCACTTGTAGGCTTTGCGTATTTCGACAGGCATTTCCGCACGGGTGCTCCAGGCGTGGTGCGCGCGGTCGTTTTCACCCTGCTGATGCTTGTCATCTCCGGCATGCTCACTCGCCGGCGCATACGCCTGCAACTGTAAGATCTCGTTGGCTCATCAAGCGTGGAAATGAATTGCCATGAGCGTGATGTCGTCCTCCGGTTCGCGGCCCGAGGCCGCATCGGACCATCGCGACAATTCGTCAAGAAACCGGTCAACGAATTGGCCCGCTGAGAGATCGTGATTGCTCTCGAGAAAGTCCTTGAAACGACCTACCCCAAATTCCTCGCCCGACAGGTCCGTGGTTTCCAGAATTCCGTCTGTGTAGAGGACACCCCAGTCGCCCGGCTTGAAAGGCAACTCGACCGAAGTGTAGGTTGCTTCGGGAAAAAAGCCGAGGAACAGCCCGTTTTCCACGAAATCCCGAGTTGCTGCTGCCGACTGGTCTCTCAAAATGAGCGGAGGATGTCCCGCGCCTGCATAGCGGAGGCTTTGTTTTTCCGTGTCTACAAAGATGTAGGCAGCGGTGACAAAGTGCCCCTTGAATTTTCCACACAAGGCCCGATTCAGCCCCGCCAATACGCTTGCTGGATCCGAGGCACATTTGATTTGCCCATCCAGAGCAATCTTGAGCATGGAGGAGATTAGCGCCGCGGGCATACCATGGCCGGATACGTCCGCCACCAGGATACCGATTCGCTTTTCGTCGATCGGAATGAAGTCGTAGAAGTCGCCCGCCACCGAGGTCATGGGAATATAGCGGGCGGCTATATCCAGACCCTTGATTGCTGGGATCTCACGCGGCAGGATCGACAATTGAATCTGTCGGGCGGTGTCCATTTCACCCTGGATGGTCTTCAATTGGCTCGCCAGTTGTTCACGTATGCCGCGGAGCACCAGGTGTGTCCGTACCCTGGCTTGCACGACAGCCGGCGAGAATGGCTTATGGATGTAGTCGACCGCCCCAACCTCGAAACCCTTTGTTTCATCGTCAATCTCGGTTCGACCTGTCAGGAAGATCACGGGGATATCCCGCGTATGGTCAGCCGACTTAAGGCGGGAGCAAACTTCGTACCCGTTCATCTCCGGCATCATGACATCCAGGAGAATCAAATCTGGAGCCGGGGCTTGACTGGCCAGTTCCAAAGCCTTCGCGCCATTTGTCGCGATGCGTGTCTTGTAGATGTCTTTGAGAATCGAGTTCACAATCTGGATGTTTGCGGGTTCATCATCTACCAGCAATAGAGTCTTCAGTTCGTCGCTCATCCCTTTACCTCCTCCCGATTCAAGCCATGTTCTATGACGATGCTGCCCAGTTTCAAGAGTGCTCCATCGAAATCGAAATCGCTAATATCTGCGCCGAGTGCATCCAGTTGCGCCTTCTCGACCTGGCCAGCGAGAAGGCTTTGCAGGGTTCGAAACGTCTCTTCCGAATTGCCGTCGCTCGCCTCGAGCTGGCTTCGTAATCGCTCCATCTCGGCTAAAGCTGCAGCCGGATCAAATTTCTCCTTCGCGGTGATTTCAAGCGTAGGCGTTGCTGGTGTGCCTAAAGCCCCTTCAATGGCCTCCAACTGAGGGCTGAGGAGAGATGTAAGGTCCTGAAGTATCGCAGAGACTGCCGTGTCGCGGCCGCGGATGGCCTCCTCCAATTTCTCCGCGGC
>CAYVSQ010000588.1:0-2773 GCA_964453815.1 uncultured Acidobacteriaceae bacterium | reverse complement strand
TTGAATGCGATTTGCATCGTGGAGTGACTGCCAGCAGATGTTCAGCGCGGCCGGAGCGAGTGAAGGATCCTCCCGCAGAACGATCGCAAACTGTTCCAGGGCTTCCAGAGTATTGCCTTGAATCAGGAAAAAGTTGGCAGCGCTCCACGCGGTGTCCGGGGTAGTAGGGTCCACAACAAGCGCTTTGTGGGTGGCGGCTTCATTTAGTTGCCCGTTTCCAACAGCATAATATGCTTGCGCAAGGTCCAGCCAGATCGAAGAGCTATACGGATTCAACTCCGATGCTTTCTTGCATTCGAATACCGCCCGGTCGGGTTTCTGGGAGGCAAAGATCATGCTACGGCATAGCAACTCGTGATAGGTCGCGTTCCGCGGCGCGAGGGCAACGGCTTTCTCGATGGAGAACTGATCGGAGCGATCGGCATACCGCTGAGCGCGATATGTTTTCGCCGCGCACCAGGTGTAAGCCGCGACACCCACGATACAGAATGTGAACAAGAGCAACCGTAGTGACAGGCTCTGTTTCGATCTCCGTGCCATGGTGAGCGATTCCTCTGATTCCGAACTATGAAGGTATACGTGTAGCTTGGTCTTCCTCGTGGTTTGCGCCTTCGTCTAAGCCCTGGTTGCCATTGAGCCCAGTCTTGTCGTCCCTTCTTTCCTTTTCGGTGTAATAACGGTATTTGGATCCATAGTAGTAGTAGTAATCCGGCGACGCCAGGTCAGCGGCGTTCACCACAACACCGAGCAGGCCAGCATTCACGCTTTGAAGAAGGTTGCGTGCTCGGCGAACGTGGGCGGTGGTGGTTTGGCCGGAGCGAATGATCAAGAGCACCGCATCTGTCTGGACGGACAGGAGAACTGGGTCGGTTACCGAGATAACGGGAGGAGAGTCAACGATGACATGGTCGTAGTCATCGCGCCATTTCCTGAGCAAATCCTGCATCAGGGGCGAACTCAATAATTCCGCAGGGTGAGGAGGTATTGGACCTGCTGGGATAACGAACAGGTTAGGCTGGACCGTAGCCTGAATCGCATCGTTCACATTCAAGCTGCCGGTCAGGATGTTCGACAATCCCATCTGACCGTTTAAACCAAACGCCCTATGAATATGCGGACGACGCATGTCCGCGTCAACCAGCAGAATCCGCTTTCCCTGTTGCGCCAGAACGATAGCGATATTGATGCAGGTCATCGTCTTCCCGTCCTGTGGGACCGAACTTGTAACCAGTATGGAGCGCGGCGGATGTGAAGGGCTCGAAAGAAGAATCGATGTACGCAACGCACGATAGGCTTCCGCAATTTCCGACTGGGGTTCCAGGTAGCTGATCAGCGGGCGCGGGCTTATATTGTTGCGTGGAACCTTTTTGAGTAAATAGGCCTCACTGATAGTCGTAACGGCTCCGTATGCGGACTGCAAGGGAATCACGCCCAGGATTGGCAGTTCAGAGATGCTTGCTGCCTGGTCTGGTGTTCTCACCGTAGTGTCAAGCGCCTCCAAACCAAGAGCGATCACGACGCCCACGACCAGGCCGATGAGCAGGGCGAACTCCATATTCCTTGGGACGCTTGGCCTCGAGGGATGTAGCGGTACGCGTGCTCTGTCAACCACACGAACGTTACTTGAATTCAGCCCCGCGGCGAGGCTGGCTTGCTTGAGTTGTTCCAGTAGCCCATCGTAGAGTTGGCGATTTGAATCAGCCTCCTGCTTAAGGACCTTGTATTCAATCGCATTCTGATTAAGCTGGTCGGCAACTCCCGTTTGCTCAGCCAAAGCGGCCTGCAGCATCCTCTCCCGATTCACTGCTGCCTGGTAGTCGTTCTTAATTCGATTTACGCTATTCTCCACCTGCTCCCGATAGTTCCGGTCGACTTGATCAAGCTGGTTCTTGATCTCAAGCACCTTCGGGTAGCCCAGGCCGAACTCGGTCGAGAGAAGCGCATATTGAGCCTGCAGTTCGGTTTGCCGTTGGCGGAGACCCGTAAGGATAGGGTCCTGGAGAACGGCGCTCAGAGTTTCCGGATTGCTGGTCGTCGCGATTTGATAGAGAGACTCTCTTTGGATGCGATCCGCCTGTGCTCCGATCAGCTCTTTATTCAGTTCATCGAGTTTTTCAGTGGTCAGGTTCTGCTTTTCGTCGGTTCCGACGATGGCATGTTCCTTTTGATACTGAATCAGTTTGGTTTGCGAGGATTCCATCTTGATCTGCAGATCAGCCAGTTGCTTGGATAGCCAATCCGCAGCCTGCATCGTGCTGTCGTATCGCGATTTCACATTCTGCTCAATGAATGTAGCCGCTACGGCATTGGCGATTTCTGCTGCGAGTGAAGGATTAGGATCGGAGTACCTGATTTCAACAAGGGACGTGTCGGGAACCTGCTGTACTTTTAAACTTCCCTGAAACTTGCGGATGAGTTGTTCCTGGCGCGCAGCCTCTTTGTCTGACGATTCAGAGACAGTAATACCACCACTGCTTTGCGTTCGGGCTGCTCCCGCAAAATCGGGATGCGCGTCGAGGTTGAGACGATGGATCACTAGTTCCGCCATTGTGTCCGATTGCAGAATCTTGACCTCAGTTTCAATATCTCGCTGCTGGTAGTCATCTTCCGGGGACGCGTTGCTCTCTTTGAAGTTGAGTGGATTGGATCTCTGTTGAGAAATCAAAATCCTGGTCATCGCGTCATAAATTGGTGTCGTGCGTACGCTGATCAGGGCCGCCGTAATAACGACTATGACGACGGAGACGATTACAGTCCATTTGCGCTTTTGCAG
>CAYVSQ010000587.1:0-2690 GCA_964453815.1 uncultured Acidobacteriaceae bacterium | reverse complement strand
CAACCTTGCGCGAATGAGAGGAGCGGGGATGGGTCTTCGAAACCGCGCAAGGTCATTTGCCTGCTACACGAAAGATAATTCCCGCTCCAATGCGGAACTGGTTCTGCCGATTGCCCTGGAGGTTGCGCAACTCCGAGTAGTGGTAATCGGCCTGAACAGCTCGGATCCATATGTGTCTCGAGACAGCCAGATCGACGCCGCCTCCTATGGCCATGGCAAAGGAGGTGTCATAGCTGGTGGGCAACTTCCCGACGGGTGCAGGAAAGTAGCTGTCGAAGCCGTGTACGCCGCCAAACAGGGCCTGTCCATAGGGTTGTAGCAGAGTGTGCGTGGGCACCCTCATCCGCAGGCCGCCAAGACCATTCAGCAGGCTCAGACCCACGTTAAAGTCTGGAATGTTGCCGGTGCGCTGGCCGTTGACTTGGGCTACAGCGGAGAAGTTTCCCCAAATGGGGATGGCGATCTCGCCAGTGCCGCCAGACATCCAGAAACAACCGCAGCCGCTCACTGGCGCGTTGGCGCGCAACTCGGTAAACATGACGGTCGCGTCTAGAGTGTTTTTTGGTTTTTGTGCCAGAGCCGCGAGAGGGAGCAGCGGGAATAGCGCGTAGACGAAGATGCAGGTCAGCTTGTTCATCGCTCCTCCTTACTCCACGGTGAGTGTTACCGTCGTGCTGCGAACCAGACTGCCGCTAGTTCCGGTTACTGTGATGACGTAGGTCTGCTGCGGTAGCGAGAAGTATCCGCCAACTCCACAACCAGTTGTCCCGCTGAAACTCGCCAATCCGATCAGCAACCAAAGCAAGAGTCGATGCGGTTTTTCTCGATATCGCTTGAGACAGGCCAGCGGCAACAGCAACAACGCAAACACAGCCGGCCCCAGTGGGGCTTTCCTCGAAGCCATGCTGCTCTGCGGAGGAACGGCGACGGCAAACGTTGTATTCGCTCCCGGAGCTCCAGGCGTAACTGCTGCCGGAGTGAATGTATACGTTGCTCCTGGTGGCAGGTTCGATGCACTCATCGTTACCAGATTGTCGAATGAGCTGCTGACCGGGCTGACGATGATGTTGTAGTTTGCCGTGGCTCCTGGCGGAATCGTCTGCGGCCCTGTACCGGACGTCACTTTGAAGTCTGCCGTAATCACCTGAGTGAGTCCGGTGGCACTCGATCCCAGGAAGTTTGCATCGCCGTTGTACGTCGCTGTAATGACATGCGTACCTGCAGGCAGGGTCGAAACTGTGAGCATCGCTACTCCGCTGGCATTGATCGGCACTGTTCCGATCGCCACGCCATCGGCATAAAACGTCACCGTACCGGTAGGTGTTCCAGTTATGTTCGACACAACCTGCGCGGTAAAGACAACTGGATCGCCAACCGAGGCCGACGGTGAGCCACCGGTCAGTGTCGTCGTTGTCGGCGCCTTCTGGACGTTGATCGTCTCAGTAGTGGTACTCGGATTGAAGTTGGCATCACCTGGATAAATCACCTCGATGGTATGCGTTCCTGGAGGCAGTGTTCCCGGTAACTGCGTCTGACCATTGCCGTTGAGCGGAAGAGCCATCGGTGGTCCGCCGTCAACAATAACCGTAACTGTGCCTGTAGGCGTATTCGGGTTCATCGGATCGCTCGACTTTACGTCGATGACGATGGGAGTCCCGTACGGCGGCGCGGGCGGCATCACCTCGATGACAACGGGTGATCTGATCGCATTAACCGTCAGCGTGCCCTGAACAAAGCCAATCACATAGTTGGCCGACGTCAAGCCGCTCACTGTGATTGGGAAAGTGTTGGCTGGTGAACTCGCATTCGCCGGAGTCGTAAATTCCGCCGTTCCCGTTACTGCGGTGGCAAAGGTATCGCCATTCACCAGAGTGCCGCTAACCGTATAGGTGAAGGCAGGATTTGCTTCTCCAACACTGCGTTCCTTGTTGTCCGCAGTCACCAGCAGAGCGGGTCCCCCACCCGAAGCCACCTTCTTGTTAACCGTCACCTCGACAACGTTGCTCACGCTGCCGCCGTAGTTTGTGTTGCCCGTGTACGCCGCGGTGATCGGATAGGGCCCTCCAGCAGGCAGCATGGTGGTGACCAGCGTTGCCACACCACCCGCAATCACAATGGGACTACCGGGGATCGCGACTCCATTGTTCAGAAAAGTTACGCTTCCCGTCGCACCCGCTGGACCAACCGTTGCCTGCAGTGTCAACGTGTCTCCATACATTACCGTCACACTCGCCGGTAGTCCGTTCGCGGTCAGCGTTGTCGTGGATGCGCCGCTCACATTCCGCAGGTTGAAGCTAACCGAGTTCAGTCCTGCTGGTACAGGAGTTCCGGTAGCCGGAGCGATAAATGATCCAACTGTGCTGTTTGCCGTAACCGAATCGCTCGCTGTGCCATCCAACCCGGTCGTCTCAGACCCCGAAGCAATGAACCCACTTGCTCCTGCGGGACCTGGCACAGCCTCAAAGGTCACTGTCACGTTTGGCACCGGATTGTCATTCGCGTCGGTAACCAGCACGACGAGTGGCAGTGGGAATGGCTCGTTGATCGACCCGTTCTGGCCATCACCGCTGACGATCACGATCTTTGTAGGACTCCCGATGACAATCTGCTGAACGCTGCCTGTACTACCACCGAAGTCCGTCGTGGGGTCGGGGATAAAAGTCACTACGATAGTGTGTGGCGGTCCCGCC
>CAYVSQ010000586.1:0-28146 GCA_964453815.1 uncultured Acidobacteriaceae bacterium | reverse complement strand
GTGAAGTAACGCGATCCGCGCTTTCCACGTTCTCGAATTTGAATTTATCCGACCACGCGATGATCGGTCGCCACAACAGCTGGTCGGTCAACACCACAATCAGCAACATGGTAATCAGTCCGTAGATCATGGCCTGGTAGTCGCCGTTCGAAGCGGCCGTTTGCAGATACGAACCCAGCCCCGGCAGGCGAAAATTGCGGGTGCCCACAGGAAACATCTCGCAAACCATCAGGAAAAACCAGCCGCTCGCCACCGAGACCATCGAGTTCCACACCAGGCCGATCGTCGCGTAAGGCAGTTCCAGTTGAAACAGGCGCTGCATTGCCGAAAAGCGGTTGATGGTGCAGGCTTCCTGCAGCTCGCGCGGAATGCTCTTGAGCGACGAGTAGAAGCTGAAAGCAATATTCCAAACTTCACCTGTGAAAATCAGTAGAATCGCGCCCAGCTCGATCCCCAGTTGGCGCGACGGAAACAGGGACATCATGGCCAGCATCACGGCGGGCAAAAAACTGAGCACAGGAATGGACTGCAGAATGTCCAGCGTCGCGATCATCAGGCCTTCCACGCGCCTGTTATACGCGGCGATATATCCATAAACGATGGCGAAAATGAGGCTGAGAAGGTACGCCACAAAAATGCGCACCGTCGAGTAGAAAGCATAGGCCGGCAGATGCGAAGGCGAGCGGTAGATCTCTACTTCGGGCACGGCGCCGCTGAACCAGAACTTCGCCACCCACAAAATTGCGTAAAAGCCCGCGAGCAGGCCCGCGGCAACGGTCACATCGAGAACAACTGGCCAGGTCCTCTCGGCCACCAGTTCGCGCGAAAATGTATACCGGGTTCTCACTCGGCTTGCGCTCCCTCGACGGTTTCCGCAGTCTCTTCTGTCTCCGGCAATATGAAGCGGCGTCGCGCCGCGTCGAAGTCGAACAGTTCGGCGTAGCGCCCCCAGTTGATCGCTGTATCCAGTTGCCGCTGCGTCTCCTCTTCGCTGAACTGCTCGTCGAGCATATCCAGAAAGAACTCCTCCGGAACGGTGTGGTCGCTCTTGTTCTGGAGCGCGCGTGTTATCTGGCGCAACAGCAGCACATGATCAAGTGCAGCCTTGCGGAAGAGCTCCTTCTGCTTCAGAATCTCCGATTCTGCGAATTCTCGTCCTTCCGGCGTGATGACCACATCGCCTTCACCCACGCGCAGATATCCGAGAATCTGCGCTGCTTCCATGATCGGCAGCAGGTCGTCGATCTCAAACGCCAGCTCGTCGGCTAGCTTATAAATGTCAGCGCGGCCCGTCGACTGGTCGCTAAGATCGATCACGATTTCCAGCAGGCCGGCGATCCCTCCCGGACGCGCGTGCGGCAACATCTCATAGTGCATCTGCCGCTGGTCGCGCACCTTGCGGCCAGTCTCCAGGTCGGGTACCTCCGCCGGAACCACGTCGGGCTTGGTCAGCACCTTGTATATGTAGTCCACCAGTTGCGTGAAGGGCGGGCTCTTGCGATCGCGAGGATGCGTCAGCGTCGTCACCTTGAAGTCCGTGCGAACATGCCCCGGATTCCGTCCCAGCACGATGATGCGGTCGGCCAGCAGCACCGCTTCTTCGATGTTGTGTGTCACCAGAAAGATGGCTTGCGTCGGGATGGTCTTTTTCTGCCAGAGCTCCAGCAGTTCGCTGCGCAGGTTTTCCGCTGTGAGCACGTCGAGCGCCGAGAAGGGCTCATCCATGAACAGCACTTCCGGTTCCACGACCAGCGCTCGAGCAAAACCCACCCGCTGGCGCATCCCGCCCGACAGTTCCCTCGGATATGCCGCCTGGAAGCCGTCCAGACCAACCGTATCCAGGATCTTCAGGCTGCGCTCCCTGCGCTCGGCCGGAGCCATCCCGGCCGCCTTGAGGGGCGCTTCGACGTTCTCGAGCACGGTGAGCCAGGGGAAGAGCGCGAAGCTTTGAAAAACAATCGAAACATGGATGCGAACCGTGGAAATCGGCTTGCCGTGCCAGTAGACCTCGCCTCCCGAAGGCTTGGAAAGCCCCGACAGCATGCGCAGCAGCGTCGATTTGCCCGATCCTGAGGGACCGAGAAGCGCGACGATCTCCCCGGGAACGATCGACAGATCGGTAGGGGCGATCACCTGGATGCGGTTTTCGCTCGGCTGCGCATAGAACTTCTCCACCTGCTGCGCGCGAATGATGGGTTCGGCCATGGACGTTCCGCCTGAAAAATCAACTGAATTTGTTTGAACAGAGATCAATTGGTCTCGAAGGTTGAGCCTTCAAGGTCTCCGAGCCTGCAAGCGACATATTCTAAGCCGCGAGGATTGCAAGAGGATGAAGCATCCTCACACGAAGAGCGTATCATCCTAGATACAGATTCTTGATGGAATCCGAATATTCTGTCCCCCTTACGCAGCACTCGACGAGGGAAGGCCTCGCTAAGGGACTGCCGCTACATATTTCCGGAAGAAAGTGATGCGAACCAACGAATGTCCGAGAACCAGGTGAAACCTAAAGTGCTGGTCGCCGACGACGAGCGCGTGATTGCCGATACCCTCGCAATCATTCTGAACCAGAGCGGTTTTGAAGCTACTGCCGTATATACCGGCGAAAAGGCCGTAGAAATGGCAAAAACCCTCCAGCCCGACATGCTCATCAGCGACGTGATCATGACCGACCTCAACGGCATCGACGCCGCGATCAAAATTCGCGAAATCTTGCCGGCCTGCAAGATTCTGCTCTTCTCCGGCCAAGCCGCCACCGCCGACCTACTCGACCGCGCACGGGGCCAGGGGCATGAGTTCGAAATCCTCGCCAAACCCGTCCACCCCCAGGATCTGCTGGCAAGGCTGCGGAGCTGAGGAAACAGGATGTAGGGAACAGGGTGTAGGGTGTAGAACACCTAGTCACCGTTAACTCCAGCTCTACTCCCTACACCCTGTTCCTCCCCTCCAACGCCCGCGTCATCGTCACCTCATCGGCATATTCAATGTCGCTTCCCGCCGGAACCCCCGTGGCAATCCGGCTGATTACCGCGTCCCCCGACCTCAGGAGATCTGCCAGATAGTGCGCCGTGGCCTCGCCCTCCACCGTCGGCGAGGTGGCCAGAATCACCTCATCTACATCACCCCGTCCAACGCGCTCAAGCAGGCTGCGCGTGCGCAGATGCTCCGGCCCCACCCCATGCAGCGGCGAAAGCGTGCCGTGCAGCACGTGATACACCCCGTTATAGCCGCGTGTTTTTTCGATCGTGGCGATGTTCGTGGGCTCTTCCACCACGCACACCAGCCGCTGGTTACGCGTCGGGCTCGCGCAGTACAAGCAAGGATCCACATCAGTGATGTTATTGCAGATGGAGCAGAGCCTCAGCCGCGCCTTCACCTCGCGCACAGCATCGGCCAGCGCCTCGGCGTCTTCGCCGCTCGAGCGCAGGATATGGAAGGCCAGCCGCTGCGCGCTCTTTGTGCCGATGCCCGGCAGCTTGCGCAGCTCCTCGATGAGCCGCGCCATGGGTTCCGCAAATCGTGACAAAGATTTCCTCTGGATTTACAGCGTGTTGTAGACCACCGTGACGAACAGATCCGGCGTCATCCTCCCGGAGCCCCACGAGCCGTCCAGGTCTGCCGTCGGCTTCGCGGCGATCACCTGTTCGAGCGTCTGGCCGGCAATCTTCAGCTTCTCGATCCGGTTGGCCACAGTGGCCAGCATCTCCCGGTATTTCTGCAGGGCTCTCTTGTCGCCCAGGGGGCCGTGTCCCGGAACAATCTTCGTCCTGTCGTCCGCTATGGCCAAAACCCCATCTACGCCCCGGATCATTCCATTGACCGTGCCCCCCGTACTGTCGTCAATCAGCGGATAGAAGCCGTTGAACCACAGATCGCCCGTGTGTATCACGTTGCCGTTCACAAAGTGAAGAAAGATATCCGAATCCGTGTGCGCATCGGGCGTGTGGACCATATCCACTTCGTCGTTGTTGAAGTACAGCTTCTCCTGGTCGGTGAAGGTCAGCTGCGGCAACGCGCCAGTGGGCGAAGCAGGGAAGTCGAGATTGAACATCTTCATCCTCTGACGGGTCGACAGACGCAGCCTTGTGTTCTCCTGCGCGATGATAAAAGCCCCCGCATCGTGTAGCGCCGCGTTCCCATCCGTGTGGTCGAAGTGCCAGTGTGTATTGATCAGCAGCTTCAGTGGGCGCGCATTGAGCTTTTCAAGCGCGTGCTTGACGGCATTCGCTGCCGTGGCCACGCTGGAGTCGATCAGGAGCTTCCCATCCGGGCCAGTCTGCGCCACCATGTTGCCACCTACGCCCTGCAGCAGAAACACAGTGTCCGTGAGCTTCGTCGTCTGGATAGGGGTCGTCGCTCCGGCGGCGCGCATCGACTGGATAATGTTGGGCGGCGGTGCAGCGGACGCGGGAGGTTCCTGGCCCAGCAACGACGCGAATGACCCTCGATGCAGCGCCAACGTGCCCGCCGCAGCCATCGCCGAATCTCTCAAGAATCCCCGTCGTGTGATCATTACTTCCCGTTTCGGCCAACAAAAGCGGCAGGAGAGTCCTCAGCTGGCCTCGACTAAAATAAACCTTCCGGCAAATTCAGCCCGCCCAGCATTCCCTGCATGCTCGATTTCAAAAGTTCCTCGGCGCGTCGCCCCGCTTCGTTAAAGGCCGCCGTAATCAGGTCTTCCAGCATCTCCAGATCCGTGCTCGAACCGCTCAGGCTGGCAACCGCCGCCGGGTCAATCGTGACCTTCAGAACCTCTTTCTTCCCGTTCATCTTTACCGTTACAGCGCCGCCTCCCGACGACGCCTCAACGACCGACTGGCTCAGCTTCTGCTGCATCTGTTCTTGCATCTGTTTCGCCTGGCCCAGCATCTCCTGAATCTTTAAAGGGTTCATCATCGACTCCGTTTTCTATTACAAATGCGTCCTTACTTCTTTTCGCGAAGATCCAGTACGCTGCGAACTTCCGCCTGAAACAGCTCCTGCGCCTGCCGCACCAGCGGGTTCTCAAGCGCAACCGCCTGGATACTACCCTGCGCCGCAGGCTTGGCTGCAAGCTGGGGGCCACCCGATGGGCCATTGCCTCCATTCCCGCCTTCGCCCGGCACAAAGGTCACTTTGCGCGTGACTCCGATCCCGCGCAAGCCCTCGCGGCAAATCTTTTCCGCCTCCGCATTCATGGTGAGCGAAAGCATAGTCTTCTTGATGCCAACTACCACCTCGATGGCCGCGCCGTTTTCGCGCCACTCTCCCGCGTCCAGCAGAACCGCCGCCGTGTTATGCCCCTCACGCTCCAGCGCCGCGCATACCGTCTGGCGAATGCGGTCCAGGTCTGGCGTCGCAGCCTCCATGGGCGCCGGGGTCGCTTCCGTCGCCAGCGCCAGCGCTCCTGCCGTCGTCTCTTCCGCCGGCTCAACAACTCCGGCAACCGGTGCCTTCATTGCCGTCGCCGCTACTGCGCGCGCAGCCTTCTCCAGCGGCATAAGCGCACGGGGAGCTGGCGCCTCGCTTGTCGTCTTGCGATTCCTGTCCGCCTCAATAGGAGAGAACGCCGGCTGCGCAGCCTCGGTAGACCGCAAAGCGGATGCACTGGCCGGTGCACGATTCTGCTCCGTGCCAGGTTTCGCCGTGCCGCCCGACGGCAGCGAACCACCGCTGGGCCCG
Source organism: uncultured Acidobacteriaceae bacterium (assembly GCA_964453815.1). Taxonomy (GTDB): domain Bacteria; phylum Acidobacteriota; class Terriglobia; order Terriglobales; family Acidobacteriaceae; genus Silvibacterium. The sequence continues at coordinate 22,485 of CAYVSQ010000586.1, read as the reverse complement.
GCCTTCCCTGTCTGCGGAGCAGGCAGCTTACTCAACAGATCTTCAACAGGCAGAAGCCGCTCAAGATGCACCAGCTTGATCAGCCCTAACTCAAGATGAAAACGCTGCTCTTGCCGATGATTCAACTCGTCAAAGGTGCGCAGCATCACCTGCAGAAACCGCGTCAGGTCTTCCTCGGAAAACAGCACCGCCGACCGCGCAGCCCGCGCCCGCTCGTCTGGAGAAATCTGCAACAGCTCCGAATTCTCGCCTGCAATCCGCGCCATAAGCACGTTTCGAAGATACCGCACAAACTGCCGTGCCATCTGCGACGGGCTGTTGCCTGCATTCAGCAGCCGATTCAGCTCGTCGATCACCGCTGCCGTCTGCCCCTCGCCGATCGACTCCATCAGCCGCTCAAAGACTGCGTTGGGAACCGTGCCCATCAGCTCGCGGATCTGTTCCGCATCGAGATGCGGCCTCCCGCTCTCAGCAGGAGCCGACGCTATGGCCTGATCCATGATCGACAGGGCATCCCGCATCGAGCCATCGCCCGCCTCGGCCAGCAGCGCCAGCGCCGCATCGTCCGCCGCGATATTTTCCTTGCCCGCAATCTCGCGCAGTTGTGCCAGAATGTCGTCGAACTTCACCGCGTGAAAACTGAAATGCTGGCATCGCGACCGAATCGTCTGCGGAATATCCTCGGGCTGCGTCGTCGCCATCATGAAGACGACGTGCTCGGGAGGCTCTTCCAACGTCTTGAGCATCGCGTTGAAGGCGGCATCGGTGATCTGGTGCGCCTCATCCAGGATGTAGATCTTGTACTTGTCGCGTGCAGGCCGGTACCGCGCAGCGTCCCGCAACTCGCGCATCTCGTCAATTCCGCGATTCGTCGCCGCGTCAATCTCGATCACGTCCACCGCATTCCCTGCGCGAATCTCCGTGCACGAGACGCAAATCCCACACGGCTCCGGCGTCGGTCGGGATTCAGAGCCGATTTCCGTCCGGCAATTCAGCGCCATGGCCAGAATGCGGGCAATCGTCGTCTTGCCGATCCCGCGATGCCCGGAAAAGATGTATCCATGCGCCACGCGCCCCTGCGAGAGCGCATTCAGCAGCGTGCGCGTTACGTGATCCTGCCCGGCCACATCGGAAAAACGCTGCGGGCGATATTTTCGAGCTAATACCTGGTAAGCCATGCGATGAAAGTCTGATTGTATCGGGAGCGGAGAATCATCGCACGCGCACTTCGCCTGTCGTCATGGTAGCTATGTGGAAAGCTCAACGATCCAGTCGCTTTTACGCTTTCTTTCCGGCGCGCCCATCCGTCGACCAACCGGCTCGAATAATCCCGCATACTGATCTCATGCCCGTCTCGACTGACACCCTCCACTACCGCCTCGCTAGGCCAGCCGATATCCCCCGCCTACACGCGCTCATCGACCGCTCCGTGCGCGAGTTACAGACGCACGATTACACGCCAACGCAGATCGATCAGGCGCTCCAAACGTATCTTAGCCTCGATACCCAGCTCATCGCCGACGGAACCTATTTTGTCGTGGAAGCCTCCAGCGAAGATCCCGAGGCCCCGCTAATAGCCAGTGGAGGCCTGGTTGCTTGTGGAGGTTGGAGCAAACGCAAAACCCTGTGCGGAGGCGACACCAGCCTGGACGGGGACAACAACCGCGCCGGACGCGACAGCAGTCTGCTCGATCCCACGAAGGACGCCGCAAAAATCCGCGCCTTCTATGTGCATCCCGATTGGGCACGTCGCGGCATTGGAAGCAAAATTCTTGAACTATGCGAGAACGCCGCGCGGGCCGACGGCTTCACCCGCTTCGAAATGGGAGCTACCCTTACCGGCCTGCCTCTCTACGCCCGCCACGGCTATGTCGAGATGGAGCGCTTTGGCCTGCCGCTCGTCAATGGTGAATCGCTTACCGTCGTCCGCATGACGAAAGGGAATTAGCTCGCCCTTTTCTTACCCGCAGCCTTCTTCTTAGCGAGCGCATCCTTCTCGGCTACCCGCTTCGCCTTGCGCGCTCTGCGCTTCAGTTCCTCCGGCGAATACATGGACTTGCGGCAGCTCGCAGCGCCGCAATTGCAGAGCGCCTCGTCCTCATCGCCGTCATACAGGTTGTAGTCGTAGGTCAGCTCCTCGCCGGCTGCGATATCGCGCAGCGCCTTCACCCACACCCTCCCTCTTACTTCGCCGGTTTCGCAATTCGGGTCGCACGAATGATTGATGAACATTGCAACGCCATGGCCATCGATCACCTTTGAGCCATCGCCCAGGCCGAAAAGATACGTCGTTGGAGAGTCCTGATACTTCTCGTCCGCCGCCTCTTTCGGGATGCGCGGTCCGGTGTACTCGACAATGCGCGTACGCTTCCTGATCGGCTCCGTCGTATAGCAGCCGGCAGCATGGATTTGAGAGGAGCGAATAATCAATGTCATGAATGGAACAGGGAACTTTCTCGCCGAGTATAACAACTCCCGCACAGAGATTTTTCGCATCAAACGGGTCTAAACTAAGAGAAGTTGGCCCCATGCGCATTTCGCACTATATCCTTCCTCTCTTGCTCGCAGCGCTGCCCTGCCTCGCGCAACAGCAGTCGCAGCAGCAAGATCAGGATAAGAATAAGAACCCACCGTCTGCTACCCAGCAGGCTCCAGCAGCGAAGAAACCCACTACCGCCGACGAAAACCCTTTTCCAGAGGAGATCTCGAAGAAAGCCGCCGTGGCCGACGACAGCTCGGCTCCAGACGCGCCCACTGGCAAGGCAGACAGGCCGCCCAGGTCCCCCGGAGAATCGAAGCCGGGGGAACCAAAACCGGATGAACCTGACTACTCCTCCAGCCGCACAAAGTTTCAGGACATCGATGTAATGGGCGACAAGGAGAGCCGCATCTCGAACGGCGCCGGTGGCTACATCCTCAACCCCACGCTTGCCGCGCAAGACGTAAAAGTCGGCGGTTTCTATCTCAACGCTGGCGATTACAAGGGGGCTTATACGCGCTTTAAGGAAGCTACTGAAGTGAATCCCGAAAACGCCGATGCCGTCTTCGGATTGGCCGAGGCTGCGCGCGGCCTGAAGCTGAAGGACGAAGCCGCGGACAACTACCGCATGTACCTCGACGCCTACCCCGACGGCCCAAAAGCCAAGGCGGCGCGCAAGGCGCTCGCCCAGTTGGGCGCCGCACCCAAAAAATAGTCTGTTTCCGCCTTGAGAGCGACGCGCGGGCCTCAGTAGAATTTTTGCTGAAGCAATTCCACCAGATAAATCAGCGCCAGCGGAGCCAGCACCAAATTCCGCAATGCCGATGCGAAGGCTTTCTGCCGAACAGCTTTAGGCAGAGCACCGCCTAGGTGCGCCAGTCCCTTCGCCGTCCGTACAAGCGCGAAATTCAGCAGCAGGAACGCAGCCGCGAAGAAGACCAGCTCCCACAACACGACGTGCAAATGATTCCCCAGGTAAGCGCCCAGCCGTTGCAGCGACCGTTGCAGTGCGATATTGTCGAAAAAATGAAGCCGAAACGCAGCCCACCTCTCCGGACTAAGCGTCACCCACACGGCGACGGCGCATAGCAGGATCCGCCACAACGTCACCAGGGCTTCCAAGAGCGTCAGCTTCCAGCCTGGGATCGGATTGGTCTGCAGCAGCGTATAGGCTCGCTCTGCCGCCGGCACAGCCGAGCAGACCAGCAGCAACAGCGGATGACGCGCCACCGCCATCCCGGTCTGCGCCCAGAATTCACCGCTATTCCGCCAAGCCGTCTCAAGTCCGGTCGGCGCGAAACTCCACAGGATCACTCGGCATCCCTCCCCTCGATCTCTCTACCTCTATCGCACAGCATCATACAAGGCGCTCGCGCTATAGTGGTCGCGTCGGCGTTTTTAAGGGGAAGTCATGCACCCGACATTCGAAAAGCTCCACCAGCTCTACTGGAAAAATCTCGACGGCAAAGATTCTGCCTTCTGCCAGCTTCATCCCGCCCGCTCACTCAAGGGACGGAGCGCCACCTGGAGCACGCAGGAGGTCATCGAGCACCTGGTGCTCACCTATCGCAGCACCGGTGCGCTCTTCGATCGCTATCTCACTCGAAATTCTCCCACGCAGAACTCCCGGAATATGAAACACCGCGCCCTGCAGTTTTTGGTCATTCGCTGTGGCGGATTTCCACGCGGCGTGCAGGCTCCCGAGCTTGTACGGCCTGGAAAAACGGATATGCCCGCAATGACCGGTGATGAGCTCAGCGCCTGGATGAAAGCGGAACTCGAAGCCGTGGACGCAAAAATCGAGAAAAGCAGCCAGCTATTCGGAAAACAACCCTTTGCTTCGCACTTCATCTTCGGACCCCTCACGGCTGAACAGTGGCGTCGCTTCCACTTCGTTCATGGCAAGCATCACTTGGCCCAGGTCAAGCGGATTCGAAAACAGACGGCGGCAGCCTGACCAGAACTTCTTGAGTCACCGCCGGTTTTCCCGCCACACAGTGTCTGCAAGAACTACCGAAGTTTCAATCTGACGCTCGGGTATCGTCCAATATTTCTTGAGCAGCCGATTCTTCTCCTCCAAATCCACGAGTTGAAAGCCGTGTCTTTGATAGAAGCGGATCGCCCATCTTGCATCAGCCCACGTGCCGATCAAAACCGGCCCACTCGCCAGAGCTCGCAAATGGGCCAGCAGCTGCTCTCCAATCCCTTGTCTCTGACTGCCGGTGCGAACATACGCGTGACGGACCAGTGTTACGTCCTCCACCCCTTGAAGGCCCATCACGCCTGCCAGCGCGCCGCTCTCTTCGTAGCCCCAGAACACGACACCGTCATCAATTTCGTGCCGTAATTTCTCACGGGACATGTATGGATCAGCCCAGCGATCTGCTGGAATAATCCCTCGATAAGCCTGCGCACCATCATTGATGATGCCCCAGATCGGCTCAAAATCGCGTTCGTCACAACGGCGGATCATTGACGTCTCATCTGAAAAACCCCAGATACCAATCTACCGTCGTCTGCCCCTCAAACACCGCATAGATAGCCGCCGCGCACAAAAACGACCCCAGGGGAACCCGCGCGTGTGCCTTGCCTTCACCTTTATGCAGTCCTAGCCAGAGAACCCCGTAAAGCGCCGCACCCACCACCGCCAGGAAAAACACGAGCACCGCGTTCGCCGGACCCACCCATGCGGTAATCATCGCGAACAGTTTCGCATCTCCCAGACCCATACCCTCGCGCCGCCGCGCCAGCCAGTACAGACCGCGAATCGCTAGGATCAGAGCCGCCGCACACACTGCCCAGCCCAACGACACGCCCGCGCAACGCGCCCCTCCCAGCCATCCGCCACCACACACCGCTCCGCTGTAAATCACCCCCAGCGCAATCCCCGGCAGTGTGAAAGCATCGGGCAGAATCAATGTTTCGGCATCCATCGCGGCCAGCCCTAGCAGCAGAAAACAAGACGCCGCCATGCCCAGTGCGGTCAGCGACCATCCGAATCGCAGCCAGCACAGCACCCACAGAGCCGCCGTAGTCAGCTCAATCGCTGGATAGCGCCACGAAATCCGCGCTCCGCAATCCCGGCACCGTCCTCGTAGCACCAGAAAACTCAGCAGCGGAACATTATCCCGCGCACGAATTGGCGCACCGCACTCCGGGCAACGAGATCGCGGAGCTACCACCGACTCATGCCGCGGCAGCCGCGCAATGCACACATTCAAAAAGCTGCCGAAGGCCAGCCCCAGCAACCCACAAAAAATACCCGCCAATAAATTCAAGCCTTGCACCAGCGGCAGTATACGCGGAGCTTCCGGCGCTCACGCCGCCATCGGGTAAACTGAATCCGATGCCCCCCCCCTCAGACTCAAACGACAGTCCCAGTCAGAACCCACCTGCTAGTTTCGGACAGGCCGTGGCCATCATGGAGCGTCTTCGCTCGCCCAGCGGCTGCCCTTGGGACCGCGAGCAGAGCTTCGACTCTATCCGCAAATACACGCTTGAGGAGACCTACGAGGTCTTCGACTCCATCGAGCGCCGCGACTGGCCCGCGCTCAAGGACGAGCTCGGCGACCTTCTGCTGCAGGTGCTTTTCTACGCGCAAATGGCCACCGAAGCCGGACACTTCACCATCAAAGACGTAACCGACGGCCTCAACCGCAAGCTCATCCGCCGCCATCCCCATGTCTTCGGCGAGGAGGCCGCAGCGGCAGCAGGAAACAGCGCTACCGGTCTCGATACCAACGGCATCGATGCCAGGCAGGTTCTCCATAACTGGGAGGAAATCAAAAGGTTAGAGAAGTCGGCCCACCCCACACGAGAAGGACGCCTGGAGGTCATTCCGCGCTCGATGCCAGCACTCTCCGAGGCCGCCAAGCTGGGATCGAAAGCCGCCAAATCCGGCTTCGACTGGCCTCACCTCTCCGGCCTGATCGACAAGCTCCGCGAAGAAACCGCCGAGCTCGAAGCAGAAATTTCCTATATCGGAAAATCGAATCAAGCTGCGTCTGAAGAGCTTGGAGATCTGCTGTTTACAGCTGTTAACCTTGCCCGTCACTTGAAGATCGATCCTGAGCTTGCTCTGCGAGACACAAATGCAAAATTCCGACGCCGCTTCCGCTTTATGGAGCAAACCAGCCCCAGACCTCTCGAAGAACTCTCCAGCGAAGAGCTCGAAGCTCTATGGGCCCAAGCTAAGGTGGACGGACCCAAACTAGAGCAGACCAAAGAGGTCGAGCGCCAGCCATGAACGTCTACACCGCCGAAAACTTAAGCACCGCTGAGAACACGGCCACCTTCCTGACCCGCGATGGCCGCCCCATCCTCATCCGCTCCTGTCACGGCTTCGAGGAACTCGACGCCTGCGTCCAGCACCAGATCGACACTTGGGGTTACTCAGACGGAGACGTCATTCCCCGCCGCGCCTTTGTCATCGCCCAGCGCATCGGCGGTCAGGTCATTGGAGCCTTTGACGTCACCCGCGTGGAAAAGCCTGAGGGTACGGCGGAAAACCTCATTGGTTTCGCCATGTCCTTACCCGGCTTACAGATGGGCGCCGCTCCGGACGCGGCTCCGACCCCCTATCTCCATTCCCACATGCTCGCCGTCTCTCCCGGATACAGAAATGACGGCATCGGCCGCCAGCTCAAGGTTTTTCAGCGCCTCGAAGCCCTCAGTCGCGGTATTGATCTTATGGAATGGACCTTCGATCCCCTGGAGATCAAGAATTCTTTCCTAAATATCCACAAGCTGGGCGCGATAGTTCGCAGCTATACATCAGACTTTTATGGTGTATCCTCATCTCGACTGCAGGGCGAACTGCCAACCGACCGGCTGCATGCGGAGTGGCATCTCCGTTCGGCGCGGGTCAAGGCAGTTCTCGCAGGGAATACGTTCAAACCTCCGAAGATTGAAGAAACCATTCTCGTTCCGTACGAGATCGGCGAATGGAAGTCTTCAGAGGTTGACCTAGACCGAGCTCGTGCCGTGCAGACAGAGAATCGCCAGCGTTTTCAGGAAGCGTTCGCTCGCAGGCTGGCTGTCGTCGGTTTTCACAGGGACACGCAAAACAACGGTATCTTTGAACTAGCGCCTTTCGAACACCTGAGAAGCGATTATCTATGAGAATCGATGCAATCTTCCTTCGCGAATTACGCATTCCCCTCGTTAAACCATTTGAAACCAGCTTCGGTGTCACCACCGATCGCCGCATCCTCCTCGTGGAGTTGAAAGCCGAAGGCTTTACCGGCTGGGGTGAATGTGTCGCCGGTGAGCACCCTTATTACTCTTACGAAACCGTCGACACTGCTTGGCTCGTACTTGCTCAGGAACTCGCCCCCGCCCTTGCCAGGTCTGAGCCGGAACATTCCGGAAAAATTCCCGGCATCCTCAAGCAAGTCCGCGGCCATCGCATGGCCAAAGCGGCTCTTGAGAATTCGGTGTGGGACCTGGAAGCGCAGATGCGCGGCGTTTCGTTGTCCGAACTGCTCGGCGGCGTCCGTGAAACCATTCCCTGCGGAGTCTCCATCGGCATCCAGCCTTCGATCGAGAAGCTCCTCGACGAAATCGAAACCGAGCTGGCCGCCGGCTACCAGCGCATCAAGGTCAAGTGCAAGCCCGGTTGGGACACTAAGGTTTTCGAGGCCGTCCGCAACCGCTGGCCTGGCATTGCGCTCAGCTGCGACGCCAACTCTGCCTACCGCCTCAAGGACGCCGACTGCATCACTAGCTGGGACGCCTTCGACCTGATGATGATCGAGCAGCCGCTCTGGGCCGACGACTTCTACTACCATTCCATGCTGCAAAGGCAGCTCAACACTCCCATCTGCCTCGACGAATCGATCCACAACCGCCGCGACACCCTCGCCGCCATCGAGATGGAGTCCTGCCGCATCATCAATATCAAAAACGGGCGCGTCGGCGGCCTGGGCGAAGCTGTTGCCGTTCACAACGCCGCCTATGAGCGCGGAATTCCAGTGTGGTGCGGAGGCATGCTCGAAACCGGCATCGGCCGCTCCCACAACATTGCGCTTTCATCGCTTGAGAACTTTAGCCTCCCCGGCGACGTCTCGGCTTCAAAGCGCTATTACAAGGAAGACATCATCGAGCCCGCGGTCGAAGTCTCATCCAAAGGTGAAATCACCGTTCCCACTACCCCAGGCCGCGGCTACGAGGTCCGCGAAGACCTGGTGGAGCGGCTCACGATCCGCAAGGAAGAGATCCGCGCCTTGACCTTCGCTTAAACGTGGTCTCCATTGGCGCACTCGCATAATGCAATCTGCCTGCTCTGTAATGATAGGGGTTGCGAGAGAGGCGGACCGGGTGCGTCCACATAGCTCGTTGGGCTACATGACGCCAGGAATTCGCGAAAGGCTATGCAAATGTGGAGAGCAAAAAGCGCTTCGCACATTTACACAGCCTCGACGGCGGCTGCGGGCTGAATATGCAGCTAAGCTCAGACCCAAGTGCTCTCACTTACCCGGACTAGACCAAGGGGACAGCGCACAGTGCGACGCAAAGCATGGAGACAATAGCGAAGCTTCTGTAGTCATGAACAGGATCCGCACCAAACCCTGCTGTCATAACGAGCAAAAAATGGTGAAGGAGCACACTAATGCTCCGGCGATCATCAGTACAACATTGACAGATGAGTAGCGTGTGATCGTCATTTGCAAATCGGATTTCGGTTCCAGTTCACAATTGCAGGATTGCCGTGATGCCCCATCTTCCGCGTAGCGAAGGGTGGGAAGCTGAGCTCTGGGCCTTGAGCCCTCAATCGATCCCCACCGACTGCGGCAGCAGCATAGTGAACTGGCACTGGCTCCCCGTATCTGAGCAATAGAGCGTACCGCGCCGCACCATCTTCGCCGACGAGCCCTTCGGAATCTGCCCCGAAACATCTATCTTCAATAGCGTCGGAGAAGCGGCCTTCAGGCCCTCATCGCCGCCGATGAACTGTGCGTCTTCCACCTTGTCCGCCGAAACCAGCAGGAAGAAATCCGCCGTGCCGGTCGCCGTCCTTTGCAGGAAGAACGTGCGCAGCTTCGCGAGCTCTTGATTCGGATCTCCTTCACCCGGCACATGCCCTTTCGCCTTCAGCCGATCAAGGCTGGCGCGAATTGAATCCGTCCCCGACGGATCTGGGCTGAGCGTCTCGGCAGCAAGTGAGAGTTTGAAAGTATTCGCCGCCTCGGCCAGCTTGCCATCTTTTTCGTAGACCTGCCCCAAGTGGTCGCCGACCTCACTGTGCTGCGTCACCTTCCAAGCCGCGCCTACATAGTTCTCAGCCTGCGGCAGGTTGGCCTCGCGAAAATAGACCCAGCCCATCGTGTCCCAGACAGCGGTCAGCAGGTTCACGTGCTGCAAATCTTCCTTGCTCAGATTGCCCAGCGTGATCTGAGATGTTTCCTTCTCCAGCTTCTCCATGGCCCTCTTGCTGCTGGCTTCGGCCGTGGGCAGATCTGAATTGAAGTCCGCCAGTTCGTATGCGGCGTTGTTCAGTGTGTCCGGATCATCGCTGTCCTTCATGCTGTTGCGCAAGGTCGCAGTTCCCACGTCGCGCTTGCCGGCCAACAGCTCCGCGCGTCCCGCCTGTGCAGCGATGTTCTTGTCATCGGGCGCCTGCTTCATCGCCGCTTCCAGCAGCGTGCAGGCCTGGTCATATTTTTTCTGCAGGATGAGCAGCGAACCCAGTTGAAGCTCCGCATTCGTGTTGTCCGGGATGAACTTCAGCAGGTCATGCAGCGTCTGCTCAGCGTCGTCGATGCGCTTCATACGGACCTGCGTCCCCGCCAGCGCCTGATACGCGACCGCGTTCTCGGGGTGGTTCTTGATCTCCTTGCGAAAATCCGTGACGGCATCATCCATTCGGTTCTCCGCCATGTCGAGATATGCGTATTCGCCCCACAGCCCGCGCTCCCGCGGATTAAGCTGCTCGGCGCTGTGCAGATCGCTGTGCGCGGCCTTGAGATCGTGTCTCGTCAAGTCAACATAGGCAGCTTGAATGAACTGCGCAGCCTCCGGATTACCCGCCGCCGTGTCGATGCCCTTGTTTCCCGGCGCGACAAGCTGGATGAACTGGCCCTCGTCATCCGTGACATTCTTTGTGAACTTCTTGTAATCGCCTGCCTTTTCGATTGGGATCTGGCGCTGCAAGACCTGCAGCATGCGGTCGGTGACCAGCTTGTTGCCGTCCATCTTGTAGTCATCCTCGTAAATCGCGAACGGCGTGGTGTATTTCACTGACCTTGGCAGTTCCGCTGTGTAATTCGACGGTAGCTCGATGATCGAGTGATGGGTCTCCACACGCGGCGATCCCAGATCGATCGGCTCGGTTGGCACCTCGCCCTCGCCCAATACGTTCAGCGAAACGGGCAAAGTCAGGGGAAGAATACGCCGATTCGCCCAGTCGGCATACTCCTTGCGGTTGTAGTCGTAGGCGTAGTGGAATGGCTTCTCCGTCTGCTCCGGAAGGCTCACGTCGAGATTGCTGACTGTGCCGACAAAGCCCATTCTCTGCGAAATGTTCTGGGCCATCTCCGGCCACTGCGCGCGCGACGTGCCATGAAAAACCTCGCGTAAGATCGTCTCCGAGTCGCCTCGCATCTCCATGTCGATATGCCCGTCAAGCGTTCCCTGGGCGTCGAGCTTCGCGGTCGCCGTGGTTGAATCGACGAAAGGGAACGGCCCGTCCGCCGGAGTGCGCATTAGCTTGGGTGTTCCTCCCGTCGGAATCACCAGCGCATCCTTGTCCCGAATCTGCGCCATCAACAAGCGATACGGAGTCACCTCCGGCGTGCTGTCCAGCCAGATTTCTTTGCCGCTGAGCGAGACAACTGTAATTACATGATCGAACTGCGCCGGTGACGGCAATTCCGGATGCAGCTTCACCGAGCTCCCGATCAGCGCCGGCCATGCGTCGTATCCCGCAGCCTTCAGCAGCGTCGCTAGCAGCGTGTGCTTGTCCTTGCAGTCTCCGTACTGGTTGTCGAGCACCGTATCAGCCGAATGCGGCTGATACCGCCCCACTCCGAATGCCACGCCGATATACCGCACTTGGGTCGAGACATAGTGATAAATGGCCTCGATCTTCTCATCGTCCGTGGTCTTCCCCTGCGTCAGCTCCTTGGCCTTGGCCTCGATCTCCGGACTCACTACCGTTCGGTCGTGTGCCAGGCTGCCATACCATTCGCCGACTTCCTCCCAGCTGCGGAAAGTCGTCCAGCTGACCGAGGGCAGCGCGTCCGGATCGTACGGCTTATCTTTTTTCTTGGCGTCACCTACGGTGGACTCCAGCTGCGAGGTCTTCCAGCGGTACACCTTCAGCCCATTCTCATCGGCGATCGCAGGCTTATCCTTGGGGCTCAGCACCAGCACATACTTGTCCTTGGGAAAGGACATCTCCACCGATTCATCCAGCACCACATTGCCGCGCACGAAGTTCAGCGCTCCCCAGTACTGCCCCGGTGCCGTCGATTTCTGCCGTACATACCGCATCTGGTATTCGAGCTTGTCGCCCGGGCTCAGCGACTTGACCGGAATCTGAACCTCACGCAGATCGCTATAGAACGGAGCCTGCCGGGTCACCTCCGTCGGCATGTCCTGCGTATCGGCGGCCGGAGTGTTCACCACGCTCCCATCCGACTTGCGCACCCGCACATACACAGGTTCCAAGTGCTCTTCGCCCGAGGCGTAGGCAAAAGTCAGCAAACCCGCCTCGTGAACAGCGCCCTCCGATTGAACACGCGCCACGACGGTGAGCGTCTTCTCGCCAAGCCCATCGGCATCGTAGTTGATCACTGTCGAGATCTTCTCGTAGACCACGCCCTCCTTCGCAAACTGAGCGTCGGAAGGTAGAGATTTCGGCAGATTGGTTATGGGAATGGTGATGGGGGCCTTCGATTTATCCTGGGAAGCCTTCGATTGGTCTTGAGACCAACAGTGAGGCGCGAACAAAACAGGCAGGAAAACAAAAACGGTGAGACGAACGGAACGACAAAACATTATTCTCTATTATTGATCGAGACGAGGTATCCCGCGCCACTGAAATGCACGGTGCCTTGGGTTACATCGGACGTGGGATCTATCTCTAATGACTACACCCTGCACCCTGCCTTTCTGCTAGACTCCGCGCTATGCCCGGCCCCGAACCAGAATCTCTCGGTGCTGCCTCACCCGGCCTGAAGACCCTCCAGTTTGCGCTGAACGTTCAGGGGTGCCCGAATCGAAGTGAATGCGCAGCTCCCCGACGGGCCCGTCCGCCCTGCCGTCTTGCTCCCCATCATTCAGACCCTGTCCAATTCCGTTTCCGACATCAGCGAGCGCGAGGCTGCCCGTGTGGGCAAACCCATGAGTTGCCGAGAAGGCTGCGGAGCCTGTTGCCGTCAGGCCGTGCCCATCTCTCTGGTGGAGGCGCGTATGCTCTCTGAATGGATCGACGCTCAGCCCGAAGAGAGAAGGGAAGTCCTCCGTGTCCGGTTTCGCGTTGCCGCCCTTCGCATCGAAGAGAGTGGCCTCGCGCAAAGCCTGCGCAATGTCCCTCTCACCGATAAAGACAAGACCCAAACCTTGGGACTCAGGTATTTCGCGCTCGGTATCCCGTGTCCATTCCTTGAAGAAGAACGCTGCACGATCCACCCCATCCGCCCGCTGCCCTGCCGCGAATACATGGTGGCTTCACCGGCCGAGCACTGTGCGCATCCGGAGAGGAAGGAGCTCATCGGCATCAAGCCGCCTGTGCTCCTCTCGCGCATATTGGGACAATGGAACGCGAGCGGCGACAAGGAGCCCTCCAGCTTCATTCTTCTCACCATGCTTGACGAATGGGTAGCCGCGCATCCCGCGAGCGAGGATCGCGCCCATCGGACCGTCCCCGAGTTATTGCAGGAGTTTCTGCACGCCTTTGCCAGCGAAAACACTACTGCTAAGCCCTGAGCCCTGGGTAATGCTCAATTTGAACTGAGCTGCCATCCGACTAGAGTATTCATTTTCCGCGCGCCGATGAATCCTATAGCCGGCCGCAACTATTGCGGCGATCCCAATCGCCGCTAGGTAGCCTAAAAGTGCCACTCACCGAAACCCGTTCTGCCCAACAACCTTCCGAGAACAGTGATCGCCAGTAAGGACAGAGCAAACGACGAAAGCAATCCCATAGTCGAGCACAGCAAAGATACGCGGACAAGAATCTAAACTGTGGCGATAGCAAGAAAACGACACCGGTGGCCACGAACACCAGCCAAATCGGGACGAAGAAGATAAACGACATCGGGAGCCCTCTACCTAGTTTGCCAGAGCCGCGATTTTCCTCAAAGCTCCGGATGTGATCTGCAAGTCCGTTTTCCAACTGGCACACTGCTGAGTCCTGAGCCCTGTGCTCTGATCCCTCTTCCTCATTTACCCTATCTTTCGAGCACAGAGGAGCCCTAATGAACGCTGCACTTGTCGAAGCCTTCGATCGTCCTCCCCGCTACGCCACCTTCGCCGACCCCATCCCCACCGAAAAAGAGCTCCTTGTCGAGGTCACCGCCGCCGCCCTTCACGTGATCGTCAGAGTCCTCGCCAACGGAACCCACTACGGCAGTACCGGAGTTCTGCCCTTCGTCCCGGGCGTCGATGGAGTCGGTCGACTTCCCGATGGCAGCCGCGTCTACTTCGGAGTCACCCGCCCGCCCTACGGCACCTTCGCCGAGCGCGCCGTCACCGAGTCGTGGATGACCCTGCCCCTGCCCGACAGCCTCGACGACGTCACCGTCGCCGCCATGATGAACCCCGGCATGTCGTCCTGGGCCGCGCTCACCGGGCGCGCAAAGTTTGTCGCCAGCGAAAGCGTCCTCATCCTTGGCGCGACCGGTATCTCCGGACACCTCGCCGTACAGGTCGCCCGTCGCCTTGGCGCAAAGCGCGTCATCGCCGTCGGCCGCAATCCCGAAGCCCTCCATCAGGCCGCCGCTCTGGGCGCGGACGCCACCATCTCTCTCGAGCAGGACCCCGCCGCGCTGATCGAGGCCTACCGCAAGCACCTGTCTGAATCAAAGATCGATGTCATCCTCGACTACCTCTGGGGCGCGCCCGCCGAGTCGCTCCTCGCCGCCGTGGCGCAAAAGGGCCTCGCGCACGCGTCGCACCGCATCCGCTACGTCCAGATCGGCAGCGTGGCCGGCCCGACCGTCTCGCTGCCCGCAGCCACCTTGCGCAGCTCCGGCCTTGAACTCCTCGGCAGCGGATTCGGCAGCGCCTCACTTCAGGAAATCATGAAGGCCGTCGGCGAGTTTCTCCAGGCCGCCGCCAAATTGCCCTTCCAGGTCCCGACGAAAGCCGTCTCCCTGCGCGACGTCGAAACTCTCTGGAACAGCCACGACAAAGGAGTGCGGTTGGTATTTCAACCCTGATTCGATGTAAAAAACCCGCCTCGTACCTCTATGCGGCGAGGCGCAATCCTGCTATTGCACCTTGGCGTACTCAGCTTTGGCTTGTTGGAGGATCGGGATGTCGGGGTCGGCATCTTTCCATAGGGTGAAGAACTCCTGATAGGCGGCACGAGATTTGTCTGTCTGGCCTTGCAGTGCATACGCGCGGGCCAGGCCGAGATGGGCAAGTGGAAAGAGCGGGTTGCTTGCGACCAGCGTAGGATGGTCGAGAAATTCCTGAAACTCAGCTGCTGCTTCGGCGCCTTGATAGAGAAGCAAATAGGCTTGGCCGCGCAGGTACACGGGATAAAACAGTGTTCCGAATTCGAGGTCCGTCACCTGACCCAGTTCATACGGAGTGCCGATCGCCGTATCGCGTTGAGTAAGCCTTGCAACTCGCTGATTGTCGGCATCGCGGAAACTCTCTCGCGATCACCTGCGGGCACTACTTTCGCCAGACCGAAATCCACGACCTTCGCACTAATCCAGGACCTTCGCCCGCCCACGCTCGGTGACAAAATGTTGGCCGGTTTGATGTCGCGGCGGATGATGCTTTTGCTATGGGCGGCATCGAGAGCATCGGCTATCTCAATGGCCAGACTCAGCAGGACATAGGTCGCGACGGGCTTCTCTGCGATGCGATGCTTCAGCGTCTGGCCGTCGAGAAACTCCATCACAATGAATCGCTGGCCGCCGTGTTCGCCGATGTCATAAATAGTGCAGATATTTGGGTGATTCAATGCTGATGCGGCCTCTGCCTCGCGCCGAAATCGTTCGAGTGAGGCGGAATCGTGGGCCATCTCGGGAGGAAGAAACTTGAGGGCTAGAGTGCGATCGAGGCGGGTATCTTCGGCCTTGAGACCACCCCCATGCCGCCGCCACCGAGCCTCTCGAGATACGGTAGTGCGAGATGTTTTGGCCGATCATCGCTGGGAAAGGTGCCTTGAGCGTCGCATCTCAGGCCGCACCCACAGGCAAGTCAATCTGAGTGTACAAGAGGGCCGTATGCCCAGCCTTGCACGCCCGCGGCGCATTCCCCCCGGCCATCGCTCCCATCCACCCGTTGCTTTATACTCTCCTGCGTCACCGGGGTCGAAGAATGCCACGCCTTAAATACCTGCTCGTCACACTCACTTTCGCAGCCAGCCTCCTCGCACAACAGCCCGCCAAGAGCCACACTGACGACTGGTGGAAGCACGCCGTCATCTACGAAATCTATCCGCGCAGCTTTCAGGATTCGGACGGCGACGGCATCGGAGACATTAACGGCATCACCTCGCGCCTCGACTACCTGAAGGATCTCGGCGTCAATGCCATCTGGATCACACCGATGTATCCTTCGCCGGGCATCGACTACGGCTATGACATCTCCAACTACACCGCCATCGATCCCGAATACGGCACCATGGCCGACTTCGACCACATGGTCGCCGAGGCCAAGAAGCGCGGCATCCGCGTCATCATGGACTACGTCATCAATCACACGTCCGACCAGAGTCCGTGGTTTATCGAGTCCCGCTCTTCACGCGACAATCCCAAGCGCGACTGGTATATCTGGCGCGATGGCAAAGGGCCCGGTCAGCCGCCCAACAACTGGCAATCCTGGTTTGGCCACTCCGCCTGGACCTTCGACGAGAAGACGAATCAGTGGTACTACCACTACTTCTATCCGCAGCAGCCCGACCTCAACTGGCGCAATCCTGAGGTGCAAAAGGCGATGGAGGGAGTGCTCGAGTTCTGGATGAACCACGGCGTCGACGGCTTCCGCATCGATGCCGTCTCCCGCCTCTTCGAAGACCCCGGCCTGCACGACGATCCCTATCTGCCCGGGTACAACGCCTATGGCGACCGCAACATCGAGCACAAATACACCGACAACTATCCCGAGGTGAACGACATCCTCAAGCGGTTGCGCAAAGTCGTCGGAAAGTATCCCGGCGATCCCGTTCTCATCACCGAAGCCGACGAGCCCAATATCACTGAGCTCACCAAGCTCTACGGCAACGGCGACGAAGTGCAGCTCCCCATGGACTTCCAGATCGCCGACGTCAATAAGCTCTCCGCGCCCGACTTCCGCCGTCTCTTCAGCGACGTCGAGAACAACACCGCCCACGGACAGCCCGAGTACTTCTTCAGCAACCATGATCAGCCGCGCCAGTGGGACCGCTACGGGGACGGCGTGCACAACGACCAGATCGCGAAGCTCGTGGCCACGCTCCTGCTCACCACCCGCGGAACACCGCAGATGTACTACGGAGAAGAAATCGGCATGCGCACCACCGACCCAGCCCGCATCGAAGACGTGCACGATCCCATCGGCAAATTAGGCTGGCCCAAGGAGAAGGGGCGCGACGGTGAGCGCACACCCATGCAGTGGGACACCGCGGCAAACGCCGGCTTTACCACTTCGGCAAAGCCATGGCTGCCCATCCCGACTGCATCTTCGATCTATAACGTCGAGAACGAGAAGCCGGATCCGAACTCCATCTTCAACGCCTACAAAACGCTCCTCGCCCTGCGCCAAGCCGAGCCCGCTCTGCGCGACGGTTCGCAGGTGAACGTCGACGAGCAGAATCCCTACGTCTTCTCTTTCCTGCGCAAGGCGTCGGGATCGACGGTGCTCGTATCGCTGAACATGAGCGCCGAGCCTCACACGGTTTACTTGAACCTGGCCGGCAAGGGAGTAAAGGGAACGGCCCTCAAGCCGCTTTACAGCTCTCCACCCTTCGGCGACGAAATCATTTCAGCCGATCACATCGCGCTCCCGCCCTTCGGCGTGCTGGTGGCGAAGGTGCAGTAATCCCGCAAAGTCCGCGGTAGAGTAGTGCAGACGCCCAGATGACCTGGCGCGCGAAAGATCAGCATTATGACGCGTCCGCTGCATTCGCGAGCTGCCCCTGTCTGTTGTGCCTTGTCAACTTGACCGCCGCCAGCAGCAGCCAAATAAACCCCACGTATCGCGTGATCGGAATAAAGAAATTTGCCGGATATGCGATGAGACTGAGCGCCGAGAACTCTCCCGTAAGGGCGACGAGCATTCCAACGGCAACCAGCCAGCGCGGAAGGAGGCGGCAAAAGTGGCTTGTGATGGAAACACCCGCCGCCAGCAGACCGAATCCGACTGCGTAAGTTGCTCCCCCGAACAAAAAGCTGAGGAAGTAGATGGCCCGAACCGCAGGCACAGAAGCTGCGACGTCGGGTACGGACAACACCCAGCCGAAGAGGCCTGAAAAGATGAGCGCGTTGGCGGCCGTCAATCCGCCAAACAACGCGATGTTGGTACCGGCAGCCCGAACTCCCATAAACCGCAACCGGCTGACCATGGTAACGGCAAAGATGCCAAGGGGCACGGCTGAGGCGAATAAGAAGAAGCTGCTGACGCGCACAGCTGTGAGGTTCTGTTGGAAAAAGTCGCGGACAACCTCAGCTGCCACAAAGGGGTTGACATAAGGCGTTCCATGACGGAGCGCCGCAGCTGCTACGAGACCTGCTGCGAAGAGCAGGATGTGGACGATCCCGAGCAGGATCAATGACGGGCCACGGAAATGGGAATAAGGTTTCATAGTAAAATGATTTATAACACAAATGAATTATCCGTGCAATGATATTCTTGCGACATGGACCATAAAGAGATGGAAAGAGGACAACCGGCGTTTCTTCTCTCCCAGTTGGGAGCGCATGCCGCGACGAAATTCGCCGAGCGGATGAGTGTGCTGCAACTCGCACCGGCGGACGTGGGTATCCTGCGCCTTTTGCGCACGGCGGCGGGAATCAGCCAACAGGAACTTTCTGCGAGGCTCCAGATTCATCCCAGCCGGCTGGTCGGGATTCTTGACAATCTGGAGCGGCTCCAATTTGTTGAACGAAAGCCAAATCCCACTGACCGGCGCCTGTATTCACTACATCTGACAAAGACTGGCGGTGAAACCCTGCAGCGGATCGGTAAGGTGGCACGGGAGCATCAGGACACACTTCTCGCTGCACTCTCGAGCGAGGAGCGCTCAATACTCACGGAGATGCTTCTCAAAGTGGCGGATGAACAGGGACTCACTCGCGGTGTTCACCCTGGATATCAGCGGATGGGGAAGTGAAGACTGCCGCACTAAATGATCCTGCGGCGTGACAACGATTCGGGCACCATGGAGCGTTCCATTTACGCGATGAGAAAAATCGGGACCATGCCTGATGGTTTCATGCCAGTTACGCGCTCCGGCCTGAAGTGGGCCTATCGACATTGCGGCGGGAACCGCGATGGCAAGATGACCCACTTCAGATCCGTCTCCAGGCTTAGCGCCAGTTAGTGCTAATACCTTCCATAGTAGGCCCCGTAGTACCCCATGTAAGGACTCGGCGCCTGGACCATCGGTGGTGGTGGCGAATAGTAGTAGTACACCGGCATTGGAGGCGGCGCTACGTAGTACACAGGAGGAGCCGCCACATACATCGGCTGCTGATATACCGGAGGCGGTGCATATGCCTGCGCGGCTGGTGGCGCCGGCTGATACTCCTGTTGCTGATAAGCCGACGGCCGGCGCTGCAGCCTCGGTGTGTCATCGTTGTAAATCTGCTGATGTTGATCCGGTATACCCAGGTCGTCCGTTATCTTCAACGTCAACCGTGTCTCTTCCTTTAATGTTGGTCTTGGACCGCGCCGAGGTAGATTAATCAGGTCAATCGGCCACAGGATGGGAATCGACCATTCAATGACGTCGCGTACTGGATGCCCTTTGCCCAGAATGCGCCCATACCGATCGACGTTATATCCAGGGACGGAAACTACTCGAGCATCTACCGGGATAACTGTGTCCGGCTGAATTACCATGCGATCGAACTTCAGCTCCATCCACCCTTTGCCTACAAAATGACCTGGGTCCTTATAGTCCTCGAATCGGCCCACCAGATAACTTCCGTAAGGTAGTGTGGAGCGGCCATACAGTTCAACGTGACTGACCTTACACATTACCGGATCACCGATACTCTCGGTCTTCGAGGAGAGCTTAGGTTCAGACACAATGCACGATATGAGGGAACCGGCTGGAATGAGCTGCTCCGCGAAACCAACAAGCGGAGTTAGCAGAAGCATTAGGAAAGTAGAAACTTTGCACTTCATGAGGAGACCTCCGAGAAGCTGCTTTGACTGTCCTGACTTGCCTTTTCTACGAGCCGATCTTTGGAGACGCCTAAGTTCTCGCTTTGTCCCCACGCATAGAGCCTGCGATTCGTAGGGCTCCATAATGAGGCGTCGCGCACCCGCCGTCAAGGCTAATTTGCATAGAGGTGGATACAAATACACTATTCTTTTTTATAACTACAACGCAGCAACTTTTCTTTGCTTCACGTGTCATTAGTCGGGCATTTGCGGAAAACTATTCCTACTTAGAAACTTTTTTTCATCGCAGGTGTCTTAAATCCGGCGATTCGCCGACTATGGAGTAATTGAGTTGCGTGTTATGTCGGACTTGGGAGGGGTGACCTATTCAAACACCTTGCTTGAGTAGTCCGTATGCGACTGGCCTTGGTCCAGTTTTCGCCATTACATAAAGGCAGTGTCCGGAACGGTGGAGATCGAATCGCGATTGGCAGCGCGAAGGCGGTGGGACCAGACAATGCTGCCTGGAGTTCAGTCGATCGTGCGATCTCAGCTTTCGCAAAGTACGCGAAGCATGGGTGCCCTCATTTATTGCCGTGAATTCGGCAGGCAGACGGCAGATAATTCAACAGGTCAAGAAGTGGTGCCTTGAGATGGCGAACATTACGTGCGAATGTCCTTGAATGCATCAGTCTTCTTGATCACATCCCAACGCTGCAGGTAACTTTCCTTAACAGCGCAAACCTTCACGTACCCGTGCTCCGGGGCGCCTGATTTGATGCGAGCCAACAGGACTGCGTAAAATCCCTTGTTTCCATCCTGACCCGGCTGAAAGAGTCCAAAGATGTGAGGCGGTCCTCCTGCGAGCAGCCCTGCCGACGCGAGCGTCTGGTCGTCAAAGAATCTTAGGGGAGATTGGCCCCAGATATTTGTTGCCATCCGGCTCGTCTCCGCAAAGATCTTCCATTTGGTTTTCGCCTGGACGGAAACCTCCTCTGTTTCGGCAGTCCCGACATGGGCATACCAGGTGGAACTCTGGTCTTGATACCGAAATAGATAACAGCCGCTCATTGGGCCGGTAAGAACCGGAGATTGCGATTGGACCGCTGTGACCTTTCCCGGAAAATAATCGAGGAAAGAGATATTCCAGGGTGTGAGATTGATAAAATTTGCCGGTCGGGGCGGAACGGATGGCGCCCCGCGCGCGCCGGGTTTACCGGGACTACCAGCGAAATAATTGAACACTGGCACAGGCAGGTTGGCGCTGTGCCCTGTCAAGACGTATTCGTCACTCTTCTTCTCCTCGGCTGAAAGCGCGGTTCCGGTACGATTCCACCGGATATACTTCCCCACCAGATCCTCGGGATAAGCCACTGTCGAATCCTCCTTATTGAATCCACTGGCGAAGGAACAACAGCTGTTGTCCCTTCGCCAAGTATCTCAACCCGAGCCCGCACAGATTTCAAAATGGCTGCTGGATTGAAAGGAACGATGCCACTGGATAGCCAGGCCACTCTTCCTGCGTTGGCTACTTTTCCAGGGCGTTGACGACGGTCTTCTTTTCGAATCGATGATACGGCTGGCGAGTGGCCCACTCAAGCTTTGGCAGACCGCCCTATTTATGCCGTCACCACTGCCTTTGCCGCAATCACTTCGACTTCCACAAGAATCTCAAGCCAGACAAGCTGCGGAACAACAAGCAACATGAAAACCGGCCGCGCATCTCCCAGAAAGTTGTACCTTATCTTCGCGTAATCCGCGATGTCCTCAGCACTTTTTAGGTATTGCGTCACCTTGACGATATCGTCGACCGTCATGCCTGCCTCACCCAGCAGTCTTAGGATGTGCTTCCAGGCCAATTCCGATTGCCCCGTGGCGTCCTTGGGCTATTGCTTGTTCTCTCCGACGCCTACGGAGGTTCGGAGCGGTTTCTACTGCGTCGCTGTACTTGCCTATTTGATTCGCGACACCGATATTGTGAGCTTTATGTGCCATTGCGAAACTTCCTCCTGATCTAACAGAACTTCTTTCACGAACCCTTGTATGCCATCCATTACAGCTTCGGACCGGCGGCAACCCCCACCTGCGTTGCCCACCACATTCGGAATCACTGCAATCCCACAGTCCCCGCCGCGTTTTCGGACTTCTCTGCCCCTCAGCATCGCGAACAACCAGCCGCCGAGAGGACTCGCGTTTTCTGATCCAGAATGGCTCATCCCTGTCTTTCTTGGCCGACAATTTGGCCGAAACCGCTACACAAAGAAATAGAGGCAACAGGCTCGGCTGCCGTCACAGCCGGGCCTTCGCGTCTCTTGAGATTTACAGCAGGGAAGCCATTTCGAATGAATCAGACTCGGCTTGTCCCTTTAGAATGAATTAGTTTCAGCCCAGTCCTTTAGAATCAATCAGTCTCAGATGCAAGAGGGGCGTTGGTGGTAGGGGCTAGTGAGGCGGTTGAAGTGGCAGCAAAAATCGCCGCGACAGTCGTCAGCGAAAAGGAGCATACTAACGTCTAA
>CAYVSQ010000585.1:0-7471 GCA_964453815.1 uncultured Acidobacteriaceae bacterium | reverse complement strand
TGTGGTTGCAGAATTCACGTCGGGATTCGTGCTCAGGCCGGGAGAGCGTGGTCCGCCTGTGGCTCGGTCGATTCCATCCGTCACCATGATCAGCACTCGGCGGTTGGGGTGCGCGGGCCAGCCATTCATCAGACTGATCGCGGAGAGAAAGGGGCTTCCGAACGAGCCGGCGTTACCCAAAGGCAATCGCACGGAGTTGGCTGCCGCAGCATGATCCGGTGTAAAGTTTTGCACGATCTGAATCGTGGCATTCCGCATGTAGCCCACACCGACGTTCGTAGTAGGCGGCTGAGCGTTGATAAAAGCACGCAGATCATTGAGATGCGATCCCAGGCTCCTGTCGGCAGCGTCGTCGATTGCGATGAACAAATCAAGTCCCGCATGACTTCCGCGCGCCGCCTCCCAGCCAGTCACTTGCAGATGTTCGCGACGCTGTCTCACGGTCACATCGCTGCGCTTCACCTCTGGAGTTGGCCCATCGCCTGTAGCTGACGCGGTTACTGTCATGTGCACGGGGACGGTACCGGCTGTCTCCTGTGTGTGCGCCACAAGAATGCCCGCGAATGCAGCAATAAGAAAAACGAAAACTCCACGTCTGACGCCGTATTGTTTCATCTGATTCCTCCGCAGTGCCTTAACATCGCTGAACGGGATCAACGCGGGCCCCGTATTAGAGAGGCCACCAAGAAAATCTCCCGACACGAGGCTTCGTATCGCGCTAAGTAGAAGCGCGCTAACTATAAGAATCTTTGTCGGAGGGACGCAATTGGACCTTGGTCCAATCGACGATTCAGGCCTCGACCATTTAGGCGGACATCGAGATATAGCGTGCCACCGTGAGCGGCAACTCCACCCGAAAAGCCGATCCTCCTTCCGGCCGGTTATCGAAACTGATACGGCCTCCCAGGGAGTCAAGGATGGAGCGGCAGATCGACAGCCCCATCCCGAGGCCTTCGTTCTTGGTGGTAAATAACGGCATAAACACCTTCGCCTTATCCCTTTCGGAGATGCCTGGACCATTGTCTTCCACCAGGATCATTCCCCAGTGCATGTCCGCTCGAACGCTCGTCGACACAGTAAGGACTCTTCGATCCTGCGGCAGATCTCGCATGGCATCCATGCCGTTATTGATAAGATTCATGAGGACTTGTTGCAGAGGAACCTCATTGCCCTGCACCCTGAGCGCATTGGCCGACAGCATCAATCGGAGTTCGACGCCGCGCAACAGCACGTCCCTTCTCACCATCCGGGTCACGCCCGCCGCGATTTCATTCAGGTCAACTTCATAACGAGGGATCGTTTGTTTCTTGAAGATAGCGCGCATGTTCTCGAGTACGGCCCGGGCCCGCTTATTATCCTCTCGAATGTCGGTCAGAGCTGCCCGGATTTCTCCGTAGTCGGGTGACGGTCTGGAGGCAAGGTGTTCTGCCGCCTGGGCGTTGCTAAGGATCGCCCCCAGCGGCTGAGCTAATTCGTGCGCCAGGGATGCAGCCATATGACCTATCGACGCTACGTGGTTTAGATGGGAGATCTCCTCCGCGATGAGCTGACGTTCCAGGAACTGCTGCGCCCGGATTCTTCGTTTGATCAGCCAAATCAAGAGAAACATGAAGGCAGACTGAGCGGCAATGAATGTCAGGACAGCAATAATTCTGTATTTGTACTTTTCCCAATCCGTAGGTGCCCGAAACAAGACCGTAGACTCGGCCGGGATCCTCGACTCTGGAATGCCCCAGCGTTGCAGTTGCCGCCAGTCGAAGAAATAGGCATTGGTACCCACTACGGCAGCGATATCCTGGGGTCTCTCACCGTTGAGAATCCTGTATGCGATCTTGCCGGCCTCGCGGCCCTGGCCCGCAAAACTGCTTACGTAACCGCCCATCGTTCCGTGGCCCAGAAGAGTGTCGAACAGGACAAAGATCGGCGCATTGGCGACCGATGCATTGGCTACCGAGACGGTCTTTGGGAAGTACGTTCCCCCCGCATCACGTTCGATGGTGGTAAACAGGACGATCGAGTCGCTCGGCAGCACCTTGAGGCGCTCAATGAGCGCGGGCATAGCCAGGTCGGTGAGGTAGGTTATATCGAGCCTATGTTCATAAGGGGGCAGGCTCTTCCTGACAGCTGCTTCCAGCTCCTTGTCGTACAATCCCGCGCCTCCGACGACAACCACGCGCTTAGTGTCAGGAAGCAACGTCAGGGCCGCGTCCAAAGTCCTCGCCGGTTCCCAGGTTAGCCAGACACCTGTAAAGTAGGAGTGGAACGGCAGAGTGCCTACCTGCTCCTTTGTCGCGCCGCAAAAGACTACCGGGATATCTTTGAAGTGGTTTTCGTGCGACTCGAGCATGAACTGAATCGGAGATGGACCGGCGGCGATAATCAGATCCAGTTTCCGATCCTGATACTTGCCAATATAGGCTTCACGAATCTGCTTCTGAGAAGCCTCATCCGGAAACAGGCCTGTTTCCATGGACTCGGTATAGAGCTCAACCTGGTAAGGCGCTGTGTTATCCAGAATAGCGCGCAGCTGTTGATCGATAAGGTGGTATGAGAGTGTCGACGGACCGGTCTCGTAGATAATCAGGACCTTGCGGACTTCCTGCCCGGGTCTCCCGGCAGTCGATCGGAATGGCAGACCGCACACCAGCAGCGCGAGCACAATCGTAGCTCGCCAGGGGCGGCGGTCGCGTTTATCGGCGGTTGGTGGCGGCCGGAAGCATCGATCGACATCACGACCCACAGGATGACGACCAGCAGTGCCAGGACCAGCGGGAGCTCCTCGATCATCCAGACGGCCGGCCACCACGTACCTCCGTCACGCTCGTAATCCAACTACCGAACCAGGAAAGATAGCCTCTGTCAGGTAGCACAATCTACCGGAGACGATGCGGGCGATCTCACGTAACCGATTGCAGGCTTTACAATTCGGACAAATTCTACCATTCCGAATGGTCGTTGTCTAAAGCGGGGATCCGCATATTGACTTGGGAAGGAGGCGACCTGGTGGAACGCCTCGACGTAAAGACTCCCACCAGCCCGGTCACTGGCAGTGTGAGCGGGGCTTGCTCGCTAATGATTCAGCCTGCGGCACTTATGGCTACATGGCTGGCGGTTGCCGCCGTTTTCAAGACAGTCTTGGAGGAGGCGGCAGATGACCGCCAGTGCGCAAACGTTCGACCAGGCGAACGACGTCTGTAATCGACTGCGCGCCTAGTTTCTGCATCACCCGGCCGCGCTGGACCTTGATCGTCTTCTCGGCGGTGCCGAATTCCCCCCCAATTTGCTTGTTGAGCATCCCTTGAGCCACTCGCAGGCAGACCTCGCGCTCTCTCCGTGTCAAAGTTTCGAAAATGGCACGATCACGGTTGAGTGCATCGCGACGAATACAGGCTTCCTGCGATCGCGCCAGCGCTGTTCCGACAGCGGCAAGCAGTTGGCTCTCATCGAAGGGTTTGGTGAGAAAATCGACGGCGCCCGCTTTCATGGCGCGAACAGTGTCGGGGATATCGGCATGTCCACTGATGAAAACAATAGACAGAGTTTCCGATACCTGGCTCAGCAGTTGCTGCAGATCCAGTCCGTTGATCTCCGGCATCTGGAGATCGAGGACGACACACGCGGGCCCGGGATCGAGTTGTTTGTCAAGAAACTCTCTAGCCGATGCATAGACTTGGACTAGTTGATTGTGTGAGCGAA
Source organism: uncultured Acidobacteriaceae bacterium (assembly GCA_964453815.1). Lineage (GTDB taxonomy): Bacteria > Acidobacteriota > Terriglobia > Terriglobales > Acidobacteriaceae > Silvibacterium. The sequence goes on along the minus strand of CAYVSQ010000585.1, from coordinate 3,775 downwards.
GGAGCCGGCTCACCGCGCGGCAGATGCTCGGGTCGTCGTCGACGATGTGAACGGTACCTTCGGTGATGGACTGCGACTCCACGAATATTCCTCCGTTGGCGTTCCCCAGGCCAAGGGAAAATTCTTGGATCATTACCGCTCTACGAGTCTAGCAACCCGGGCGCCCGGGTGATGAGTTTTTCTATCGTGGCGAGCAGTTGATTGTCATCTACAGGCTTTCTCAAATACAAGCTGTCGCCCATCCGGACACTCCAATCGACAAAATCGGATTCCGCGTGCCCGGTGAAAAAAATATAGGGAATTGGCGAGCCAAGTTCAACCAGGTGGTCCCGCAGTTCAAAACCGTTCATTTCCGGAAGTTCAATATCGAGAACCAGGCAATGCATCCGGAGCAATTCGGGATCTGCCAGCGCGGCCTCAGCGGATTCATAAGCAGTACACTCGTACCCATGCGATCTGAGCAACCGGCCCATGGCTTTTCGTACGGAAAGGTCATCCTCGACCAGGCCTATGCGCGGCGCATTTGGAAGGCAATGGATCATCGTTGTGTTTGAACTCACTTCGCGGAGGTAGCGTGGGGGCAGCCTTGTCCAAGACGAAGGAATATACTTGGGTTGGTTGAATTTGCAATTGGGCCTTCTGCCTATAAGGCGTTGCCGGCTTTCTGGCAGGATCGGCCATTGGACCAAGGTCCTATTGTCGTCATTCGCCACGATTGTTATAGTCCGTTTCGCCTCATAGTTATGAGGAATCAGCGGTTACCTGGTTGTGAGGACGGGTGAGACTCTCAGCTCGATTCAGCTGTGCTCGATGTGAGCGCCGTCAACGGAAAGGTGGCAACATTACACGATGAAGTCGTATCGGCGGCTTGAACGCTTCTTGTTCATCGCGGGTTTGGTCATGGTGCTGGTGTGCGTGCTGGTGCGCGTTCACGGTGTAGTGATGGCTCGCGCCGCGATCTGGAGTTTTGAGGCGCACCAATCAAGGTCGCAGGCGGTGGATTCTGCGGGCGCAAAGCAAGATGCTTCTTCGATCAATTTCGCCCTCTGGTCCGAGAAGCGAATTCGAGCATACGAAGCGGCCTTGGGCATGAAGCTGGACGCTCCTCTCGCTGTCCTCTCTATCCCTAAAGTAGGCCTTGAAGTCCCGGTATTCGATGGAACCGACGACCTCATCCTCAACCGCGGAGCAGGCAGGATCGCAGGAACTGCGATGCCAGGGGAGCCGGGGAACATTGGCATCGCCGCTCATCGCGACGGCTTTTTTCGAGGACTGAAGGAAGTTCACGTTGGTGACAGTATTGAACTCGCAACAAACGAAGACCACTTTCTTTACAAGGTTGACGACATTCATATCGTGCAGCCATCCGACGTATCTGTTCTGCAAAGTGGTACGCAGTCATCAGTGACCCTGGTGACCTGTTATCCTTTCTACTTCGTTGGGGACGCACCTCAGCGTTACATAGTCCATGCATCGATGGTGGATGGCGACAAAGCCGCGACATCTGGATCCGATTCCGCAGTTCAGAAGGTTCGAAAGGAGCAAACACAATGAATTCAAAAGGTAGCTGGTCAAGAGTTGGGACGCTGCTTGCGGTGGGGGCTATTAACCTGGTCTTCGCGGTAAGTATGAGTGCGCAGGTAGAAAAGGAAACCGCTACGACCCATGGAGCGTCGACCAAGGAAGTCAGCGTCGAGAGCGGGGAAGTGGTCATGGTCGAAGGCAATGACCTGATCATCAGGAACGATCAGGGGCAGATCGTACATTTCCCGAACGTTCCAAACAGCACGAAGTTCCATGTAGGTGGACAGGAGCTTAGCGTTCACGATTTGAAACCGGGCACGAAGCTGGAGCGCACGATCACGGTCACGACGACTCCTAAATTGGTTACGACGACGGAGACGGTCACCGGCACAGTTTGGCGCGTGACTCCGCCGACCCGTGTGATTCTCACGCTGGAGGATGGGACGAATCAGCAGTTCACCATTCCCCGGGGCACGACGTTCACAGTGGACGGCCGGCAAACGGATGCGAACGGCTTGCGGCCGGGGATGAAGATTTCGGCCACGCGAGTGGTCGAGACGCCGATGACGGTGGTCAACCAGCACACCCAGATAACCGGCACCGCGCCACCGCCGCCACCACCTCCTCCCGCCGCCACTCCGATCCTGATTGTGGTCTCGCGGCCAGTGCCGGCACCAGCGCCGGAAGCGGCAACGGCCGCTGAGCCCGCGCCTGCTCTACCCAAGACCGCATCGGACGTTCCCTTGATCGGGCTAGTCGGACTGTTGTTCCTGGGCGCGTCGTTCGGTCTGATGATGTTGCGCAAGTCGCGCTTCATGGCCTAGAAAGAAGCGAGAGATTCCTGGCCCGCCAGCACTCAGGGCGGGCCCTCTCTTGTGGCAAGCGAATTTCGGTCGCGATCTGTTGACCAGTTCTCTGGAGTCAGGAAGAACGTATCCTCACACCCCGAGGACATGTGACAAGGCCGGCTCAAATATCGCTAAGCTCTAAATACTCTGATTTCCAACCATCCCTCCGCTACCTCACGCACACACCTACGGCCTTTGCGGTTCTTCCCGAATGCCATGCACATGGCTTCAAACGGTGGACACTCCGTTTCGGTCAGTGGTTATTCACTTTGCGTTATTGGAAAGGCAGCGGATCGCTTTGGAAGCGAAACTCATTTCGTCGATCTAAAAGAGGCAATGCCATGAAACTCAAGCTATCTTCAACGTTGCTGTTGGCTGCACTCTCACTCGGACTTTGCCAGCCCGGCCTGGGGCAAGATTATGATCTAGCACCACCGGGTGCGACCCCCCCCAATATTCCCGTCAACACCGCGGTAACACTTTTTCAGAATGTCCGCATCTTCGACGGTAAGAGTGCCACACTCTCGGCTCCCTCCAATGTATTGGTTAAAGGAAACGCGATTGCGCGCATATCTGTGAGCGCGATTACCGTCGACACGAACGATAACGTTTCTGTGATCGCGGGTAACGGACGCGTGCTGATGCCAGGCCTCATCGACGCACACTGGCATGCGTTCATGGCAGCAACACCCCAGCCGGTCCTAATGACCGCTGACCCCTCTTATCTCCTGCTGTTGGCTGCGTGGCAGGCAGAGGCGACGCTGATGAGGGGTTTCACAACGGTGCGCGACCTTGGCGGTCCGGTGTTCGGGCTGAAGCGTGCCATCGACGAAGGTATCATGCTTGGTCCGCGCATCTATCCTTCGGGCGCCATGATTTCGCAAACCTCAGGGCATGGAGATTTTCGGTTCTCCTTTGAGGTTCCGCGGACGTTGGGCGGTCCCCTGAGCCATTCCGAGCTTGAGGGCATCGCCGCCATTGCCGACAACCCCGACGAGGTCCGGCTGCGGGCGAGAGAGCAGCTAAGAAGTGGAGCGAGTCAGATCAAGCTAATGGCTGGCGGCGGTGTCGCCTCTCCCTACAATCCAATCGAATCGACCCAGTTCACTGGACCCGAGATTCGCGCCGCGGTTGAGGCGGCCGAGAATTGGGGCACCTATGTGACCGTGCATGCGTATACGCCCCGCGCAATCCAGCAAGCGGTGGCTGCCGGCGTCAAGTGCATCGATCACGGTCAGTTGATGGACGAGCCCACCGCGAAATTGCTGGCGGACAAAGGCATCTGGTGGAGCCTGCAGCCCTTTCTGGATGATGAAGACCAGGCTCCGCTAGTGAACCCGGTATCCCAGAAGAAGGCCCAGGAAGTCTTCGCCGGAACAGACAACGCCTACAAGCTGGCGATC
>CAYVSQ010000584.1:0-3937 GCA_964453815.1 uncultured Acidobacteriaceae bacterium | reverse complement strand
CATCGGCTCAAATGTGCCTCGCTGGGCTCCGCGCGGGTGAGAACCGGCACAAAACGGACCGCCAGGCCGAAGAGGAAGATGGTCGCTGCGATCAGGCCCACCGAAATTCCCCACTCGACGATTGACGGAGCGTAGGACTCTGGCGCGCGCCAGGGCATCCGGCCCCGAAAGGTCATCGCGAAGAGAACAACGTTCATGCGGTTGTAGGTCACGCCGAGAACCGCGAGCAGGGCTGCGACGAAGAGCACGTCTGGACGCTCTCGAAGCGACTTGCGAGCCAGCAGGAGGAGCGGAAGCACGCCGCCGAGCAGGATCTCGACCGCGAAGGCCATGCCGAGCTTTCCGGCGAAGGCTCCAGAGAGCTGGTTGCGGAGCGCCATGTCTCCGAAGCGAAACACGAGGTAGACGACTAGCGCCCAGAACGTGATCTGTCCGACGGATGCGAGCCGCGTGATCTCGAGCGTGCGGCGCCACCCCTTCGCGATCCACATGTCGATAAGGATGACGAGTGCGGTGCCGGCCACGATCGACGACAGAAAGAAGTAGACGGGCAACACGGGAGACCACCACTGCGGGGCGAGCATGTTTGGCATCAGCAGGTACAGTGAGCCCAGCGAGCTCTGGTGCATCGTCGACAGCGTGACGGCGGCGATGGCGAGCATAATCGGTTCGGCCCTCTCGTCCCGCGCGCGGAATATCCAGGCGAGGGCGCCGAAGATTACGGCCGTTCCGAGGGCGTAGAGGAGGTTGCGCGAAAGTAGGTAAACGAAGATCGTCACCGCCGCCGCCACGTAGACGCCGTTCCATTGCCGCCAGACCGCCACAGCTCGCTGGAATCCCCAACGCTCGAGGGGAACGGGAAGGAACTCGAGTAAGAGGATCGTGACGTAGAGGCCGACGCACCAGGAGACCTCGAACATGGCCGAGTGCTCCGGAGACTGCAAGGCGAGCTGGTAGGATTGCCACGGCAGGCCGAGGTCGGCGAGGAGAGTGACCATCACAAAGGAGTAGCTCAGGAGACCCATTAGGACGGCCGTGCGCCCCAGCCCGTAGAGGTCTTTTCGTTGGAAGACATAGATGATGCCAGCCATCGCGAACGCGCCCGCTGCCACCGCGATCCAGACGAGGTCGAAGAGGATCCACAAGCCCCACGGGTAGGTGTCGGACAAGTGAGTGCTGCCACCGAGCCCGAGGGCGAAGCGCGCGATCAATGAGACGCCACCGAAAGCCATGAGCAGGAGGAGGACCCAGTTGAAAGGGGTCAGGAGCTTGTTTCTGAGAGGCTCGAATTCTACGTGGCCGTGATCGGCGGAATGCTTCGCCGCAGCCGATCCGTCTGCCAGCGCCTGAGTCCTCTTCCGGAAAAAGGCGTACAAAGCACCGAGAAGGGCGCCGACGGTCATCACGGCGGGGGGAACGGCACCGAGCGCCGTCGCAGTGAAGGCCGGAAAGGGCTTCTCGCCGTAAGTCGGGAAGCCGAGTTTCTCGAATGGCACGGCCGACAGATATACCACGCTCGTCCCACCCAACTCCTTCTCTCCGTAGATGTGGTCGACGTACTTGTCGGGACGGTCGGAGATCCGCTTGTGCGCGATCGCCAACATCTCATCGCGGGTTCCGAAGCGGAGGGCATCGGCGGGGCACGCCTTGACGCAAGCGGGAGTCGCGATACTTTCGATGAATCGCTTGCCCGCGTCGTTGGACATCGGTATCCCGTTGAAGGCGATCGGGACGGGCTGATCGGCGCGGTCGGCGCAGTGCGTGCACTTGGAGATTTTCGGGGCGAGCGTGTTCCATTCCGCGGTGGGCACGTCCCAAGGACAGGCCAGCATGCAGTAGCGGCAGCCGATACACTTATCAGCGTCGTACGTCACGGGACCGTCGTCCTGCCGGTAGAGCGCCGTCGTCGGACAGGCGGAGGCGCAGGCCGGCTCGAGGCAATGGAGGCAACGCTGCATCACGAAGGCGGATTCGATCCCTCCCGGCTTCTGCGCGTTCTCCATTTCGTGGAATGCGATGAGCGTGTAGGTCTTCGCGCTGAGCGTCGCCGGATTCTGGAAGCCCAGTTCGGCCTCAAACTCGGTCTCCTCGCCTTCGCGTTCGTTCCACTGCTTGCAGGCTACCTGGCACGCACGGCAGCCGATGCAGTTGGTGATGTCGATTAGCGTCGACCTTATAGGGCCTGCAGCAGGGGCGTTCGTCATGCGTGTCTCCCCGCGGATTCGGATCTTCGCTTGGTCGAACGGCCAGCCCTGACCACGTTAACGAGACAAGCCTTCGTCTCCTGTGTCCCTGCTCCAGGATCCGAGGCGTCGATCGTGATGTGGTTGACGCTCGGGCCTGTCGACAGTCCCTGGTATCCCCAGTTGTACGGCATCCAGACGACAGTGACCTGATGGTCGCCGATTTTCAGCTCCTTCATTCGGGGCGTGACAAGGGCCTTGACCTCGAGCTCACCGCGCGCCGAGGAGACCCGCACCCAGTCACCCGATTTCACGCCCAGTTTCTGGGCGAGTGCAATCGGCATCTCCAACATCGGTTCGGGGATCAGCTCGTTGAGCCAGGGGATGTTACGTGTGGTAGACCCGGCGCACCAGTGTTCGGCGACCGTCGACGTCATCAGTACGTAGGGGAACTTGTCAACGGTGCCGATCGGTTGATGCGACGCGACGCGCGGATACTTGAGCATCGGGTTGCTTTTCACGCGGGGGTGAAGGACGTTTTCTACTGGGCTCTCGACGGGCTCGTACATCTCCGGCAGTGGACCGTCCTTCGGTACGTAAGCCACATCGCGCGGATACCCCGGATGCTTTTCGTCCGGGTCCGAGTAGACGGCTGCGAACAGGCGCCCTACGCCCTCTGCGCCCAAGTGGAAGGCTCGCTGGCCGTTCGGCGTGGCCGGTCCGTCGGTCAGAACGGGGACGTCGGGTACGTCGTATCCCGTCCAGCGCTTAGCCTTCTCATCCCACCAGACGATAGCTTTCGAGCCCGGATACGGCTTGCCGTTCCGGTCGCATGACGCCCGGGTGTAGAGGATGCGCATGTTGTTGGGCCAGGTCCACCCGGAGCCCGGATAGAGGCCAAGGCCTCCAGGATCTGTTTGCGAGTCGCGACGCTTCGAGAGGTTCTCGCCGTTGGCGAATACGCCCGCGTAGATCCACGCGCCGGAAGACGTAGAACCGTCAGATCGAAGATCGCTAACCTTGCGGACAAGATCGCCCGCTTTGAGGCCGGTCTCCGGGTTGTCGCGCAGGGCGTACCCGTTGATCTCGCGGAGGACATCCTCGGCCGTCGTGTAGTTCCAGAAGGCCTTGCGGATGATTTCGTCCCTAGGCTCCTTCGAGTCCTTGACCAGATCGCGCACCGCGCGGAAGACGAGGTCCACGATCTCGCCGTCGGGCTTGGACAGCCCCGGAGGCTTCACCGCGGCGTGGCGCCATTGCACCATGCCGCCCGAGTTGCTAATGGTTCCGTTCTTTTCCATGAAGAACGCCGCGGGCAGCAGGATCACCTCGGTGGAGATGGACTTCGGGTCAACACCGGGCCTGCGCCAGAACGCCGCGGTCTCGGTCTCCCAGATCTCCTGGATCACGAGCGTCTCGAGATTCGCCATCGCATCAAACGTCAGCCTGAGATTGGGTACAGTGACCGCGGGATTCTGTCCGACGATCCAGAGGAGCTTCAGCTTTCCGGCAAGGGCATCCTCGAACATAGGCAGGGTTCCGTAGTCCTTGGAAGCGCTTCGTTTGGGCAGCCAGGCATAGGCATAGTCGTTCTCGGCGTTGGCCGCCTCACCGAAGAACGCCTTGAGCGTGTTGACGAGGTACCGGCTGTCGGCGATCCCGTTCTTACGCACGTAGTCGTAAATGGTTGGTTCGGCGTTCGACGCGGAGTTGAGATAGCCCGGCATGTAATTGTAGAGCACCGCCATGTCGCA
>CAYVSQ010000583.1:0-30754 GCA_964453815.1 uncultured Acidobacteriaceae bacterium | reverse complement strand
TGCTCGAGAATCTCTTCGAGTTCAAGCGGCTTTACGACACAGAGGCTTCGCTTGAAGAAGCGCTGCCAGACCTGGTGGCGAAGTATCCCAACCGGTATCGCAATGTCTCTCTCAAGGAGCTGAGCGATGAGATGCACGCGGCTGTCGTAGAGCTGAATTTGACCGGTCTGGTGAGCGAGGCATGCGAGTTGGAGACGGAGCAGGTGCTGACTCCCGCACAAACGTATCAGAGACTGTTACGTAATGGCACGGAGAAGGTGAAATTTACTGAGATGGCCGGGCGTATCACGGGCGTGATGCTGGTTCCATATCCGCCGGGTATTCCGGTAAGCATGCCGGGAGAGCGGCTGGGCGCGAAGGACAGCGCCGTGATCCGGCTGATCCTGGCAATGGAAGAGTTCGGCAAGCGATTCCCCGGGTTCGAACGAGAGGTCCACGGAATTGAAGTGGATGCGCAGGGAGATTACTGGATGCGCGCGGTGATTGAGACACCCGGCGCGAAGCCAAACGGCAATGGCAAGCAACGGGCGCCCAAGTCGGGGCCTCCGGTGAAGCGGAAACGGAAGGCGGTCAAGCCGCCTGAGCCGCCGCCGGTGATGTGAGTGTCCAGGGAATGACTCATGTCTAAATAAATCGGGAAAGGGGTGGCATTTATTTATGACGAGGAAATGGTTGTTGTTACCGGCTGTAATCCTCGTTATAGGGGTCTGGCCGGCATTTGGTCAAACCTTCACGGATCCGGTCAACTATTGCCAGGCGGTGAGAACCATCGACAAACCCGACTCGCGATATACCGGCCCAAAGGTGCCGGTATGGATGGCGAAGAAGCTTAACCTGAAGCCGAGTCAGGGCAAGATGATGGAGTGGCGTTGCGCAAATGGCACCGTGCTCGCATGTGTCTATGGAGCGAACCTGCCGTGCGGGTCAAAGGCGAACACCAGCCAGATACCGGCGCAGCCGATTGTCGACTATTGTCGGCAGAATCCGGATTCGCAGTTCGTACCGATGGTCGTGACCGGACACGAGACCACGGTGTCTTGGGCGTGCCATGGCCCGCGCCCCGTAGTAATTCGGTCGGACGCCATCGACGCCCAAGGCTATGCGAAGGCTTACTGGCAGCCGGTGTCGCCATAACAGGGAAGAATCATGTCCGAAAATTCGGCCTGGCTGCCACCCGAGGGCCGAAGTCACCAGGGTCCTTTCTTACTGGACGGTTTTTGGACGCCCAGAGAAGCCGCTGGCTTCGCGGAGAGCGTCGGCATCCATCAGCTTGCCGCCCATCATCACGGTGCGGGTATTTCTCAGGTCGCCGATCCGTTTCGATGGATCGCCTTCGACCAGCACCAGATCGGCGGTTTTACCTGCTGCGATGGAGCCGGTGGTCTTGTCGACACCAAGCATATGCGCGGGAGCGATCGTGGCTGCTTCAAGGGCTTCTTCGGGCGTGAAGCCGGCAGCGACATACAGTTCAAGCTCGCGGACGAGTTCGAGTCCTGAACCGTCGGTACCGGCTACGATGGTAATGCCATTTTTGTGCATCAGCGCGACAAGATCCGAGAGTTTCGCGAAGCTCTTGCGAAAATCCGCGCGGGTAAGATCTTTGGGCACGGCAAAACCGCCTTGGCGGAAGCTGCGCTCGGTCACCGGAGGGAGCGTGCCGACGTAAGGGGCATAGGCAGGCGACAGGTCCCCGTTTTCGGGAACAAATAGAGATTCGCCGACGACGAGGGTGGGATCGGAGGCGATTTTCTTCTCAGACATGGTCTGAATCAATGTGCTTATCGGCGGTGCGTTCAGGTTGACGTCTTTTGCGTAGCGGCCAGTGCCGTTGAAGCGGTTAATGCCGTTTGAGGTAGCCACGACGCTGTCCGGCATTGCCTCCATCATGACGAAGTAGATGTGTGTAATTTCGTCGTAGCCAGCGGCAATTGCCTGCGATGGCCGCATTCCTGCCGGAACATGACCGTGGACATGCAGACCGAGCTTATGCGCTTCGGCCGCGGCGGGAGCAACCCAGGCGGGATTATAAGTGCCGTAGAACTTTATTCCGGTGAAGCCCTCCGCTTTCGCTTTATCGACGGCTGCAATCGCCTCCTGCTGCGAGCTAACAGCCGTTCCCACCTGGGCAGTATTTGGTCCTTTGCCATCGATCAACATGGACGGATAGACCATAGGCATCAGTAATTCACCATTGGCCCGCCGTTTTGCACGCGCCAGGGTCAGTATGTTGTCGTTGCCTGGGTCGCGCGCCGATGTGATTCCCAGGGCGAGCAGGAACGGGCCACTCGAATCATCGCCCACGTGCATGTGTGAATCCCAGAGGCCGGGAACGAGAGTCTTTCCACCGCCGTCAAAGACCTGCGCATCTTTTGGCACGGGTACAGAAGCGGCGGTGCCGACGAGCGTGATCACGCTGTTGTCCACGACTACCGTCTGGTCTTCCGCGTAGTGATTTCCGTCGACGAAGGCGCGAACATGGGTGAAGGCTACGGGTCCCGCGGGTGTCTTAAGCAGGGCTTTGACCAGTGCCGGGCTGCGGGCGGCGAGAGCATCGTCCTGTGCCCGGTCGAGAGCGATAAGGTCGCTTTCGTAGCCCACGGGCAAAAATGACAGGCCGCCGGCTGTGCCGAAGAACTTGCCATCCGCGGTGGTCCAGACTGTTTGCGGCGAGGGCGACAAGCCTGTAACGGCCCAAAGGGTCACGGTTTTAGCGTTTGGCCCGCTGCCCACGGTGTGATCGGTCAGCTTCTCTGCACGAGCGCGGCCGCCGGGCAATAAAGGCATCGATTTATCAGGCGATTTCAGGAGCGCTTCGATGAAGACCTGCGTGCCACCAGAATTTGTGCCGCCTTCGGCCACGTAGAAGGCCGGGTGATAAGGTTGGTGGCCTGAATCTACCGGGCTCTTCCAACTCGCGACGCCATGTGTAATGGTGAAGGTTTCGGCGGCGTCGCCTTGTGGAGTAACACCGCGCACAATGAGCGCCGATGGCATGCCGTCGGCGCCCAGCTTGATGCTCTGGTCCATCTCCCAGACCTGGCCACGCAAGAGGATGCTCTCACGCGACCACAGGGTGCCGTCAGGACTAGTCCAGATGGAGGCCTTTCCATGCGTGCCCGCGGTCGAGAGGATGGTGAAGCGTTGCGCATCGGCCGGCGGTTTGGCGAGTTGATCGGCTGGTACCTGAGCCCGCATCGTTGCGCCGCTCAATATCAGCACCACAGAGATGATCTGCTTCATCATGTCTAGCCTCCGGCGAGAAGTGCCGCACCCATTCATTGCAGGCGATCAGACGTCGGGATTCACAAAGAGTCGCCACAATCAATCTGCAGCGCTTTAAGCATAGGCTCTCAGTGGATTATTGCCACATAAAAGTGCAATCGTCGGAATTGGCCTGGCCCGCAGGCCGCTAAGATTACGAGGCGCGCGCTCTAGTGCCAGCTTCGGTGTGAGCCGCGATCTCGTGGGCGACGTTGGCTTCCTGGCCAGCGAACATCGAACGCAGGCGATCGGCGATGTGAAGGTGCCACTGGGCGCGGCGCTTGGCGGGCAAGCGTACGTATAGAACTTCACGATAAAGTGCATGGGCGAAGACGTAAAAGGTGGATCGCGTGCCGTCGGGTAACTCGTCCTGGCCAGCGATCGAAAGCAAGCGCACGCGCCGGACTAGTGCAGCGTAAGACTCTTCCACTTCCTCGACGTCCTGGTCGAGAGCAGCAGCAGCAGCCCATGCGGGAAAAATGGTTCCGTAGACGCTGCCGGCTTCGAGTAGTAGGCGATCCTGATCCGTGAGGCGGCCTAGTTGGAGTTCGATGACGCCGGAGAGACCGTCGGGGACCCCAAGTTCTATCTCCGCGACAGGAAGGCTCAGGGTGACCTGGCCCTCTTCACTGAGCAGGATGCGCTGTGTGCGCAGGTGATCGAGCACGGCGACCATAAAGAGGGGATTGCCGGCCGAATTCTGGTGAATGAGGCTGGAGAGACCGGAAGGCAGCGCGTCCGTGATCAGTTCGCGCCGCAGATATTCGCCGACGGCTTGTTTGGAGAGGGGGCCGAGGCGTAGGCATTCGCTGCGGCGGCTGGTGAGGAGGTCCTGCTCAAGAAGCCGCAGAGGGTGGTCGGCATCAATGTCGGATGGCCGGAAGCTGCAGAGCAGCATCAGTCTGGCACGCCCGCGGCGGCGGGCCAGAGCTGAGATGAGGTCGAGAGTAGAGGAATCAGCCCAATGGATGTCTTCAAAGACGAGGAGCAGTGTGTCGTTCTGACTGAGGGCCTCGAGCACTTCGCAGATTTCGCCGAGCGATGGCGGAGATGCGGACTCAAGGCTAAACCAACCAGGTGCGGCGGAGGCGAGAAGCGCGCGAGCCTTCTCGTCATCGGCGTGGCGGAGACTGTTGAGGGCCTCGCGGACGGGGTAAAAGGACTCTTTTCCGCCGAAGCTTTCGAGCGATTGCCCACGGGCGATGCGTAGTTTGGCCGTGTTGCAAACTTGGGCGCTGAAGGCATCGATGAGAGCGGTTTTACCAATGCCGGGATCGCCAGTGATGAAGACCGTGGGTCGCTCAGCATTGCGGGCGCGCGCCAGATGGCCGTGCAGGGCGTCCAGTTCGGCATCCCGACCGACGAACGAGCCGGCATGCGAGGCTTCCGAGGGGCTTAGGGTGTCAGTGACCGGAGCGAGGAAGCGATAGCCGCGCTTGGGGACGGTCTGAATGAAGAGGGGATCATGGGGATCGTCGCCGAGAAGTTTGCGGAGCTCGAGAATATAGGTACGCAGGACCTGCGGCTGTACGTAGGTCTCGGGCCAGAGGGCTTCGAGCAACTCGTCGTGGGTGACCAGGCGCTGGGGATTCTCAACCAGATAGCGAAGGACGGAATAGGGACGGGGGGTGAGCGTGAGCTGCTCTTCGCCTTGCCACAGGCATTCGTTCCGAAGATCGAGCCGGTAGGTTCCAAACTGTCGCATCTATTAGGGGGACTCCTGACTAACAGTATTCGTGAGCAGTTGGCGTGCCGTGTCGCGGTGATGTAAAGTGTACGTTTTTGTTTGGTTTGTGAAATTGTCCTGCCCGGGGCGCTGTCCAAATATGGACAGTTTATGTCCGGAGATGTTCGTAATGACCTACGGATAGTAGACGAAGAAGGTTCCTCCAGCGCGAGCACTATTGTGATGCAGTAGCTGAAAAAAGAGATGAAACGAATCTCAAGCGTGACCGGTAGTTCAAGGTTATATCCAGGCGCGAATTTTTGCAGGCGAGCAGCCGGGCGGTTTTGGGCAGCGTGCTGGCGGATGCCTCGTATTTGAGGGCAAGAATGATTATGGCGGGGGCATGAGCTCCACGTTATCTTTCGCCGGGGCTGAGGACCTGTGATCAGGGAGCCACCGGTTCAGGGACTTCGTCACTCACCACGTAAAAATGCTTCAAGTTGGCCGTCCCGAAGGATGTGGTGATGGCCACGTCGGAGGCGTCGCGGCCTACGGCCATCAGGATGCGTCCCACGCGCGGCGTGTTGTTGCGCGCATCGAAGGGCCACCAGCGTCCTGATAAGTAGACTTCGAACCATGCGCTGAAGTCCATCGGGGCAGGCGGGAGCGTGATGCGGATGTCGCCGAGATATCCGGTGGCGTAGCGGGCTGGGATGTTAAGCGCACGGCAGAAGGTGATGGCCAGGTGCTGGTAATCGCGGCAAACGCCCTGTCGTTCGATGAAGACATCGAGCGCGGTCTTGGTGGAGCGGGCGTGCTGGTATCCAAAGACTACTTTATTGTGGACCCAGTCGCAGATGGACTGCACGCGGGACCAGCCGGGCGGGAGATTGGCGAAGAGGTCGAGCGCGATATTCGAGAGGCGGTCGACCTCGCAATAGCGACTGTTGAGGAGGTAATGGAGCACATTGCTGGGGAGGTCGTGAACGGGATGCTCGATGGCGAAGGGATGGACCGGATCGGGCTCGCCGGTGTCTTCGATGAGGGTACTGTTCGAGAGGCGCAACGGGCCTGCCGGCGCGTCAAAGCGAGTGCATATGTTGCCGAAGCTGTCGATGTAGCTGTCGAGTGACAGAGCCGGTTCTGTTTGCAGCAGATCGGGTTCGCGCAGATCGTTGGCGCGCGAAGGATGTACGTGCAGCATAGCCACAAAGGAGACGGGAGCGGGCAGGTCGAATTGAATATCGTAACCGAGGCGAATCAGCATAGATGAATTCTCAAACCCTCTTTCGCGCAATGTACCAACAGTTTGAGAGCGGGAATGCAGATATCTGAGATGCGATGAAAGTGTCTAACGTTCGGTTCGGGTACGGCGAAAAGCTTGTGCTCCTCAGAATTTTGGCCCTGGTGTCGCTGGAAGGTTGGTATTTACTGGGCTTCTCCGACGGCGTAGTAGCCCTTGCGCGCCTGGACCTTTAGACCGTCGCCCTGGCAGGAGACATCGAGCTTGCGATAGCCGCCATCGAGCTTGGTATTGGTGGGCGTGTAGCTGGCCAGATACTGAGTGCGCAGCTCCTGCTCGATCTGGGCAAAGGCGTCTTCCATCTTTTTGCCGTTGTTGCCGACGTTGATCATGCGGCCACCCGTTTCTTCAGTTATCTTTTTCATCTGCATATCGCCGGTGTAGCCGAACGGGCCCCTGTATCCGCCATAAAAGGGGCGGTCGGCGATGAGAATGACGTAGATGATGGCGTTGGCCTTCTGCGCGGCTTCAATGGCCTCATTGGGCTTAGTGACGGAGCCTTCATCCTCGCCGTCGGTCAGCAGGATGAGCGCCTTGCGTCCGGTCTCGCTGCGCAGTTTGTCGTTCGATACCTGAGCGACAGCGTCGTAGAGCAGTGTGCCCTTGGGAGCGCCTTGGGTGGGAAATGGTCCCTGACCGATGCCAGGCACTCCAGCGGAGCCGTTACCGGCTGCAGTGTTGATCTCCGCCTTATCGATAGCGCGGATGAGCTCGTTGGCGTTATTGGTGAAGTCCTGTTCGAGGTTGACACCTACGTCAAAGGTCACGAGGAAAGCCTCATCCTTCTGGCGTAGGATGCTGCGCAGGAAGTTGCCACCGGCCTGCTGTTCGAGGGGAAGAACGTTCTGCTGGCTGCCACTGGTGTCAAGCAAGATGCCAAGCGTCAAAGGTAGATCGGCCTCAGACGAAAAGTTCTTGATGGTCTGCGGCTGCTTATCTTCGAGGATGCCGCAATCCTTTTTGGTAAGCGTGGAGACCAGACCGTTGTGCTTGTCACGCACGGTGAAGAAGAGGCTGACCAGGTTCACGTTCACCCTGAGGGTGGCGGCGGGCGCCGCTTCCGGTTCAGGCGTGTCAGGCACTGTGCTCACGGGTGGGGCATCGGGCGAGGGGGCCGATTGCGCCTGGGCCTGGGAGGTAAAGACGAAAGGCGCGAGGAGAAGCAGGAACGCGGATACAGCAAGCAAGCGGCGAAGGCGTGACATAAGTACCTTGATAGACGGGTTACGGGGTGGAAAGGTCTGCATAGAAGATCAATCCGGAGACGTCGCAAAACGCCAGTCCCGAAACGCGAATCTGATAGTCTGAGGATACACTTGGAGCGACTGACCAAGAGGGTTTGGGCGCGTCTAAGAAATTGGAAATAGACTTTTAGACGGTTTAGTGCGGCTGTCCATGGAATGCAAACCATGGCGTGAAGTCAGGCGCGACCGTTTTCTGTGATAATGGTCGCGCCGTACGGTAAGGCCAGTCGCAGCAGGTAGTTGGAGGAGTTTGTGACGCAAGGCGCCTTGGCAATCGCGATGTCCCTCTTTCTTATGGGAACCGCGCAACAACAGCAGCAACCGAAACCGCAGCCCCAGAGTATCCCGGACGCACCTTCGCCGTCGGGTCTTTCCGATCTGAAGGATCAGATCACGCCAGGCAGCGGGACAACGGCCGACTCCAAGCAAGGTGCGCAAGATACTCCGCAAAGCCAACCGCCCGCGCAACAGCAGAGTACGCCGCCTGCCGTAGACCAGGTGCAACAAGAACCGCCTGAGATTGCCAAGCCAGGCCAAGGGCCGGCTTTCTTAATCCATGTGCCGGTCAACTTCATTGATGTGCCGGTAACGGTGCGCGACAAAAAAGGCAACCTAGTTCCCGGGCTCACCTACCGGCAGTTCAGGATTTATGAAGATGGACAACGCCAAAGACTTGCCTTTTTCTCTGTCGATCCCCTCCCGCTATCGGTAGCCTTCGTGATTGACCAGAGCCTTCCCTCGGACGTTTTGAAGAAGGTAAACCGGAGCCTTTCGGCCTTATCGGGAGCTTTCTCTCCCGCGGATACGATTGCGGTTTTCACTTATGACACAAGTCCGCAAATGCTGACCGATTTTACCGCTTCGCAGGGACCGAGGTTGCCGGTAGCGCTGGACAGGGCGAAGAGGGAGGGTCGCGACATGGGCGTGCCCATCGCGAGCGGACCCTTGGCCACGGGCATGATGATCAACGGTCAGGTCCCCGATCCGAATCTCGCCGCGCAACGGGGCGGCGGCGTAGGCTTCTTGACCGCACCCAAGGATGTTCATCCTTTGAACGACGCAATCCTGGCTGCTGCGAAGGAGCTGGCGAAGCAGCCCAAGGGCCGCCGCCGCATCCTCTATGTGATCACAGACGGCAAAGAAGCAGGTAGTAAGGCGTCGCTGAAGGAAGTTGTCAAATACCTGTTGACCAACAACATTTCCGTGTATGGAACGATGGTGGGCGACTCGGCGACGTGGGGAATCGGGTATCTGGATAAATTTCATCTGCCGCTGTTGCCGACTAACAACCTGATGCCGAAATACGCTCTCCAAACTGGAGGATCACTCGATGCCGAACTTTCGGAGAACGGCATCCAGCTGAGCTTTGCCAAGATTGCCGACTCGGTGCGCAACCAGTACACGCTGGGTTACTACAGCCACAATCCGGCGATCAGCGGCAAGCATCACACGGTCGATGTGCATGTGGAAGGGATTCCGGGCCTCGATGTAACGGCCAAAGAAGGCTACTATCCCTCTTTGGCGTCCGTAACGCCGTGACCTTCGCCAGCGGTCAGGCCGTTGTTTTTGGTCTGACTGCCTCGGCTATCTGGAGCGGCAGATTTTTTGCGTCGCTTGGTGGCAATGGCACGCCTTCCGCATTTGTGGTAACAGTTGCGCAAATGGCGGGAATGGTCTGGCGCGTGCGGTCGGTGGCGCGTGCTGATTTCAGCTTGAAAAGGGAAGTGGCCGGGAACTCAAGAGCTGCGTATCTGAGCGCCTGCGTCTGAGTTCCGGCGTCGGAGTCCGAGGTGGACGCCGCGAGCTTACTTGGTTTGCGGCGTGACTTCGGACTTGGCAGCGTTCTCCTGTTTGGCGGCATCGGCGGTGCCGCCCTTGATGCCGTCCTTGAATCCGCGAAGGCCTTCGCCCAGGCCCTTGCCCAGCTCCGGCAGCTTGCGCGGGCCAAAGATCAACAGGGCGATGACCAGAATGATGATGAGATGCGTGGGTGTAAACAGGTTATCGAGCATGGTATCGTCTCCCGAATCCAGCAGGTCTCAGACCTGCTGGAAGGCGAATATCCTTTTCGCTGCTGTCATTGTCGCACAGGGCGGTGGCGTGATGCATTGGTGCCCCGGTTACAGCGTTTCTGTCATCGGTACGAGCCGCGAGGCATGAATGGATTCACGGCGAACAGGACAGAAGGCGCGGTGGCCATGTATCTTTAGAACATTCCGGGGAGATACCGCGGGGCATTCTGAAAATTCAAGGATCAGTGCCCACCCGAGCCAGGTTTTTGGAGGTTGTGTCTGTTGAAGGACGTGCGGAAGATTGTGTTCATTCTGGCGGCGGCGGTTATGCTGCTGTCATGCTTTCAAAATGAGGCGCAGGCGCAGTATAAACAGCCGGTGGTGGCGCCGAACGACACGCTGTCGGGTGTGAGATATGACTACCGCTGGGAATTGTACGGTGGATTTGCCTATGCGCACTTCAATGCCGGCCCGCAGCTAGTTCAGGGAGCAAATCTTGGAGGCTTCGATATTCAGGGAGCGCGTTTTTTTACGCCTCGCCTGGCGCTGGCAGGAAATGTTCGCGGATATTACGGAACGAGCGGGACGCAGCCGAATCCTTACGGCATTCGTGGGCCTTTTGTGAGCCAGCATATGTTCATGGCCGGTCCGGAGTATCGCGGTCCAAGCAATCAGCACATTACGACAACGCTGCACGCCTTCTTCGGCGGGGCGTATGGCAGGTTTCAGTCCGCTCTTCAGGATCAGCAGGGCAACCCGGTTCCTCCGCTGGCGGTGGGTTTCTTCAATAACCAGTTTGCCTTTGGGAGCGCTCTTGGCGGATCGATCGATCTGAATCGCTCACCCCGGCTGGCTTTCCGGATTTCTCCTGACGCGACTCTGACGAACTACAGCAGCCCCGCGGGCTCCGGGATTAAGGCGCAGTTCGCGATCTCGGTGGGGCTGGTTTACCGGCTGGGTCGCGGGCTGAACAGGTAAGAACTGTCGAGAATTGAGCGCTGCGCGCCAGGATTTCCGGCGCGCATTTTTGCGCGCGAGATGCGGTTTGATCCGAGTCCAAATAGCTGCTGGTTCCCATTGAAAGGCACAGCCGTGCTAACGTAAAAAGTTCCAGACTTTCCTGCCGGAAGGACCCCCCGTGGCAACATCTACTCCAATGGCGCTTCGTAAGACTCCGCTAAACGTCATGCATCGGCGCATGGGCGCTAAGATGGTGGACTTCGGCGGATGGGATATGCCAGTCGAGTATTCGGGACTGATTGCCGAGCACATGGCCGTGCGCACAGGTGTGGGGCTCTTTGACGTGAGCCACATGGGCGATATTCAGCTGCGCGGGCCTGGGTCGCTCGACGCTGTGCAGCACATCTCGATGAATGATGCCTCGAAGCTGCGCGAGGGCCAGGCACACTATTCGGCAATGCTGTATCCGCAGGGAACATTTGTGGACGATGTGATCGTGCACAAGCTGAGTGACAACGATTACCTGATCGTGATCAATGCGGGGACGCGGGAGAAAGACTTCCACTGGGTGAAATCGAACGTGCAGCGCTTTAACTGTCACGCGAATGATTACAGCGACTACTACACACAACTTGCGATTCAGGGGCCAAAGGCAGCGGAGACCCTTGCAAAGCTGACCAAGGTCGACTTGAGCGCGATCAAAGGCTACTGGTTCAAATGGGGTACGGTTTGCGGGCTGGCGAATACGCTCGTCGCACGCACCGGGTACACAGGCGAAGATGGATTTGAGATTTATGTGCCGTCCGACGTAGCGACCAGCGAGCGCGTGTGGAACGAAGCGCTGGAGGCGGGCAAGGAGTTCGGCATTCTGCCCTGTGGGCTGGGCGCGCGCAACACATTACGGCTGGAGTCGGCAATGTCGCTGTATGAACATGAAATTTCCGACAAGATCAATGTTTTCGAGGCGCATCTCGATCGCTTTCTGAAGCTCGAGAAGGGACCGTTTATCGGCTCAGAAGCTCTCAAGACAATTTTGGCCGAGGGCGGCCCGACGAAAAAACTAGTTGGCCTAGAGATGATGGAGCGGGGAATCGCACGCGATGGTTATCCCGTGGTCGATGCGGCGGGGAAGAAAATGGGCGCGGTGACGAGCGGCTCACCGGCTCCGTTCCTGAAGAAAAATATTGCGCTCGCCTATCTGCCGACTGAATTGGCGGTAGTGGATGGCGAGGTTGCAGTTGAGGTACGCGGGAATCCGGTGAAGGCGCGCATTGTGCCTACGCCGTTTTATCGCAGACCGAAGAAAACTGCGTAACGAGTTTGGATAGAGGAGAGAACGAACGAATGGCATATCCGGAGAATTACAAGTACACGCGGGAACACGAGTGGATTGAAGTCGCGGGGAACGTGGGAACCGTAGGCATTACCGATTATGCTCAGAACTCGCTCGGTGACATCGTGTTTGTCGATGCGCCAAAAGTAGGCGCCAAGGTCGAGAAGGGTGCGGTATTCGGCAGTGTGGAGTCGGTAAAGGCAGTTTCCGATCTCTACTCGCCTGTAACCGGCACGGTTACAGAAGTGAATGGAGAGCTGGCTTCGTCACCGGAGAAGATCAATACTGACGCACACTCTTCATGGATCATCAAGGTGGAATTAGGTGATCCGGCAGAGGTTGGGTCACTGCTGTCGGCTGCGGATTACGAGAAGTTTATCGCGGAAGAGACCGGCAAGTGATCCGGCTCCAACAGAAGGAAAAGCATGCGCTATCTGCCTAAATCCGATGCTGAACGTGCGGCGATGCTGCAGGAAATCGGCGCTTCGTCCATTGACGATCTTTTTACCGCAATTCCGGAAGAATACCGGCTGACGCGTGATCTGAAAGTGCCACGGCAGATGGGCGAGTCGGAGATCATTGACTACTTCAAGGCGGCCGCGGAAAAGAACGCGAAGGTCTACTCCAGCTTTCTCGGCGCGGGCGCGTACCGGCACTATCGGCCCGTCATCATTGATTCGCTGGTGCAGCGCGGAGAGTTTCTCACTTCGTACACGCCTTACCAGGCTGAGATTACGCAGGGCACGCTGCAGGCGATCTTCGAGTTTCAGACGATGATCTGCGAACTGACGGGCATGGACATTGCGAATGCCTCGATGTATGACGGCTCAACCGGCGCGGCGGAAGCGGTGATGATGGCGGTTCGCGTAACCGGGCGCGATGACGTGCTGGTGGCGCGGACAGTGCATCCGGAGTATCGCGAGGTGATGCACACATACGCGCAGCATCAGAGCCACGACGCGCGTGAGGTTGCGTATGGGAACGACGGGCGCGTCGATCTCGAGATTCTGGAACAGGAAGTTACAGACGAGACCGCCTGCGTGCTCGTGCAGTCGCCGAATTTCTTTGGATTGATCGAGGATATTCCCACCATTGCGGAGATCGCCCATAGAAAAGGCGCGCTGTTGATTGTGTCCATTGCGGAAGCTGTGTCGCTGGGGATTGTCCGGCCGCCGGTGGAGGCGGATATCGTCTCGATGGAGGCGCAGTCGTTTGGCGTGGCGCTGACCTATGGGGGTCCGTACTGCGGTGTGCTGGCGGCGAAGGAGAAGTATCTGCGGCAGATGCCGGGTCGGTTGGTTGGCGAGACAAAGGACACTGAAGGTCGACGTGGATTCGTCCTGACGCTATCAACGAGGGAGCAGCACATCCGACGCGAGAAGGCGACATCAAATATCTGCACCAATCAGGCCTTGGTTGCCTTGATGACGACGATCTTTCTCACTGTTTACGGCAAGCAGGGAATTCGCGAACTGGCGATGCAGAATCTGGCGAAGGCGAAGTATGCGGCGGACAAACTGGGAACGCATGCCCAGCTGCTATTTGAACGGACGCCGCGGTTCCACGAGTTCGTGCTGCAGACGGAAGAGCCTCCGAAGCGAATGAACGCGCGGCTGATGGAACACAAGATTATCGGCGGACTCGATCTGCGGAAGTGGTATCCAGAGCTGGGAAATGCGACGTTATGGTGCGCGACGGAGCTAACCACAAAAGCGCAGATTGATGCGGCCGCCGGGATAGTGGCCGAGATTTCCGTTGCTTCTGCGGCACGATAAAGACGATCGACAGAGACGATCGACTACGAACGAAAATTGCGGTGTTTGCTGTGGAGTGAGCACACAAAAGGAATCTAGTTATGGCAACGACGACGAATGCATTCATAGGCACGCCGCACAAGGTAACGGCGCACCTTACGCAGAACGAACCGCTGAGCTTTGAGAAATCCTCGCCCGGCAAGAAGGGCTATAAGCTCGCTCCGCTGGATGTGCCTGAAGTCGATGCCGAGGCGCTTCTTGGAGCGGCGGCGCGCGATGACGAACCTGCTCTACCGGAGTTGAGCGAGATCGAAATCGTCCGGCACTTCACACGGCTCTCGACGTGGAACTACGCAATCGATCTGGGGATGTATCCGCTGGGCAGTTGCACGATGAAGTACAACCCGCGGGTAAACGAATATGTCTCCCGCTTGGAGGGCATCGCAGAGGCCCACCCATATCAGCCCGAGCGCCTTTCGCGGGGTGCGATGGTGATTATCAAGCTCCTGAAGGATTGCCTGCTGGAGATCACAGGCATGGACGCGATCACGCTGCAGCCGGCGGCAGGAGCGCATGGCGAGTTTACTGGCATGCTGATGACGCGGGCGTATCACCAATCGAAGGGCAATCCACGCAAGACAGTTATTATCCCGGACTCGGCGCATGGGACGAATCCAGCGACGGCGGCAAGTTGCGGATATCAAGTGGTGAACCTGAAGTCGAATGCGCAGGGTGGCGTGGATGTGGCGGCCTTGGCGCAGATAGTCAACGAAGAGACAGCAGCTCTGATGCTGACAAATCCCTCGACGATTGGTGTTTTCGAGGGCGAGATCCACAAGATTGCCGATGTGCTGCACGACAAAGGCGCGCTGCTCTACATGGACGGCGCGAACATGAACGCGCTGGTCGGCAAGACGCGGCCGGGAGATTTCGGTGTGGATGTGATGCACCTGAATCTGCACAAGACATTTTCGACGCCGCACGGCGGGGGCGGTCCAGGATGTGGTCCGGTAGCGTGCAAACAGTTTCTGGAGCCGTTTTTGCCCACGCCCTTTGTGATGCTGGGCGAGGATGGACTTCTGCATTGGAGCTCGGACCGTCCTCAGACGGTAGGGCGTGTGCGCATGTTTTATGGCAACTTCGGCATGTTTGTGCGAGCGCTGGCGTATATTCTTGCGAATGGTCCGGATGGGCTGCGGCAGACGACGGAAGATGCTGTACTAAATGCGAACTATATCCGAAAGAATCTCGAAGATGTCTACGAGCTGCCGTACGACACGCCGTCGATGCACGAAGTGGTTTTCAGCGACAAGAGGCAGACGAAGAACGGCGTGAAGACCGGCGACATTGCCAAGCGGCTGATCGACTACGGATTTCATCCATATACGACGTCATTTCCGCTGATTGTGCCCGGCGCACTGATGATCGAGCCGACGGAGAGCGAATCGCGCGAAGAGCTTGACCTGTTCGTAGATGCGATGCGGCAGATTGCCCGCGAGGTGGAAGAAAACCCAGAACTTGTAATCACGGCTCCCCACTCGACGCGGATTTCACGGCTCGACGAGACGACGGCGGCGCGCAAGCCAGTGCTGCGCTGGAAGGGACCGCCCGCCAACGACGCGGTTGAAGTGGATACCGCGGCGAAGGAGTGGTAAAGAGGCGTGTCTGTCCTTCACAATCGCCGCGATGAGTTGGAAAAATATGAATTCATGATGGGCCCGGCGCGCGGGCGACTGGCCGTCTCTCTGGATATGCTGACCGACGCGCTCATCCTGATTGGGCAGCACGGGGTTTACTGCACGTCGCACCGCAACCCATCGCAACCGGCGCTCGATCTTGAGACGGTACTGGGTGAGATCAACGGTGCCAAAGAGCTGATCCAGTCTGTGATAGAAGAGCTGCGCCGCGAGCGCGACGCAGCTGTTTAAGAGCTCAATCAGTCGCTGCGATGGGCACGAAGACATTCGTGTTTCCCCATATCAAATGCAGCTCAGTCTTCTTTCCCGCGGTGTTTTCGAAGCTGATCTTGAAAGTTTCGACCGGCGGGCTGGTCATCGCGACTTGACGCATCTCCACGCGGCCGAGGTCCTGCGCTTCGTTATAGACGGTGCCCCATTGGCCGGTCTGTTTATTGACGATGAGCTTCCAGCCCTGCGCTGAAGGCAGCGTATAGAGGGTATAGGTGCCGGCGGGAACAGAGAGGTTGCCGATGCGGAGGTTGGTTTCAGTCTTGAGGGTGGTGGCCGTGTTCGCGCCTGTGCGCCAGACCTTGTCGTAGGGAACGATCTCTTTGCCTATTTGGCGGCCTTTCAGGGAAGGCGTACAGTAGTCGACCGTGACCGATTTGCCGTTGAGTGTGACGCTGGCCTGGGCTGCAGGACTAAGTGGGGGGGTCTGATTGGCTGGAGGCTTGCACTGCGCCTGTGCCTGGGAAAGGCTGAGAAACGAGACGGCGAGTGCGAGAAGAGGCAGTCTACACGCGGATAACTTCCGGTTCATTAAAGGGCTCCTGGCATTGAAAGAAATACGTCACCATCAGAGCGCGGCAGGGTAGGATCTGTCAAAAACAGTGGAGGATTTAAGAAGGGGAGGTTTTCGACGGGCTTCCATAGTATTCTTGAAGAGCGCGCCCGTAGCTCAGCTGGATAGAGCGATTGCCTCCGGAGCAATAGGTCGGGAGTTCGAATCTCTCCGGGCGCACCATTCCATCCTATCGGACCGACTGCGGTTTTCCAGCTTTCTTCAAATTGTGATCACTCAACTGGCTCGTACTTGCAGGGTGACGATTCGGAGACATAGCCTCTCCGGATCAATTTGCCAGTGTGTTAGTCCCCTGCTACTTAGTTGCAACGAAGACCTGGCTGCTGTTCTGGAGCATGGCTTGCTGCTGGCGGGCCTGTTTCTCGTGCTTCGAGGGAGGCACGCTAACGTTCATGTTGGCTGACTGGCAGAGAATCTCGCTTAGGAAGTACTGGTGGCCGTACTTGTCGAAGACCAGTTTGCTGATTCGCGATTTGTTGCTGTCAGGTGAAGTCGTGGTCAGGACTGCGACGTGCTTGCTGCGGTTCTGAATCTCGATTACACCGGACATTGCTGTCGTAATTTCGTAAGTTCCCGGTGGGAGCAGCTTGTCGCCCACGGTGAAGTCAAAGGGCACGGTCGCCCGAACGCCACGATCCTGCGCCCATGCGCTGCCGGCCGTGACAAAGCTTGCGATGGTGAAGAGCGCGATTGCTGTGATCCGTTTCATGACTGTGTCTCCCTTTGTGAAGTGTCTTACTTTTGACTGCTTCACTCTCTAAAGCGGAGACGGGCAACAATTCGTGCCAAAGATTATGAGAATTATCGAGCGGGAGGGTACTCAGTGAGTAAGTAACGCTCAAGGGGTGCGCATCGCTGGTCCTCAATGAGCGGGCGCTCGACTGAGGACCGGTTTGGGGTCAGGCCAGCTCGTAGCCGGCGAAGAAGTATCCGATTTCGAACTGGGCGGTGTCTTCACCGTCGGAGCCGTGGATAGCGTTCTCTTCGATCGATCCGGCGTACTTCTTGCGGATGGTGCCCTCCTCGGCATTGGCCGGGTTGGTGGCGCCCATCAGTTTGCGCAGATCGGCGATGGCGTTGTCCTTCTCGATGACGAGGGGAAAAATGGGTCCCGACGACATGAAGTCGGTAAGCGAACCGAAGAAGGGTCGCTCTTTGTGGACGTAGTAGAACCCCTCGGCCTGCGTTTTCGAGATAGACAGCTTCTTAATGGCGATGATCTTGAATCCGGCCTTCTCGATATCGGCGAGGATGGCTCCGGTGTAGCCCTTGCGGACCGCGTCTGGCTTGATGATGCTAAAGGTGCGTTGTGACACTATTTCTCCTAAGTTCTCAGTTATAAGTCTTCGGTCCCCCGGTAAGTCGAGTCTGACCGATGACTATGGGTTATGCCTTACCAATCACGCGTGCGACGGTTTCTCCGATCGCGGCTGGGCTTTCAACGACATGGATACCTGCAGCGGTGAGGGCTTTCATCTTTTCAGCGGCGGTGCCTTGTCCGCCGGAGATGATAGCTCCGGCATGGCCCATGCGGCGGCCTGGAGGCGCGGTTTGTCCGGCGATGAAGCCGACGACCGGCTTTTTCACGTGCTGCTTCACATATTCAGCTGCGGCTTCTTCTGCCGTGCCACCGATTTCGCCGATGAGGATGATGGCTTCGGTCTCGGGATCTTCGTTGAGTAGCTTCAGCGCGTCGATATGTGTCGTCCCGATGATGGGGTCGCCCCCGATACCGATGGCCGTCGACTGGCCGATGCCGCGCTGCGAGAGTTGGTAGACGGCCTCGTAGGTGAGGGTTCCCGAGCGGGAGACGATACCCACGTTGCCTTCCTTGTGAATGCGGCCGGGCATGATGCAGACCTTGGCCTTGCCGGGTGAGATGACGCCGGGGCAGTTGGGGCCGATGAGCCGCGAGCTGGAGTTCTTGAGCACGCTCCAGACCTTGACCATGTCATTCACCGGAATGCCTTCGGTGATGCAGATGATAAGTGGCAGGCTGGCGTCGTTGGCCTCGAGGATGGCGTCGGCGGCAAACGGCGGTGGCACGAAGATGACGGTGACGTTGGCTCCGGTCTTCACGACGGCCTCTTCTACGGTATCGAAAACGGGCCAGCCTTCGTGGATGGTGCCGCCTTTGCCGGGAGTAACGCCTCCGACTACTTTGGTGCCATACTCCGCGCAGCCCTTGGCGTGAAAAGTGCCTTCTTTGCCGGTGATCCCCTGGACGATGAGGCGAGTGTTTTTGTCGACCAAAACTGCCATTAGTTCTTCGCTCCCTTCGCCGCTGTGACGACCTTCTGGGCGGCGTCCTGCATGGTATCGCCGATGATGAAGTTGAGGCCGGAATCCTTCAGGATCTTACGGCCCTCCTCGACGTTGGTGCCTTCGAGGCGCAGAACCACCGGCACTTTTACGTTCGTCTTCTTTGCCGCTTCAACGACGCCTTGCGCCAGCGTGTCGACGCGCAGGATGCCGCCGAAAATGTTGATGAAAACGGCCTGAACACCCTTGTCGGAGAGCAGGATTTCAAAGGCGTGCTCGATCTGCTGCTGGTTCGCGCCGCCGCCCACGTCGAGGAAGTTGGCTGGCGAGCCGCCAGCGTACTGGATGATGTCCATGGTTGCCATGGCCAGACCGGCTCCGTTGACCATGCAGGCGATGTTGCCGTCGAGCTTGATGTAGTTGAGGGCGTACTTGGAGGCTTCAACCTCGAGCGGATCTTCTTCGGCAACGTCGCGGAGTTCTTTCAGGTCCTTGTGACGGAAGATGGCGTTGTCGTCAAAGTTGATCTTGCAGTCGAGGGCGAAGAGCTGGTCGTCCTTGGTGGTAATGAAGGGATTGATCTCAAGCAGCGAGGCATCGGTCTCGATAAAGGCCTTGTAGAGGCCGAGCATGAATTTGACGGCTTCATTGATCTGCGAGGGTTTGAGGCCGAGCGCGAAGGCGAGTTGCCGGGCCTGATAGGGCTGGAAGCCGACGGCCGGGTCGATGTAGGCCTTGTGGATGGCCGTTGGATCCTTGGCCGCAACTTCTTCGATCTCCATGCCGCCGGCCTGTGAGGCCATGAAAGCCAGTTTGGCCACGGCGCGGTCGAGCACGATGCCGAGATAGAGTTCGCGGTCGATGGCAGCGGTTTCTTCAATCAGAAGTCGCTGCACCTTTTGGCCTTGCGGGCCCGTCTGATGGGTGATGAGCTGCATGCCGAGGATCTGCTTGGCAAACTGTTCGGCCTGGTCGATCGTCATGGCGACTTTCACGCCGCCACCTTTACCCCGGCCTCCGGCGTGAATCTGCGCTTTGACTACGATGCCCTTCGCGCCGTTTGTGAAAAGCTTCTTGGCCACGTCCAACGCTTCGTCGAGCGTATTGGCCACCTCGCCCCGCGGCACGGCGACGCCGTACTTCGCGAGGATGTCTTTTGCCTGATACTCGTGAATTTTCATAAATGTATTTCGAAAGAACTTAGAACAAGGTGATGGATCGAAGGCTTACCGCAGGCTCGCTCGCGCGCAATGGACCGCGCTTGAATGATTGCATTGCAGCAGACCTTTCAGTGTAGCGGGTGCTGGCCGCACGGGCAATTGCGCTTTGCGCCTCTTGTCCCGGACGGCAGCCCAGACGTGTACCAGCCCTGTAAACTGAAACCTCATGGAAGGCTTCAGGAAGACGTTAAATCGGGTGGTGGAGCAGGGCGCGGTACTGAGTCGAGATGAGGCCCGTTGTGTATTGAAGGATGTGCTTGAAAGTGAGCCGGGCGATGACGACGTAGAAATTGCGGCACTCTTGACGGCATTGGCCACGCGCGGAGAGACGGTCGACGAGTTGACCGGATTCGCTGAGGCCATGCGAGCCTTATCGCTTCCTCTTCCGCTGACAGACGAGGAACGAGCGAGCCTGGTGGACACGTGCGGCACAGGCGGGGATGGTCTGGGTACCTTCAACATCTCGACCGGAGCGGCTCTGGTCGCCGTTGCGGCCGGTGCAAAGGTAGCCAAGCACGGCAATCGCGCCGTGACTTCGTACTGCGGTTCAGCGGATGTGCTGGAGGCGATGGGCGTGCCGGTTGCGCTCTCGCCGGATCAGGCGGTTGCGTGTCTGAGGGTGACGGGATTCATGTTTTTGTATGCTCCTGCGCTGCATCCGGCGTTGAAACGAGTGCAGCCGATTCGACGGGCGCTCGGCTTTCGGACGATCTTCAATTTGGCTGGACCGCTGACGAATCCGGCAGGTGCTCCGGCGCAGGTGATGGGTGTTTACTCCCGCACGAAGGTCTCGCTGGTGGCGGAGGCAATGGCGCGGCTGGGTGTGAGGCACGCGTTCGTTGTACATGGCCTCGACGGGCTGGACGAGTTAACCCTGACGGACGAAAGCAGCGTGGCGGAAGTTACCGGGGGTGGGGAGCAGGGAACAGGGAGAAGCGTCCGACTTTTTCGATTGACTCCTGAGGAGGCCGGATTGAAGAGGGCTCTACTCACAGAGTTGGCAGGAGCTGAGACGGCTGCGGAGAACGCGGCGACTCTTGATCGAATTTTTGATGGTGAGCCAGGACCGAAGCGTGACATTGTCCTGCTCAATGCGGCAGCGGCTCTGCTTGCGTCAGGCGTTGCCATGGATTTGCGCGAAGGCGTTGCACGGGGCGCGGAGGCGATCGATTCGGGCGCGGTGCGGGAGACGGTGAATAGGTTGCGTAACTTCGGAAATAATGGCTTGCGGATTTCCTGAGGTGTAAAGTTTTTTCGTTACTACACCTTGTGGAGTCCAGATGAAAGGTTCAACGATTCGCCCGATATCTTTGTTTGCTTTGTTTGCAGCATTTGCAAGCTGCTTGCTGGCCCAGACGATTCAGGTCAACCAAAACAACCGTACGATAGCGGTGACCGCGACTGATAAGGCGACGACGGACGCAGACCTTGCGGTCGTGCACGTCGGATTTCAGGCCTTCGGACCGGATGAGCCGTCTACGTATGCCGATGGATCAAGAATCTCGAATGCCATCATGGATACTCTCAAAAGAGCCGGTGTTCCTGACAAGGCAATAGAGAGCGAGAACCAGAATCTGCAACGGAACCCTTATCACGATCCGCAGGAATCGCAGATGGATCGAGACAAGAGGCAGTTCCTGCTCAACCAGTCCTGGACAGTGAAGACGAGGCCTGACGATGCTGCGAAAGTTCTGCACATCGCCGTTGAGGCCGGCGCAAACCAGAGCGGCCAGATCGATTGGCAATACCGCGATATGAATGCCTTGCAGGCAAAGGCAGCTGCGAATGCTTTGGCTAAGGCGCAGGCGATCGCGCAGCAGATGGCGCAGGGTCTGAACGTCAAGCTGGCGGGTTTGATTTTCGCCAGCAATCAGGCGCCGGAGAGCCCTCAGCCCGTGGTTCGCCTGCAGCAATTCGCGAAGCTTCAAAATGAAGCCGCCTTCACGGGGCCCGCTCCTCTGGCCATCAACCCGCGGCAAATTGAGACATCCGCCACTGTCTATGCTGTCTTCGCGATTGAGTGACCCTGCGACTTTCGCCGTTGCCACGCATCAGACAGGAGTTACGGCGTACTCTGCTAGAGGCCGGAGATTTTCTTCGCAAGGATAAACATGCCCCGTTACCAATATCGCGACCTTAAGCCCACACGCCAAGCTGTAGAAGTCTACACGCGTTGGATCGACTACTTGGACGAGGAGTTCACCAAGCACAAAAAGCCGCTCCTGCGCGCTGAGTTGGTAAGAGACAATCTGCACCAGTTGTTGCTGGGACATCCCCATGGTGGAAGGCTCAATTTCACCCTTACCACCGAGCTCCCATTCAATGTGCTGCAGTTATCGCTGGACTCGGCCAACGTCACGCTTGAACCCGAGTACTACGGTGACATCGATGCACAGCGGTATGCCTGTATCAAGCCGCTCATCTGGTTCTGGCACATGTTCGACCACTCGCCTGTGGCGCTGAACCACTGGCTCGGGTTCCGCTTTCGGGCTATGCTGGGCAAACACATTTTCAAAAAGATCGGGAAAAACGTAAAGATATTTCACGGGGTCGAGTTCAGCTATGGCTACAACCTTACGATTGAGGATGACTGCGTCATCCACAAGTATGTGATGCTGGACGATCGTGGCGAGCTGATCATCAGAAAAGGGACATCGATATCGGACTATGCGGCCGTTTATTCCCATGCACACGATCCGATTGATTCCGGGATTGTTGAGAATCGCATAACCGAGATAGGCCCCCGGGCGCGGCTGACATATCACGCCTCGGTGATGGCTGGCGTGCGCGTGGGCGAAGATGCCATGCTGGGGGCAATGAGCCTGGCGACGAAGGAGATTGGCGACCACTCCATTGCCGGCGGCATACCCGCGAAGCAACTGAAGACCAAAGATCGGGCTACGCAGTTCAAGGACAGGAGTGATGTGCCGGCTCCCAAACATGAACAGCCGGAATGTGACTAACCTATGTTGAATCGAGGCAGGCGCCGTGCGTGGTTGTGCTCGCCCTGTTACCATCACTGTTGTCCATGAGTCAGCAAGCCATTGTTATTAAGATTTTTCAGTTTGCGATCCTTGTTTTCGCGCTCAGTCTTCACGAGGCTGCACATGCGTGGATGGCCTCGCGTTTAGGTGACCAGACGGCCAGGATGCTTGGCCGGGTGACACTCAATCCCATCAAGCACATCGATCCGATCGGAACAGTATTGATTCCGCTGGCAATGCTATTTTTGCCTGGCTACGGTCGATTTCTGATTGGGTGGGCACGGCCGACACCGGTCAATACGCGAAATTTCAAGCGCATCACACGTGACGATATATTGACGACTCTGGCCGGGCCTGTGAGCAACCTTTCCGCGGCGCTGGCAGCTACAATTGCGCTTATTGTTCTGGCCAAGTCGAGTGCGGTAGGTACGCAGGCTGTGCATGCCCTCGCCGGTGGGCCTGTAAATCAAGATCTAATGACCACAAGCCCGGTAATTTTCCCGATGGCCATCATTCTTTATCTCGGCCTTGAGGTGAACCTGCTGCTCGCGGTCTTCAACCTCTTGCCGATTCCGCCGCTCGATGGGTCGCATATCTTTCGCCACATGCTTCCCTACAATGCACTGCGCATTTACGACTCGCTGGGCATGATCGGCCTGATCCTGATCCTATTTGTCGGAGCTCCCGTGATCATGTTTTTTGTTGGTCCGGCGCTGGCTCTGATAAATGCCGTCCTGCTCTCCCTCTGATTCTTTCCGTACAATGGGACGAGTATTTTTCGAGTAAAGGACCAGGGTGTCGATTTCTTCTTCTGATTCCAGGAAGCGCGTGCTGAGTGGCATGCGCCCCACCGGCAAGCTCCATCTGGGCAACTACATGGGCGCACTCTACAACTGGGTGCGGCTGCAACGTGAGTATGAATGCTACTTCTTTATCGCTGACTGGCACGCGCTGACGACGGACTACGCCGACACGTCACAAGTGAAAAGCAATACGCGTGAGGTCGCGCTGGATTTTCTGGCAGCGGGGCTTGATCCTGAGAATTGTGTTCTTTTTGTGCAGAGCGAGGTGAAGCAGCATGCGGAACTGCATCTGCTGCTCTCAATGATCATCGCTCTCAGTTGGCTGGAACGCGTGCCGAGCTTCAAGGATCAGCAGGAGCAGCTGAAAGATAAAGACTTAGCGACGTATGGGTTTCTCGGATATCCCTTGCTGCAATCCGCAGACATTCTGATTTATCAGGCTGATTTTGTTCCCGTGGGTCAGGATCAAGTTGCACACGTAGAACTCACGCGAGAAGTGGCGCGGCGATTCAACTTTCTTTATCCGAAGGATCCCATCGTGCGAGCCGCCCCTGTTAGGGGTCTGACTCGTGATCAGATTCGCGAAATGGCCGAAGAACCGGATTATTTGCGGTTTTATCCCGGAGGGGATCCTTCATTAGGTCTCAATTATCGAGAAGGAATTTCTGATCAGATGCTTTGCTCCAAAGAGTCGATTGTCCTGCCTGAGCCAAAAGTACTCCTTACACCGTCTCCAAAACTCCCCGGCACTGACGGCCGCAAAATGTCCAAGAGCTACGGCAACACGATTCTCCTTACCGATCCAGAACCTGTGATCCGGCAGAAGTTGAAGCCGATGGTCACAGATCCGGCGCGGGTGCGGCGTACGGACCCTGGCAATCCCGAGGTTTGTCCGGTTTTCGATCTGCATAAGGTTTTTTCCAGCGCGGAAACGCAGCAGATGGCACGCGAAGGCTGCACTACGGCTGGCATCGGCTGCATTGAGTGCAAGAGCTGGGTAGCGGATGCGATCGTCGCGGAAGTTACTCCCATTCAGGAGCGGCGCAGCAAATACGAGAACGATCCGAGTCTGGTGCAAGGCATTCTGGAAAACGGGCGCAAGCGCGCGACGGCGCGTGCTGAGCAGACAATGCAGGAAGTTCGCGCCGCCATGGGCCTGAGCGAGCACCTGGTAGATGCAACGCGATGACTGAAGAACAGAACAAGGCCGGAGAACCTATTCCGTCGCCGGAGATGCCCGTTGCTAAGGTAGGATCTGCTCCGTCTGCTCAGCGGACTTCGCCAAACCCAACGCCGAAGAAGGACAAACAGGACGCCGACTCGGCGTTCCCCTTTTCGGTTAGCGTAGGGACTGTCTATGACGGGCCGCTCGACCTGCTCCTGGACCTGATCCGCAAGCAGGATATCGACATCTACGACATCCCAATCGCAAAGATCACAGCGCAGTTTCTCGGCTACGTCGAGCACCTGAAGGAAACAGACGTGGACGTTGCCGGCGACTTTATCTACACCGCTGCGCTGCTCATTCATATCAAGAGCAGGATGCTGCTGCCGCGCACACCGGCCGAGACGCCGGATGGCGAAGAGGATGATCCCCGGCGCGAACTGGTGGAGCGGCTCCTGGAGCACGAACGCTTCAAGAATGCCGCACAGATGCTACACGCAAAGCAACAGATTGAGGAAGCCACCTGGACCAATCCCGGCATCAGGGAGTTTCGCGATGCTGAGGAGACGGAGCCGGAGATCGCGGCGGACACAATGGACCTGGTGCGTGTCTTGCGGGAAATATTGGAACGCGTGAAGAATCGGCCAATCCTCGATGTAGAAGAGGACACAGTTACGGTTGGCCAGATGATCGACTATATGCGTCGCCGCCTGGTGATGGAGGACAAGCCGGTTGCCCTCAGTAAGTTGCTGGCAAATACGAAATCACAGAGCTCAGTGATAGCTATGTTCCTGGCACTGCTTGAGCTGGTGCGCTTACAGGCGATTCTGCTTCGGCAGGATCGAAACTTTAGCGAAATTTTTGTGAAAAAGCATGAGCAGTTCGAAGAAGTGTTGAATGAGCATATGAGCCAGATTCGCGACGACTGGTCGTAGTGCGCAATCTTAGCCATTCATCTCGCCTTCATCAAATATTCACAAAGCCTGATCGCATTTTCATCCGCAGGTGCGATTCCACCTGATAGCTTGCTAACGAACCCCCCAGAAGGCGATCTCAGGAGCGATTTCTATGGACCAGGCAGCAAGCGTAGCTATTTCACCGGAACACGCCGGCGGTACATCGTCGGTACAGCATAAGCTGAATAAGTCTCCCGGCAAGATTGGCATGGCCATCTTTGGGTTAGTTCTGCTGGCTGGCGCGGGTTACATCATTTCGCAGATCGCGAAGGATCTTTACGGAACGCCCCTGGAGTCGGTGTGGGAGTATATTCTGCTCGGCTTCGCCCTGCTTACCGCCCTGGGCTTCGAGTTCGTCAACGGTTTTCATGACACGGCGAACGCCGTCGCCACCGTAATCTATACACATTCGCTTGAACCGCACGTCGCCGTGGTCTGGTCAGGTATGTGGAACCTGATCGGCGTGCTCACTTCATCGGGCGCGGTGGCCTACACGATCGTGACGCTGCTGCCGGTGGAGTTGATTCTGCAGGTGGGCAAGGGCGCCGGGTTTGCCATGGTCTTCTCTCTACTGCTCGCCGCCATCATCTGGAACCTCAGCACCTGGTGGCTCGGATTGCCCGCTTCGAGTTCGCACACATTAATCGGCTCGATTATCGGAGTCGGCCTCGCGAATCAGCTCATGAGCGCCAAGACCGGGACGAGCGGCGTGGATTGGGCGCAGGTTAGTAATGTCTTCAAGGTGCTGCTGATTTCGCCGGTTGTCGGTTTTGTCTGTGCGGCTCTTTTGCTGTTGCTTTTGAAAGCACTGGTTAAGAAGCCGGAGCTCTATAAATCCCCGAAGGGCGATACTCCGCCACCATTGTGGATTCGCGGCCTGCTGGTTCTCACCTGTACCGGCGTGAGCTTCGGCCACGGATCAAACGACGGGCAGAAGGGCATGGGCCTGATCATGCTCATCCTCATCGGAACCGTTCCAGCGGCCTGGGCGCTGAATCACGCAATGGGCTATACCCAGGTGCAGGATTTCGCCGCTGTCTCGCAGCAGGCTGCAAATGTGCTCTCCGGCTACGTTTCCCCGGACGCAGTCATGGGGGATGCGCGTAGCGATCTGACGGACTACATCCGCACCAAGCAGTTCACGCCCAACACCATGCTGGCCGGTCGGCAGCTGGCGCTCGAGATCCAGCATGAAGTAATGGAGTATAAGACACTCGCCGATGTTCCGGCCGGCCAGCAAGGGAATGTTCGCAATGACATGTATGTCGAGAGCGAAGCGTTGCGCCTGATGGCCAAGTCCGGCAATCCCAAATTCACCTCGCCGGAGAATGCGGTGTTGGCGAATTACAAGAAGCACCTCGATCTTTCAACCAAGTTTATTCCGCTCTGGGTGAAGGTTGCGGTCGCGTTGGCGCTTGGGATGGGCACAATGGTCGGCTGGAAGCGCATCGTCGTCACCGTCGGTGAGAAGATCGGTAAGGATCACCTGACCTATGCGCAGGGCGCCTCGGCTGAAATCGTCGCGGCTGTCACGATCATCGCGGCTGACCAGTTCCACATGCCTGTCTCTACGACTCACGTGCTCTCTTCGGGCGTTGCCGGGACCATGCTGGCAAATGGCAGCGGCCTGCAGTTCTCCACTATTCGCAATATCGCTATGGCCTGGGTTTTCACCTTACCAGCTGCCGCGCTGCTTGCGGCCGGGCTCTTCTGGACGATGCGGCAGTTCATGTAGCGAATATGGGACCGGAAGAACATCGACCGGCCTGATCCTGACGAATGAACGGCGCTTCTGTAGTATCTGAGAAGCGCCGTTTTCATTTTTCCGGGCGTGTGATTTATATCCGACCCCATGAGTCTGAAAGCCAAGATCGAAGCCGTCATTTATGCAGCGGAAGAACCTGTCACGCTGGCGCAGCTTGCTGCTCTCTTCCACGAAGAAGCACTCGAGGAACGGCGCATCCGGTTGGCCGAACAGGCCGCGGAAGCAGCCGCCGTCATATCTGCCGCAACCGCTCCGGAACCAGGTCTGGGCTGGGAGTCGCCACTGCCGGTATTGAGCGAGATTGCTGCCGAGGCTCCAGAGGCTTCCGCTGACGATGTCAAGCAAGCCGCGCGTCTGCGCGACCGCGAAGTGCGCGATGAGCTTCGCCGAGTGGTCAACGGCCTCATCGCCGAATACGACACAGGCGACCGCGGCATGGAGATTCGTGAGATTGCCGGCGGCTATCGGGTGGCCACAAGGGCCGAGTATCACGACTCCGTGCGCGGTTTTGTGAAGAGCCTCAAACCGCCGATGAAGCTGTCCCTGCAGGCGCTGGAGACTCTGGCCGTGATTGCTTACAAACAGCCGGTAACAGCTCCAGAGGTGAGCGAGATTCGCGGAGTAGATTCCGGCGGCGTACTCGGCTCCCTGATCAGCCGCAAACTCATTACCACGGCAGGCCGCAAGCATGTGATTGGGCGGCCGATTCTCTACAAAACGACGAAGGAATTTCTGCTTCGTTTTGGGTTGAAAGACCTGAACGAGCTGCCATCGATCGAAGAGTTTGAGAAGATGGCAGGCGAACTGGCGGATGCGGAGAGTCTCGATGCTTCTGCCGAACTGCTGCCGTTCGTGCAAGGTGAAGCGGATGACGAACACCCTGAGAATGTCGAGACGAATCGCGATGAGGATGACTCTGAAGTCGAAGCGGCCGCAATCGCCGCCGTGGGGGTAAGCGAGGAGACTGGCCAGCGTGAATTCGCCGATCTTCCCGGCGTGGTGGTTGAACCCGAAGTAAAGCCGACTCACATGGTGGACGCCGGCGAGGCCACAGCCTCTGTGGGCCAGCCGGGTGAAGGGGACTGATGGTTGAGGACGGGGACCAGATCGGCGAGCGGCTGCAAAAGATCATTGCCGCTGCCGGAATCTGCTCGCGGCGCAAGGCTGAGGAATTGATTCTCACCGGTCGCGTGCAGGTTAACGGGAAGATTGTGACCGAGCTGGGCACAAAAGCTGATGCGTTGGGCGACCACATCCGTGTGGATGGCAAGCTGCTGCAAGGCCCGGAACGGCTCCGCTACTACGTGGTTAATAAGCCGAAGGGCTACGTTACGACGATGAGCGACCCGGAGAATCGTCCCACAGTGATGCAGCTGATTCGCGGCGGGGAGCGTGTTTTTCCCGTAGGACGGCTCGACTACGCGAGCGAAGGTCTGCTGCTGATGACCAATGACGGAGAGCTTGCGAACGCCCTCACGCGGGCGACCGCGAAAGTTGAGAAGACCTATCTCGTCAAAGTGAGCGGCAAACCGAAGGAATCAGATCTCGATCAGCTGCGCACGGGACTGATGATCGAGCGCGGCAAGCCGGGCACGCATGAGGGCCGTGTCCTGACTGCTCCGGCAAGGGTTCGACTGGTGCGCGAGGGCGAGAATCCCTGGTATGAATTGATCCTGATCGAGGGGCGCAATCGCGAAATCCGTAAAATGTTTGAGGAAATCGGCCACCACGTCGAGAAGATCCGCCGTGTCGGCTTTGGACCCCTGGTTCTGGATGTCGAGCCGGGCAAGGTGCGCGAGCTGACAGAACAGGAAGTGGAGAAGCTGAAGCGGGCTTCGCGGGCCAAGCCCCCGGCCAGAACACTGCGCGAGCCAAAAAGAGAAAGAGCTCTTCCCTCTGCGGCGCGGCTCAAGAAGGCTCCCGCCCGACATACTTCAGCGAAGAGGAGCGGCCAACGACCTGTTTCTCGGGCTGCCAGACGGTTACCGCGCTCCTAGTAAAGCATCTTGGCGGTCTTCCGACGCATCTATAGCTGGCGATATGCTGTCCGCCGCGCAACGGAAAGAGACAGCAATGGAGGTTTAGCAATGGCCAAAGCTACGTTTGGGGCAGGTTGTTTTTGGGGTGTTGAGGCGCGGTTTCAGCAGGTTCCCGGCGTGACGGCGACTGCCGTCGGATACGAAGGTGGCATGCTCCAAAGTCCGACTTACAAGGACGTTTGTACCGATGCGACAGGTCATGCCGAGGTCGTCGAGATGGATTATGACTCCGCGAAGGTGAGCTATGAGCAATTGCTCGATCTGTTCTTCGAGCTGCATGACCCGACGCAGCTCAACCGCCAGGGCCCGGATTGGGGCAAGCAATACCGCAGTGTGGTCTTCTACCACTCTCCCGAGCAGGAAGCGGCCGCAAAGCAGACGATCGCGCGGCTAACGGGAGAGAAGCGCTTCTCGAAGCCGATTGTCACGCAGGTGGTCCCGGCCGAGACCTTTTGGCGCGCCGAAGAGTATCACCAGAAATACCTTGAGAAGCGCGGCGCAGTCAGCTGCCACATTTAGGCCAGACAGTTTTGCTACTTCCTGTTCTCGTCGGGAAGCTTCTTATCGACCTGGCTGTTGGCTCCAACCGCTGTGCCACCTGATTCCATAGCTTGCATGGATTCGAAGTCGATCTTGAGCGCATTGAAGACAGGTTTGTCGAAGTCTTCCTGCTCAATAAAGGCATGGCGAATGTTGGCAGATCTGGCAGCAGCGAAGATTGGTTTGTAGTCAACGACCCCATGTCCCAATTCCGTCGATATGCGCTGGCCGGGCTCTTGGTTGGCCTGTAAGGGTTTCAGGTCCTTAATGTGCAGCATAGAGAATCGCGTGGGATGCTTGGTAAGTATCTCTACGGGATCCTGTCCGGCAGCAATCACCCATCCGCAATCGAGCTCGAGGGTCACATACGCGGGATCGGTGTACTTGAGCAGCGCCTCAAAGCCGGTCATCCCGTCGCCCAGATCACGAAATTCCATGGTGTGGTTGTGATAACCGAACTGAAGCCCTGTGACTTTTAATTTCCTGCCCAGGCGGTTGAACTGATCTGTATTCCACTTCCAGTCATCGAGAGGCAGACCGTGCTGCATGCCCTGCCAGGCTCCGCCCGGTGTGTGTGCGAAGCGGGATGGATCAGGCACGGAGGGCGCAGAGCAGATGATGTATTGAAGTCCCAGGGTCTTTGCATAATCGATCGTCGCATCTTCCGCCTTAAGGAGATCGGCGAGGGAATAGTGCGCGCTGATACAATTCAGGCCGGCATTCGCCATCAGTTGTTTGACTTCGGACGCGCTATGGCCGTAGAAGCCGGCAGCCTCGACCTCCCGGTAGCCGATGTTCGCGACCTGCTGCAAGGTCCCAGGGTAATCCTGCGCAAGCGCCTGGCGCACGCTGTAAAGCTGGAGCCCAATGGGCAGATTGGCTGAAGCGGCCAGAAGACGTCTGGATCGAAACAGTGCAAAGGCTGCGGCCATGGATCCGCCAGCTA